>JAZLMO010000062.1:0-2758 GCA_045598675.1 Sphaerochaetaceae bacterium
ACCGTGAGCAACTCAGACAACGGATAGAAAAGCGTGTTGATATAATGTTTGAACAGGGTCTTGAAGATGAAATCAGAAAACTGATTGCCATGGGTGCTTCATCTGAATGGCAGAGTATGCAGGGAATAGGGTACAGTGAATTCTTCAGAAAACTTGACAGCGGTATTCCATTTGAAAAATTGGATATCGGGAAAATCAGAGAAGAAATCATCATGGACTCTGTACACTATGCAAAGCGCCAGATGACATTCTTCAGAAGTTTTTCATCTGTCAATTGGGTTGAACCTGATGATTATTCTGCAATCCGCAATCTGATATAAGAAACAGGGATTCAGGATATTTCTTAATAAGACTATTCATAAAGTCCTCTGAAAGAGGCGAAATTCCGTTTGCAAGAAACTGATATACCTTTGAGTTGGGAAAATATACATCGCAGTAAGGAAGAAGAATTTCCGCACAGAATTCTTCGCTGCAGACTTCATCGTTTTTTACAAGAACTGTGTCTTCAAAGGTACAGTCTTCATTTGTATAAATCATAAAAGGATCATCAAAGTCTATTTTGCCCTGTTTCAGAATACCGAAAACAAAAATGTATTCCGGATTGCAGTTTCCCATGTGACTGAAAATCTCATCAAGCTGCTCTTTGCAGATTTCGTATGAGGCACATGGAACTTTTTGAATATGAGGAAGGACAACAGGTGTTGAATCCGGCTTTTTTTCAATAATCGGATTTTCAGGATATAGAATTCCTCTGTTAACTCTGGCTATCATAGTTTTCTCCATTTGGAAGCAGTTTTGAAATTCTGCTTCTGTCAGGTTTTACAGTAAGGTTTTTTTCCTGAGTTGGAAGTACCAAACCTGTTTTACCGTTTTTTGCACGTCGCAGATATCTAACTTGAGTGTAGTATAAGTCAACTTGAGAGTCGCTCTTTCCCTTAGAAAAAAGAACAGCAAGATTTGCAGCATCAAGAAGAACATCCAAAGGAATTGTTTTTCCGCGGACATACTTTATGAATACGTATCCTCCGGGGAAATCCCTTGTGTGCATCCACATATCATTTCCCTTTGCCCAGTGACGCAACAGTTCATCATTTTCCTTTGCGTTTCTTCCGGCCAGAATTTCAAAACCTCCGCTTGAACATCTGATTCCCGGACCTTGGTGTACAACCTCTTTGGAAACTGTTTTTTCCAGCAGGTTTTTTATACGCCTTATGTCATTGTCCCGGTCATCTGAAGGAGTCAGAGCCTTGTTGTATTTCTGTTCTGTGAACTTATATTCGTCCTTGAGTTTTTCCAGTTCTGCAACTGCATTTTCGTAGGCTCCTTTTGACTTCTGATATCTGTCGTAAAAGGCCTGAATATTTGCTCCGGGAGAAAGACTTCTGTTAAGTTCTACAATAATATCACTGTTCTTATTCCAGTCATGGATACTAACGGAACCGTCACCCTGTTTGAATAGATGTACATTGGAAGAAAGCAAATCTGCATCATATTTAAGTTGTCCGTAATTTCTGTTGTTCTCCATGGTCTGACTGACACTTCGGATTGAATTGGAAATTCTTGCAAGTTCATGTTCTTTTCTGTTTTCCAACTGAGCTTTCAGGCTTTCATAAATATCACGGTTCTGAATTTCAGATGATGTACGTTCTATGAATGAATTGAATGAGCCTTCATGCTCTCTTACCGTGAATATTTTTCCTTCTTCCGACCGCTTATTAACTGTAAGGATTTTACCGCTGATTTCTTCACGTCCGGGTCTTCTGAGAAGTAAATCCGATATTCTGTCATTCTCATCCGTAACTATGATGTTTGCTCCCGGACCGCTGTAGAGTCTTATATAGATTTTCAGAATTCTGTCATGGTTTTTCAGGTGCCAGATTACACATCTGTCGTAAGGCAGCTGCTCAACTTTTTCTATAACGGAACCTTCTATATTCTTTCTTGCAAACTGAATGAATCTCTGAAGTTTTTTTGTTTTGCCTATAGGCTTATCTGAAGACAGAGTGTGAAGTCTGGAAGTCTCAGTTCCCACTTCCGTGTAGTAGTAGAATTTTCCTCTTCCGGTTTTATAAAGTTCCCATGTAAGTGCATGAAAACTGTTTTGAATTACAGATTGAATTTTGCTTCCTGTTACGTCTTCTTCCGTTATTATAAGTTCAATTTCCTTCCAGTTCAGAGACATAGTGCCTCCTTGATGCACCCTGCAAGATAAAAGGATCCGCAGACCAATACAGGTTCATTTATTTCCGTATTCTCACAGCATAATTCAAGTGCCTTTGAGCAATCTTCTTCAAGAATGATTTTATGACTTTTATCTTTGATTGAAAGCATGTATTCATACAATGCCTTGGGATTGCTTTTCTTGTATGTTCCGGGTTTTGAAATTATGACTTTTCCAAAATTCTGAAGAATGAATCTGCTCATCCATTCATACTTTTTATCTGCAACACATCCGAAGATACAGATTCCTGTTTTTTGCGGATAAATTTCCCTGAAGCTTAACATAAGGTTTTCTATACTGTCCTTTGTGTGTGCTCCGTCTATGAACAGAGTTCTTTTCCAATTTATCTTTTCCATTCTTCCGGGAATTGCGGTACATTCCAAAGCATTTTCAGTAATACCTTTTCTGTACAGACCAAGTCTGTTCAGTACAAGAATTGCAAGTGCGCTGTTGTAAGCCTGAACTTTCCCCAGCATCCTGAGATTGAGAGTTGTGCTTATTCCGTCAATTTCAAGACAAACGTGTTCACATTCTTTG
>JAZLMO010000063.1:0-22618 GCA_045598675.1 Sphaerochaetaceae bacterium
TCTTTCAAAAAATGGCAAGTTTTTTCTTTTCAACATGAGAATTTATCTCAAGATTATCTAACTTCTACTCCCCCGGGAACTTACTTTGAAATTCAAGCTTTTGCCTTATGAAGAAAACATTAACATTTTTGATGCTGTTGCTTGTTATAAGTACATGCGTTTTTGCAAGTCACAGAGTGACAGTTTCATTTGATCCGTTTACATTTCAGAGCTTTATTCAGAAAGACGGAGATGTAAAAGAAAAAGTAAATTCCAAGTATGGTATCGGTGGAGGAGTCGGTTACAACTGGGAATTCGGAAAAGGCTTTATGCTTGGTGCAGATATCAAAGCTGATACTTATATGCTTGAAGATCAGAAGAACTTTACAGATGTTTCATTTCTTGCCAAAGCCGGTTATTCCTGCAAGATGTCTGAAATCTTCAGTCTTTTTACAAACATGAAGCTTGGATTGGACTTGCAGGCACATAATGAAAATACAAGTGCAGTACTTGAGTTCGGACCAGAACTTGGAATTGATTTCAAGCTTAACGAACACCTTGATTTGTTTGCTTCCTGTGAAGGATTGTTTGGTTTCCCGAAGAAAGATGAAATTAAATACTCTGAATTCAGAGTCACCCCAACAATCGGTATGGGTATTACATTTTAACAGAGGAGGACTGAGGAGATGAAGAAAGTTATAACAATTGCATTATTGGTCCTTCTTACAGTTGGGCTGTTTATATCTTGTAATGCAGATGCAGTTGGGAGATTATTTCAAAACGAAGACAATCCGACAGGCGTACTGGTTACAAGCGTCACCTTTGATCTGAACGGCATCACCGGCACAGCACCCGAAGCGCAGACAATTACAAGTGGCGATAAGGTTCCCAAGCCTGAAGATCCTTCAGACACGGTTCACACCTTCGATGGCTGGTACAAGACCAAGGATACAACAACAGGAAAGTTATCAGATAAATGGGATTTCGACACCGAAATAGTCACAGAAGATATGACGCTGTATGCTCAGTGGACAGTAACAATTGATGTTATACTTGGTGAATTTCCTAATAACTATAATGATGCTTGGGTTTCTGACTACGAAGTTAAATGTTACAAAAAGGATGGTTTTACATATTATGATTTGAAATCTAAACAGAATGTAACCGAAAATGTTATTTTATTTCATTTGCCTCCAAACCATTTTGGTATTCCACGTAATACCGAGGTCGTGAAAGAAAATGACACATATAAATATTACGAAGATGGTGTGGTATTTGGTGAATTAAAACTAACTGGTGGAAATTTGTCAGAAATAAAAATATCTATTCCTAATGGTATGGGTATTGACACGAGAGCTAATGGAACATACACACCAGCACCATAAAAACAGCTTTTAGAACATATAGGCACTTGCAGTAAATGTGAGTGCTTTTTTATTGCCCATTCGGGCAGAGGAAGAACAGATGAGATTAAGACTCTTTGGAAAAACACGGGACAGACCTGTGAACAGAACTGCAGGCTCATCGTATTC
This sequence comes from Sphaerochaetaceae bacterium, assembly GCA_045598675.1. Lineage (GTDB taxonomy): Bacteria > Spirochaetota > Spirochaetia > Sphaerochaetales > Sphaerochaetaceae > JAZLEZ01. The sequence goes on from JAZLMO010000063.1 coordinate 1,512, forward strand.
ATTTCTTATGGGAGGTTCTACTTCCGGTAAGAATGTAAATGAAAGTTTTGCAATAGTTGCATGATCAATTGAAAGTTGTACACCTATATTTTGGGTTGTTATGGCAGGATTTTCCCGCATCATGGTTAAAATATTCTTCTGAGTGTCGGATAATTTTACAGTTGCATTTACAGTTGCATTTACAGTTGCATTTGATACTGTATTTTTGGCGGCAAACGGCTGTTCAAACGGAATGGTAACGATGATGAATGAAGTCCCGAATTCAAAAGCTTTCTCTCCGTACTGTTTAACCACAATCGGTACACCATGACCGGATTGCTCAATAAGATGCAGCTTTGTATAAATATCGGTCAATTCTTTATTCACAGGACGGCTTATTCCCCTGTAAAAATCTTCCTTTGAGAAATTATCCGGTAAAGAGCCGTTTGAAAATATCTCAATTCTGTCCTCAAAGAACCATACTGCAGGGGGTACTCCCTCAGACCATTTGTTATGAATACATGCGTTGACCCAAGCTTCTCTGAAAGCATCAATGTTGAATTTCTTACACTCTTTTCGTTCTAAAGAACCATCCAATTTAATAAAAGTTTCGTTCAGAGATTATGGGTCAGTTTTTGACACATTTTTTGTTGAAAAAACCGGAAAATCCCGTTTATTTTGTTAACACCAAAAATTAAAGGACTGATTTTTGCCAGTCCTTTTTTCGTAAAATCGTTGTTTAACAACGGTTAAATGAAGATTGTGTTTACTCGCTGAGTTTGATACAAATGAGCGTTTTCAAACGGTGTGAGCGATTATATAAGTTGTTTGCTCTTAAATACTTTCAGATAATTCTTTCGTAGGGTTCTTTCATCACCGAAGAAGGCATATTCGGATTTTGACAGTTCATGTCTATCGGCTTTAAGTTCAAGAAGCTGCAGTGTACATATCAAATCTGCAACTTGGAATAATCGGTAGTCAGACGGCAATACTCTTCTGAATTCAACATTATCAAGAAGGGAATTGAACACAGATGATAGAATTTTGCTTACTTCAACCTGACCGTTGTCGTAATAGACTTTCACTGAATCAAAAGCTGAAAAAAATACATAATGCTCCCTGATAAACTGAGAAATGGACTTGGCAAGTTTACCGGTAGCTGCAACGGAATCTGATATGTGTTTCTTTTCAATGAACACTGTTTTACACTGTATATCTATATGACGGATGAACGCCATCATGTCTTTCAGAATTTTCTGTCGGTTTTGCAACGAATCTTTTCTGTATTCTTCTTCGTTTCTGATTATCGGACCGGCATGAGTACAATGGCGAGGGTATCCGATATATGACAGGTTTTCTTCAAGTTTATTGATGGGTTGTGTAATATCTTTTGACTGATCATGAAGAACCATGGAAATTATGTAGTATGAAGAGTGTTCTGCATAATCTCCGAAGTCTCCGGATTCATCAATAAAGATACTTAATTCCTTCATTTTGCCTCAATAAAAAGAAAAGCGGGTGTCTTACCCGCTTGTAGGTGGACCCGGGTCTTACGACCAGCCCAAACTGGCGAACCAGCTATTTATAATGTAGTCGTTTTCCTTGTATCAGTCAACTGTAAATTCATATTCAGATAGAACTATCGATAGTTTTCTGTTCTGAAAGTAAATCATATTTGTCCCAATTTATTGTTGCAGCCTCAGGTCTTTTTTTACTTCATTAAGTATACCCGGAACAAGACTCGAACTTGCACACCTTTCGGAACTTGGACCTGAACCAAGCGCGTCTACCAATTCCGCCATCCGGGCAACTGGGAAAATAGTATCTTTTTTGAAAGGCTGTTGTCAATTGAGCGCATTTATGGTTATAACCATCTTGTATTTTTGTTAACGCTTAAGTATAACTATTTGGAATGTTGAAATACTATCTTCTGTCATTTTTCATGCAGAGCACAACAAGTGCCGTTTCTCCATATGTTCAGATATTTCTGAGAAACATGGGATTTTCGCAGACATTAGTGGGAATCTTTCTTGCATTCGGTCAGATAGCAGGAACCATAGTGCCTCTTGAAATCGGGGCAATGGTAGACAGAAACGGCAAAGTAAAAAAAACATTGTTTGTATGCATTGCATGTATTGTCATTTCATTTGGCTGTATGATGTTCAACCTTCCGGTAGTACCGCTTGTGTTTCTTTATGCAACCAGTCAGGCATTTTTCAAATGCCTTGATCCTGTAATGGACAGTTATTTCACAGGAGCTTTTAAAGGAGATCCGAGAATTTATTCAAATGTCAGGGCTGCTGGAACATTGGGCTATGTAATCATGCTGATACTCTTTGCTCTGACAGGCTTTCCATCCAAAGACAGCAATACACAGATACTGTGCAATATGATTCTGTTTTTCCTGATTTATGCATTTTTTGTAACTGTTGCTCCGAAACCGGTAATTACAGAAAAAGAAGAAAAGACGGAGAAATTCAGTTTTAAATGGCTTGATAAGTCTTTCTATGCAGTAATGCTTGTTGTTGTCTTTTTAAAGATAGCAATGGGTTTGATTGACATAATGCTAAGCTCCTATATGACAGAAGTACTTGATTTGGGTGAGAAATTCTCACTGTTTGTTGCATTCGGAGCATTCTGTGAATTTCTGGCATTTTTGGTTTTCGGACCGTTACTGAAGAAGAAAAAAATAACAATCTGGGGACTTCTGATGCTTTCCTTTATAGGAACATTTGTCAGATTCACCATTTATTACACAACAAGCAGTATATTAATGTTCCTGGTTGCCCAAAGTCTGCACAGCCTCTCGTTCGGATGCAACCATATAGCAGTAACATCATTTATAAGCAAAACAGTACCTGAGAAACACAGAAATCTGGCTATGAGCATTTATTTCTCAGTAGGAATTAATTTCAGCAATATGATAGGAGTCTTGTTCGGAGGCGTCCTTATTGATCATGTGGGATACAACGGGGTGTTCATGATTTATTCACTGTTACCTTTGATTTCTGCCACCCTTTGTATATATTTCAGAAAACTGATAAATTCTAAACTTGTATGAATTCATTTGCAGTATTGATAACATTGGTTGCAGGACTTGCAACGGTATTGGGTGCTCTGATGATCAAACGTGTAAGAAACACGTTGTTCGGGGCTTTTGCACTATCATTTGCAACAGGCATAATGCTTATGGTTGCTTTGGGAGAAATGCTTCCGAAGGCAATGGAGAGTCTTGCGATTGTTCCGGCTTTGTCTTTCGTGGTATTCGGCTCTTTTCTGTCTCTTCTTCTTGATGTTGTTCTTCCGCACCGTCACCATGACAACGAAGATCATGAGGAGGAGGTCCCCGGACATTACTTAAACGATTGCGAATGTGCTCATGAAAACCATGTTCACGGTTCAATGATTATTGCACTGCTTCTTCATAACATTCTTGAAGGGCTTGCAACCGGAGTTGCCGTTGTATCAAATTCAAGACTTGGAATGAATATGGCACTTGGAATTGCAATTCATAACATTCCCATAGGAACAACATTGGCCGTATCAATGTTGTCTGCAAATAAAACAAGAGGAAATGCTCTTCTTGTTGCAACAATTGTAGGACTCAGTCAGCCGTTGGGAGCATTTTTGGGAACTACGGTTCTTGCCGGAATTCTGACGGACGGATTCCTTGCTGTCTGCAATGCAATAGTTGCCGGAATTCTTGTTTTCATTTCATTTGACGAACTTTGGCCGGCTGCCAGGAAAAGCGGAAGCCGCAATCTTACCATAGGTGCATTGATGATCGGTATTTGTTTTGTACCTTTAACGGAATTGCTGATATAATGATTCTATGAATCTGACAGAATTACTGAAAAAAGAAATGCTTCCGGCAATGGGATGTACAGAACCTGCAGCATCTGCGCTTGCAGGTGCAAAGGCGCGTGAAATTCTAGAATCTGAAGATATTTCCGAGATACAGGTATTTGCTTCCAGAGACATGGTGAAAAATGCAATGGGAGTAGGGATTCCAAATTGTGAATTGAAAGGTATTTTAGCCGCAGTTGCACTTGGAGTTGCAGGCGGAAATACGTCAAAAGCTCTCAGTATTCTTGCAGATGTAAGTTTAAGCCAAATAGAAAAAGCAAAAAGCTATACAATCAATCTGAATCTTGTGGAGAATGTTGTTCCGCTTTATGTAAGTGTAAAAATTAACGATGTTAACGGACAGTATGCTGTGGCAACAGTATCCGGTGAACATGACAGATTTTCACATTTGGAGAAAAACGGAACGGTTATGAAAGATCTTCCGCTGGAAGAAAAACATGAGGATGATGAAAACAAAGATTTTCTGAAATCCCTTACTCTGGATGAGATAATACACTATGCAGATACTGTGGCATTATCGGAACTGAGATTTGTAGATGAAGCAATAAGAATCAATATGGAGATAGCTCAGAATTCCAATATGAAGGGATTCGGACTGGAAGTAGGAAAAACGACATCTGAAGATGTTGCAAACCCTACATCTCTGGCTCAGGCATTTGAACTCGGAGCCAGTCTTGCTGCAGCCGGCAGCGATGCAAGAATGAGCGGATGCAATATGCCGGTTATCATAAACAGCGGAAGCGGCAATCAGGGAATAACAGTAACGGTTCCAGTAAAAACAGTAGGAAACTTTCTTAAATGCAGCGATGAGAAAGTCATCAGAGCGGTATGTGTAAGTGAACTTGTAGGTCTTGCACTTACCGCAAGAAAGAACAGATTGTCTGCTCTGTGCGGAGCATTTACGGCATCAATCGGAACGGCGTGTGCCTATATCTATTTGTTGGACGGAGACCGTCATGTCATGGATAAGGCAATTAATACAATGGTAGGAAATCTTACCGGAATAATCTGCGACGGAGCAAAAAGTACATGTGCCTTGAAAATCTATTCGTGTCTTGAGGCTGCGGCTTTGAGTGTAAAACTTGCACTTAAAGGTTTTTCACCTGCAGAAGAAAGCGGAATAGTAGGACGTGACAGTCTGGAAAGTATTACTTATCTGTCAAAAATAAGCAGTGAAGGAATGCTTGAAACGGATAAAACCATTGTATCGATTATGCTTAATAAAAAATGCTGATCAGAGAATTCTGAATTCTCTTGTTGCAGGAAGAGAAAAGAGTCTGGCAGCAACTTCACGGGCATCTTTTTCACTGTGGACAATTTCATTAACAGAGTCAATTATAGGAAGTTTGACATTGTAGAATTGTTCCATCTTGATTGCTGCAGGAAGAACATACAGACCTTCAACAACCATTCCTATTTCCTTGATTGCTTGTGAAACTTTCATCCCGTTGCCTATAAGCCTGCCGCAGTTGTTGTTTCTGCTGTGACGGCTTGTAGCTGTGACAATCATATCTCCTATACCGGACAGCCCGAAGAAAGTATGCTGGGTGCATCCCATTTTTGTTCCCAAATAAGAAACTTCTGCCATGCCTCTTGTGATGATTGCCGCTTTTGCATTGTCACCGAATCCCAGTCCGTCGGAAATACCTGCGGCCAGGGCTATGATGTTTTTGAGCGCGCCGCAAAGTTCAACTCCCTTTCTGTCTGTTGAACCGAATACTTTGAAATAATCGTTTCCGAAAATCTGTTTGACTCTTCTTGCCATTGTAAGATCTTCACAGGCTGCAACAATTGTTGTAGCAAGACCCCGTGCAACTTCTTCTGCATGCGTAGGTCCTGAAAGTGCAATTACAGGAACAAGAGTACCGGCTTTTTTCAGCTCATCTTCAATTGTTTCACACATTGTGCTTAATGTGGATTCTTCGATTCCCTTTGTTACAGAAACGATAATTGAATTGTTCTGGATGAACGGAGCACATTTTGAAAAAGATGAACGTACATAGATGGACGGTACTGCACAGACAATGACATCTTTATCATGGCAAGTCGATTCTATATCTGATGTAAACTCAATCTTATCGGGAATCACAACACCTTTGAGATTGGGATGTTCATGAGTTCTGTTCAGAGATTCAATCTCGGAATCTACAGCGGACCAGACCATGACCTGATGACCGTTTTCACATAACAGTTTGGCTAGGGCAGTGCCCCATGTTCCGCTTCCTATGATACCGATTTTTTTCATATTCCGATTATTTTTCTCTGTATGTTATACGGCCCTTGGTAAGGTCGTACGGAGACATCTCTATTTTTACAATGTCGCCAGGAACAATCTTGATATGATTCTGGCGCATTCTGCCTGACATATGAGCAAGAATGATGTGACCGTTCTTCAGCTCAACACGAAACATTACGTTAGGAAGTGCTTCTTTAACAACTCCTTCAACTTCAATAGCTTCTTCTTTAGCCATTAGTCCTCCAATGCGTTTTTCAAATTACATTAAGCGATGTTTTGTGTCAAGTTTCCGTCAGACGGTATCAGATTGCATCAAGAGCAATTTCCATCATTTTTGTAAATGATTCCTGACGTTCCTGTGCAGACGTTTCCTGACCGTCGTAAATCTGATCACTTACGGTAAGAATGCCAAGTGTCTGAGCCTTGTATCTTGCCCCCAATGTGAAAAGTTCCGCACATTCCATCTCAACACAACCGATTCCGTATTCTACAAGAATATTCCTGTAAACAGGATCAGGGTTGTAGAAAAGATCAGAAGAAAATACAGTTCCGACTTTGGGAGTTACTCCGTTTCTCTCTGCAGCTTCATAAGCATCCTTGAGAAGATTGAAATCTGCTACTGCCGGAATGGAAAGACTGTCCTTAAAACGGATCAGATGTGTTCCGCTGTCTGTTGCGGCAGCCTGAGCGATAACAACATCTTTGATTTTGAATTCAGGAAGCAGGGAACCGCATGTACCTGTTCTGATTAGGCGCTTTACACCGTAAACATTTATCAGCTCATAAGCATAAATTCCGATTGACGGTATACCCATTCCGGTACCCTGGACACTTACGCGTTTGCCTTTGTATGTTCCTGTAAAGCCGAGCATACCTCTGACATGATTGTAACATACCGGATTTTCAAGGAAATTTTCAGCAATGTATTTTGCTCTTAAAGGATCTCCGGGAAGCAGAATTCTGTCTGCAATTTCTCCGACTTTGGCTTCTATATGTGGTGTACCCATATTCCCTCCTGATTTTGATACTATTTTTACACAAGTACGGTTTTTATTCAAACAATTTCAGTTTCTTTCGTGATTGACCGGAATGGGTGTCAAGGTTTATTATTTTCGTGTAAATAATACACGGAGGCTCTATATGGGTAGAGGTGAAATCAAAAAGGAAAGCAAAGGCAGACCTTCATCAAAGAACGTCAAGGAAAGACCGGCACAGCAGCCAGCATACGTTGCACCGGAAGTAATAAAGAAAAAGAAAGAAAAGGATTGGTAAACTCCTGTTTTTGGTTATGAAGCAGACTGCAAAGGCAGTCTGTTTCTGTGTATAAGGAGGTTTTTAATGGCATCAATATTATCCAAATATCTGGAAACTCATAAAGACAACGTAAATTCTGCAATGGCGGCATATGTTGCACAACTTGAACAGGTTTACGGAGTATTTCCCGAAATAGCAGTCAGAATCGTTAACGAACTTAAAGATCAGAGAACACATCTGAAACTTATTGCAAGTGAGAATTACAGTTCCACGGCGGTTCAAAGTGCAATGGGTACTTTGCTTACGGATAAATACAGTGAGGGATTTCCGTTTCACAGGTTTTATTCGGGTTGTGAGAATGTTGATGCAATAGAAGATTTTGCATGTAAGACCGCTTGTGAACTTTTCGGTGCCGAACATGCATATGTTCAGCCACACAGCGGAGCAGATGCAAACCTCTGTGCCTATTGGGCAATATTAAATGAAAAGATACAGAATCCCATTCTTGAAGAATTGGGGGAGACAAATGTAAGTCATCTCTCAAGGGAAGACTGGAACCGCATAAGAAAGGCTACCGGAAATCAGAGAATCCTGGGTCTTGATTACTACAGCGGAGGACATCTCACACACGGATACAGACAAAACGTTTCCGCCCAGATGTTTGATGCATATTCGTACAGCGTTGACGAAAAAACCGGACTGTTGGATTATGATGCAATTGAAAAACTTGCATGTGAAATCAAACCTCTTATTCTGCTTGCCGGATACAGTGCATATCCCCGTAAAGTCAATTTCAAAAGGATGAAGGAAATTGCTGATAAGTGCAACGCAGTTTTAATGGTTGATATGGCTCACTTTGCAGGTTTGGTTGCAGGTGGGGTCCTGAACGGTGAATACAATCCTGTTCTTTGGGCAGATGTTGTTACAACTACAACACACAAAACTTTAAGAGGACCAAGAGGCGGAATGATACTTTGCAAGAAAGAGTTTGCAGAAAGTGTTGATAAGGGATGTCCTCTTGTAATAGGCGGACCTCTTCCGCATGTCATGGCGGCAAAGGCAATAGCATTGAAGGAAGCCTGCATGCCGTCCTTTAAGGATTATGCCCATAAGATTGTCGAGAATGCTCAGGCTCTTGCAAAAGCATGTATGGATTTGGGAATTCCGGTTGCTACAGGCGGAACGGAAAACCATCTCATGCTTCTTGATGTTACAGGCTTCGGACTAAACGGAAGACAAGCAGAAAGTGCTCTTATCGAATGCGGAATTACTCTTAACAGAAATGCTCTTCCTTTTGATCCCAACGGACCTTGGTATACATCAGGTTTAAGACTGGGAACTCCTGCTCTGACAACTTTGGGTATGGGAACAGCAGAGATGAAAGAAGTTGCTTCAATTATCTTTGATGTTCTTCAAAATACAAAACCTGCAGTAATGGAGAAGGGTGAAAAAGCAGGACAATTGAGCAAAGCAAAGTATGTAATTGCCGATGGTGTTGTGGAAAAGGCCAAAGCACGGGTTATGGCATTGTTGAACAAATTTGTTCTGTATCCTGAGTTGGATCTTGAATTTTTGCAGGAGAATTTCAAATGAGTTTGATTCTGATAAAAAACGGTATTGTCACAGATGATTCAAAATCAGAGAAATCCGATATTCTGATCAGAGATGATAAAATCGAAAAAGTATCAACTTGTATCGATGCTTCTTCTTATCCTGATGCAATGATAATAGAGGCAGAGGGAAAACTTGTAATGCCGGGTTTTATTGATGCTCATACTCATTATCATCTGGTTAGCCGCGGAACTGTCACAGCTGACAGTTTTCTTCAGGGAAGCAGACTTGCTTCCTTTGGCGGGGTGACAACGGTTGTTGATTTTGCAGACCATAACAAGGGACAGAATCTTGTTGAAAGTGCTGAATACCGTCTGAATGAAATGAAAGACGGCATGGCAATTGATTATACTATCCATCAGGGTGTTTACGGTCATGGATATAATCAGACCATTCCTGAGAATCTTGAGAAACTCAAGAAAATGGGAATAAAGACACTGAAAATATTCACAACATACAGAGAAACAGGTTATCTCATTGAAGAAAGGGAGAAGCTGGCAGAACTGTTCAGGAATGCAAAACGTCTTGGATTGCTGGTAACCGCCCACTGTGAATATAATCCGCTTATTGAGGAAATTTCAAACAATTGGAAAGGAACATTTCTTCCGAAAGACCATGCTGATTTAAGACCATCTGAGGCAGAAGCAAAGGCAATTGAGTTTTACGGATCTGCAGCACTTGAGGCATCTTGTCCGCTGTACATTGTACATGTCTCTTCCGAAGCAGGAATCAATGCAATCAGAGAACTCAGAAAAAAGGGTGCACAAATATATGCGGAGACAACTCCCACATACCTGTTTCTTGACAGAAGTTATCTTGAAGGAAAAGACGGTTCACTTTATGTAATGACTCCTCCTCTCAGAACAAAGAAGGACAATGAGGCTTTGCTTGAAGCACTCAGAAACGGAGAAATCCAAGTTGTAGCCACAGACCATTGCTCATTTACAAGAGAACAGAAGCTGTCTTCAAGTGATGTAAGAACAGTATATCCCGGAATACCCGGTACAGAAGAACTGTTTCATCTTCTGTACACTTATTCAGGATGCCCGGTTTCTGAACTGGTTTCAATGGTCAGTACACAGCCTGCAAAACTGTTCGGCATTTATCCTGAAAAAGGTTCTCTCAAAGAAGGAACAGATGCGGATATCTGTATTTATGACCCTGATGAAAAATGGACATTGTCTGATGATACTGTTCATTCAGCATCCGGTTATACTCCGTACAGAGGCTTCAAAATCAAAGGAAAGGTCAAGACCTCTATTTTAAGAGGCAACATCATAATGAATGACGGCAAATATTACGGTAAAGAGGGAAACGGACGTTTCCTGATGCAGAGGTAAATCAAATGAAGAAAGTTGTTGTAGCAAACGATCACGGAGCTGTAGAACTTGCAGCAAAAATAGTTGAGCATCTTAAAGAACGAGGTTATGAAGTAAACTATTTGGGAACATATACTGAACAGTCCGTAGACTATCCGGAATATGCACTCAAAGCTTGTAAAGAATACAAAAAAGGCGGATATGATTTTGGTGTTCTCTGTTGCGGAACAGGAATAGGAATTTCAATCTGTGCAAACAAAATCAAGGGAATAGTGTGCGCTCTTCCTCAGAATTCTTTTGCCGCTCAAATGGCCAAACAGCATAACAGGGCAAACTTCATCGCATTCGGCGGAAGAATAGATTATCAGGAGAATCCTCTTGATATGTTGGATATATTTATTGATTCCGAGATTCTCTCAGATGAAAAATATATCAGAAGAATAAAAGCAGTTGAAAAGATAGAAGCAACTCAGGGCGAGTGCTGATAATTAAATTGCTGCGGAAATCTTGATAATATTGGGATTTGTGCGGATGGCTTTTACAATCTTGTTGTATGATTCCTCTTTGTCGCATTCCATCATGAATGTGCCGTGCAGATTTCCCAGTTCGTCATCAACAAGAGAGCCTGAAAGAAGGTGACCGTTGAATTTTCTGATTGCTCCCTCTATTTCTGAAAAAAGGTTCAGCGTTCTTTTGCTTGTTACCGTAAATTTTCTTGTAATTGCTTCTGAATCTGTTTCCCATTCAACGGCAATTTTTCTCTGATCTATCTCAGCCATATGTGATAGATTGGGACAATCACATCTGTGAACTATAATGCCTCTGCCTCTGGAGATATAACCTACAATGTCATCTCCCGGAACAGGATTGCAGCACTGGGCAATATGAATCATCATGTTTTTGTTTTTGCCTACAGTAACCGAACTTCTTGAACGGTCAGAAATCGAACGGATGATATCACTGTCTTTAAGTTCTTCCTGAACAGGAGGTTCTTCCTTTGTAGCTTCTTCGATTTCTTTTTTATTGGCAATGATGTTTTTCTCTATGATTATGTTTTCATCATTTTTATTGAGCCAGTTTCTGATTTTTCTTTTAGCACTTGTGGTATGGGCATACTTAAGCCATGAAACACGTGGATGGGCATTCTTTTGAGTAATGATTTCAATGACCTGTGTGTTTTCCAGCTGTTGGGCAAGGGGAATTATTGAACCGTTTGCTTTTGCACTGACGGTATGATTTCCTATTTCTGAGTGAATAAGGTATGCAAAATCCAATGCTGTTGCACCGATGGGCAGTTCTATTGCCTGACCTTTGGGAGTAAATACGTATATTGTATCTTTGAGTATTTCACTTTTGATATCATCCATGAAAGACTCACTTTGTTCTATTTCCGTATTCCAGCTTTTGAGTTTTGTTGCAATTCTGGAGAGCTGGTTGCTGTCCATGTTGACCCAGCTGGAATCCGAATCACTTCCGCTTTCTGCTTTGTATACCCAGTGGGAAGCTACACCGTATTCCGCAATCTGATCCATTTCATAGGTTCTGATCTGGATTTCAAGAATTACTCCTGTGTTGGTCATTATTGTTGTATGAAGACTTTGATAATTGTTGGCCTTGGGCATAGCAATATAGTCTTTGAATCTGCCTTCCATAGGAGGCCAAATCTGATGGATAATTCCTACCAATGTGTAGCACTCGGTTACACTGTTGCAGATTACCCTGACTCCGAGGATATCGAATATTTCATCAATTTCCTTTCGGCGTTTTTTCATCTTCATATAAATGGAGTATGTATGCTTGAGTCTTGTGGTGATTCTGATACCTTTTATTCCGGATTCAATACATGCATTTGAGATTTTCTTTCTGATTGTATCAAGGTACTGCATGTACTCATTTTTTTTCGACAACAGATAATCCTGAATATACTGATAGGTGTCGGGTTTTAATGTTTTCAGAGAAAGATCTTCAAGTTCTGCCTTCAACCATGAAATCCCCAGGCGGTCTGCAAGAGGTGCATAAATGTCCAGACATTCACTTGCTTTCTCCTTTGCGCGTTGAGGATCCATATATTGGAGTGTCCTCATATTATGAAGTTTGTCGCACAACTTGATAATTATTACCGGCATGTTCTTGCTCATTGCAATGAACATTTTCCTGATGGTTTCGGCTTCCGCTGCACTTCTTGAGAGATTCTTGATGGCTTTGATTTTTGTTACACCCTGAACCAGTTCGCAGACATTGGTCCCGAAAAGTTCTGATACTTCTTCTTCCGTTGCATCCGTATCTTCAATTACATCATGAAGCAAACCTCCGCAAACGGAATCTGCATCCATATTAAGCTGGATGAGCAATTCTGCTACTGCTATGGGGTGAATGATGTACGGTTCACCGCTTTTTCGTTTCTGGTTAATATGTTTTCCGTTGGCATAATTAACCGCTTTGGTAATTTTCTCCAGATCCGGTTTTGAGTAGTGTTCACATTTTGCCAGAAAACGTTTTATAAGCTCGTCGTACATTTAAGTTCTTTATACTACTAAAAAAAGCCTTTGACAACTCTGTCACGCAATCCTAAATCACGGATGAGTTGAACATCCTGAAAGGAATTTTGTCTGAACAGTTCTGTTACCTGAATACCTTGATCATAACCTATTTCCATGAGCATACAGGCTTTCTCTTTTGCGTATTTTCTGCTTTCTCGGATTATCTTGGAAATAAGATACAAGCCGTCTTCACCTCCATCCAGAGCAAGCAGAGGTTCTGCCTGAACTTCTCTATCAAGGGTCGGAATGACAGATGTTTTTATGTACGGAGGATTTGACAGAATAAGATCATATTTCCCGTTTATGTTCTCAAAAAGATTGCCCAATACTTTTTTTACATGAATGTTTTCCTCAGTAATGAGATTGTCAGTATTTACGGAAAATACTTCATAGGCTTTTTCGCTGATATCGGAAAGAGTCAGATATATTTCCCTGAAATAAGGGGCAAGTTCTTTTGCAACCGATATTCCTATACATCCCGTGCCGGCGCACATATCAAGAATGTCAATACAGGTTTTATCCGAACAGTTTTTTGCCGTTATGATTGCCTGTTCAACAAGTGTTTCTGTATCCGGTTGGGGAATCAGAACTCCCTGAGGTGTGTAAAATTCATTGTGAAAGAAAAATCTGTTTTCCAGAATGTATGCCAAAGGTTTTCCGTTCTCCGATTCCCTGACTATGTTGTGAAGGAGATTGAGGTCATCCTGACAGATTTCGGTTTCCGGATGAGTAATCAGAAAACTTATGTCAACTTTCAAAACAGAACAGATTATCTGCTCTGCAGTATGTTTGCCGAGATTGCATTCTGAAAGAAAATCCCGTATTGTCACTGAGCGTCCTTCAGCGCTGCTTCTCCTGCAGCAATCTTAAGAGGCTCTATGACCATGTTAAGTTTCCCTTCCATTATTAAATCAAGATTGTACAGTGTAAGGTTTATTCTGTGATCAGTAAGCCTGTTCTGAGGAAAATTATAGGTTCGGATTCTTTCACTTCTGTCTCCGCTTCCGACCTGACTCTTTCTTTCTTCTGCTCTTTCCTTTGCCTTCTTTTCATTTTCCATATCAAAAAGTCTGGAGCGCAGAACTTTCATGGCTTCTTCTCTGTTCTGAATCTGAGATCTCTGATTCTGACAGATGACAACAATACCTGTGGGCAGGTGAGTGATTCTGACTGCACTTTCAGTCATATTTACATATTGTCCGCCTGCACCGCCTGCACGCATGACATCTATTCTCAAATCTTCCTGGCGGATATCCACTTCCGTTTCCTCAACTTCAGGTAATACGGCAACAGTTACCGCAGAAGTATGTATTCTTCCGCCGGATTCCGTTTCCGGTACACGCTGTACTCTGTGAACACCGCTTTCCCATCTCAAAGAACCGTAAACATCTTTTCCGCTTATTGAAATAATCAGTTCCTTGTAACCGCCGAGTCCTGTATCACTGGAAGAAAGAATCTCCATTTTCCAATGCATGCTTTCTGCATAAAAACTGTACATTCTGAAAAGGTCAGATGCAAACAATGCGGCTTCTTCTCCTCCTGTGCCTGCCCTTATTTCCATTATGATGTTTTTCCCTTCAAGAGGATCAGGTGGAATCAGCAGCATTTTGCATTCGGATTCACATTTTTCGATTTGGTTTTTCAGTAAAGATATTTCTTCTTTTGCCATAGATGCAATTTCAGAGTCATCTTCCTTTGCAAGCTCTTCATTGTCATGCAGTGAATCTGTAAGACTTTTAAGTTTTCTCAGCCCTTCGACAATAGGAACAAGATGACTTCTTTCAAGCATAAGATTCTTATACTTGTTCATATCACGAACTGTTTCGGGAAGGGCTAATTTTTCATCTATTGAGGAAAGTTGGTTTTCAAATTCGTTTAATTTTTCAAGCATGTTATTACAGATTCAGATTTTTCAGATTTTCTTTATTGTCTGCTACTTTTTCCGGAGTAAGAGTATTAAGACTCATCATAGCAAAAGCAGCAAGCAGAAAGAATAATGCAGGTATAATTGAGATATGCAGTTTTATTCCTACAACTGCACGGGGATTCTGTTTGCCTGATAATGTACTGTCATAGCCGGTAAACTTGTGGCAAAGCCAAAACACAATTGCCTGACTGGCGTAGGACAATCTCATAAAGAAGGCTCTGACACCCATAAGAATACCGTCATCTCTGCGTTTCTGTTTTACAACAACCGAATCAACAACATCTGCCATTGCAGGAGTCATGAAAGTCCAGAATCCTCCGAACCCCAAACCCCAGGCAAACATTCCTATTGCAAAGGTTATCTGGCTGTTTGCAAAGAACATACAGAAACTTGAAACGGCCATGAAAATTGAAGTGATTACCAACAGTTTCTGATTATTGTTCTGAATTTTTTTTGAAACTGTTCTCCATACAATTACGGAAATAAGAGCCCCTAACAGCATGCCTGCAAAAATAGGTGTTGTTGCAGAACCTTTTTCAAACCCCAGAACTCCGTGTGCAACATAGTTTACTGAACTTGTCATGCACATACAGGCACTCTGATAAAGGAACAACATGAGTACAAGTGCCAGAAATTCACGATGTTTGAGTGATGATTTCAGACTCTGAATAAAAGAAATGCTTTTGTTGTTCTTTTCTTCTTCGATTTTCCTGTTGAAGCGCTCCGTCATTTCAGCAGTTTCTTTAACTCCGCTTCTTATGGCAAAACTTCCTGCCAAACCAACTGCACCTACAATGAGTGCACTCTTCAGGAAGGTTTCAGGTTTTCCGTATGTGTAGAAGAGAGGAGGGAGAACTGATCCCAATGCTATTCCGAATACACCTATTATTGTACAGATGATAGCAGCCTTCTGCCTGTTTTCCGTGTCTCTGAATTTATCAGGAAAGACACCCTGATAATTTACTTCCCATAATGAATAACATCCGTCATAGATGCAGACAAAAACAACCATCCAGATAAATAGCATGAACTGATTGTTTTTTGCAGCCTCGGGTACTGAAAAAATAACAGTAAATACAATGGAACAAACAATCAAACCTATTATAATCCAAGGTGATCTTCTTCCGTATTTTCTGGTAATTGTACAATCTTTTCCGGTTGCATATCCTATCAGAGGATCATTTACGGCATTCCACAGTGCATATATTATGGTTGCAATTGAAACATACAGTCCGCTTAAGTGAAGCTCTGTTTCAAAGAAGTAATATACCATAAGACCATAGGCACCCGTGAGAAATTCAGCCAGAAATTTTCCGGTTCCGTGGGAAATCATTGTCCAGTTTGTTATTGTGTTTTTTTCTTTCATTTTTTTATTCTGCATTTTCAATTTCCAGAACACCCATAGGACATGCTTTAACACACTGTCCGCAAACAATACACTTGCTTGTGATGTTCATGATTTCATTGTTGACCATTATGCCAAAAGGACAGGCTTCTCGGCAAGCGCCACATCCCGTACACATTTTTTTATCGATTATCCAGACGCCTTGTTGATTCCTTGATATTGCGCCTACAGGACATGCAGAGGCACATTCACCGCATTGAATACATACGACAGGTCTTGAAATCTTGCCTGAAATATTGCTTTTGTTTCCTATTCCGATTTTTTCTCTGATTACAAGACATGCCTTGTCATGTTTTTCAGTTTTGTAGAACATCTTTGCACATGTTCTGACACATTCCATACAACCTATACATCTGGCATTGTTGTTGACTGTCAGACTCTTTGTTGTTCCGACCATATTTCTCTTTTCCGGTGCTTCATACGGAGTGTGTTTTACAGGCAGACTGGTTCTCTTTTCTCCATCAAGGACGTAGTAGGCATCAGCAACTGCAGGTGCTGTAGGGATACTTGTTATTTCTCCCAATCCCTTGGCTCCGCATGCTACATCAAGTCCCGGTTTTTCTATGATTACGGTTTTGATTTGAGGAACTTCATCTGCTCTGAAAAGTCCCAACGATCCGAACTTTTCAAGAGGTTTACAGTTTTCAAGTCTGTATTGTTCTCTTAAAGCATATCCCAGCCCCATAACAACTCCGCCTTCTATTTGGCCTTCGACACTTGTAGGATTGATAGCCTTTCCTACGTCATGAGCGGCTATGATTTTACTGATTTTATTTGTATGTTCGTCAATTATGCAGAGGTTTGTTGCATAACCGTAGGCAACGTGGCTTTTGGGATTCGGCAAAGTACTTCCGAATTCATCCGTCTTTGCAAGATACTCTGCATAGTACTCATTGCCTTCAATTTTATTGATGTCATTGTTGCATTTTGTCAATGCTTCTTTCAGTGATACTGCTGCTCTTCTTGCGGCTTCTCCGGTTACAGTTGTATGACGGCTTCCGCTTGTGGTTCCGCTGTCCGGAGCATTGAAGGAATTGGCTTTTTCTTCAACGACAATTTCCGGAGAAAGTCCTGTTAGATCACATACAATCTGTTTCAGAACAGTACAGATTCCCTGACCGATACATGATCCGGCACAGTGTATGATTACCATGCCGTTTTTTACTTCAAGTTTTACCCTCCCATAGTCCGCAAGACCCACTCCCACGCCGGCATTTTTCATTGCACAGGCAATGCCTGCATATTTGTTGTCAAAATATTCCTGCTTGACTGCTTCAAGAGTTTCCATCAGTCCTGTTGCATCATCTACAATCTGTCCGTTGGGAAGCTCCTGACCCGGTCTTATTGCATTTATGTATCTGATATCCCAATGGGAAATACCAATCTTATCTGCCATATGATTCAGCAGTGTTTCCATTGCAAAACATGTCTGGGTAACACCGAATCCTCTGAATGCACCGGCAGGAGGATTGTTAGTGTAATATGCTTTTCCGTCTATTCTGAAATTCTGGAAATTATAAGGACCGGAGGCATGTGTGCAGGCTCTCTGGAGAACAGGGATTCCCAAAGAGGCATAGGCTCCGTTGTCTGTTATTACTTTTGCATCAAGACCGAGTATTTTTCCGTCTTTATTACATGCAAGTGTAAAATCCATATCCATGGCATGACGCTTGGGATGTACGAGAATGCTTTCTTCTCTTGAAAGCTTCATCTTACATGGACGTTTTGTGATGTATGCAGCCAATGCACTCAGATGTTGTACAGTAACATCTTCCTTTCCTCCGAAGCCTCCTCCGACATAACAGTTTTCAACAAGAATTTTTTCTTCCGGAAGGTCAAGCATCGGAGCAGTTTCACGTCTTGTGTCGTAAACGCCCTGATCTGAAGAATAGATTTTCACACCGTCTTCAGTGGGAAAAGAAACAGCACATTCCGTTTCAAGAAATGCATGTTCTGTCCATGGAGTGGAGAAGTGTTCCGAAAGAACGTAATCTGCTTCTTTTATTGCCTTATCTACATTTCCGCGGTCTACATGGGTATGACCCAGCAGATTGCCCTCTTCGTGTATTTTAGGAGCATCTTCCTTCATTGCCTGATAAGCATCTGAAACAAAAGGAAGAACTTCGTATTTGACATCAACCAGATCTCTTGCTTTCTCTGCAATAGTTCTTTCTTCCGCAACAACAAGGGCAATTACATCTCCGAGATATCTTGTAATTTCCCCGACGCCTATCATTGCATCCCAGTCACGTTTCAGATGACCTACTTTGTGAGTACCGGGAATATCTTCAGCCGTTAAAACTCTGACAACTCCTTCCAATGCCAACGCTTTTGAAGTGTCGATGGAAAGAATCTTTGCTCTTGGATATTTTGATCTTACTGCAACAGCATTGACCTGTCCTTCAACATATATATCATCAGGATATTTTCCGGTTCCTGTAACCTTGTCCAAAACATCTACACGATGAACACGTGCGCCTATTTTCCAGTTTGTATTATCCTTGATATCAGAATCTTCCCTGAATATTTTTGCGGCATCGGAAATAGCCTGAACTATTTTCACATATCCGGTGCATCTGCAAATGTTGTTTCTTATTGCATGCCGGATTTCTTTTTCCGAAGGATTCGGGTTTTTATCTATTAGCCCTTTTGCACAGATAATCATTCCGGGAATACAATAACCGCACTGTACGGCTCCGGCATGCCCGAAAGCATAAGTGTAGACTTCTTTTTCCCTGTCTGAAAGACCTTCAACTGTAATGATGCTCTTTCCGTTCATTTCAGTAGTCAGGAATGTGCAGGCTTTTGTTGCTTCTCCGTCAATCAATATCGTACATGTTCCGCAGGCTCCCTCTGAACAACCGTCTTTGACGGAAGTAAGATGAAGATTGTATCTGAGATAATTGATTAGTCTTTTTTCTTCATTGCATGATACGGTTTTCCCGTTGACGGTAAAAGTAACCATTTACTCTCCTGTTGCTTTTGAAATCATATCCTTCTGCCAACTTAATAGCTCGTCGTGCAGTTCTTTGATATTGCCCTTGACATCTGCCTGAATTCTGAAAAGCGGTTCTGTTCCGCTGGGTCTCATCCAGATTGATGCAACCGGGAGTTTATCCTTATTGTAAAAAACCATTCTGAGTCCGCCCTTATTTCCGTTTCCGGACTCCTGACGTTCTTTTATTCCTTCTGTTTGGAACTCCAGATAGGATTCAATTCCGTACTTTTTCAACAGAGTAAGTTTATTGTTCCACTCTCTCTGAAAATTCTTTTCGTAGTTTGCCTTAAGCATACGGAAATCTGTTGTATTCAGATGAATTTTAGCATCATCTGAGAATGAATCCGTAGTCACATAGAAAGGTATGTTTTTCAAGACCGATTCAATATCTGTTTTCTGCAGCAGTCTGAACATACACATCAGAGTGTTCATGGGATCTCTGACTTTTGCAGGATAAGTTATGTTTCCGCCGTTTGATCCTTCTCCCAGAATAGGAACGGAATAACCTTTTTCCCGGAGAAAAGAGGCAAGTTCGACTGCATTTGCTTCTCCGACTTCTGCTCGGAAAACCTTTGCTTTGTATCTTTGTGCAAGTTCATCAATTCTCATACTTGTAGCACAGTTGACGGCAACTGCAAGATTTTCCGTACCTGTCTGTGCATGATAGTCAAGTACTGAACTTACACATAGAGCAAACACATCCTGAGCCTTCATTATGTGTGCTTTACCGTTGGAACCAGTGTAAACAAGATTCCCTCTGTCTCCGTCATTGTCAGGGACATAACCTAGGACAAAAGACGGATCCTGATTATGTTTTTCTTCAAGCAGTTTACAACATGTTTCAAGGTTTTTTCCTTCAGGGACAATACCGTGTACAACTTCCCCCGCAGTATCGTTGATAAAACAGGTTTTCACTCCAAGCTCACTGAGCAATTGTTTGTCAATTGACAGCGCTCTTGCACTTCCGTTTAAATCTGCCACGATACCTATATTGCTTTTGCGAACAGAATCTGCAAATTCTTTAAAATTTCCATCAGGGCATGTTGTCTTTCTGACAAAATCCATGTAGTTGGACAGACATTCTTTTTTCAGCGCAAAGTTTTCAGGTACAGCTTGTGTATCGGAGTCGTTGAATACATTTTTCAGATTTTCAAAATCAAGAATTTGATTTCTCAGATTGTCGATAACAGGATTGATTTTTGCCGCACTGAAAACACCGCCGTTTTTACCTACTTTGATTCCGTTGTGTCCAATAGGATTATGACTGGCTGAAACATAAATGAAGCAGTCATATTTACCGTATGTGGATTGAGCCATTATTTCAGGTGCACTGCAAATTCCGGCATAGGATACTCTGATGTTCTTCAGACTTAAAACATTGGCAATTATTTTGCAGATTTCAGACCCGGTAGGTCTTGCGTCTCTGGCCAATAGCACTTCTGATTTTCCGTCAAGATTCAGACTTTCATAAACAGACAGGGCAACTGCCGTACAGATAAGTTTGTCTTCTTCTGAAATTTCACTTGTTCTGTCTTCTTCGTCTCCGGATTTTGCAAATACTTTTCTCCAGCCGCTTGCAGAAAGAATCATTGATGAAAAAGATCTGTTCAAAGAGTCTCTTGTCATAAACTTAACGCACCTATTGCAGATCCGATTACAGGAGAATTTTCTATCTGAGTAAACTTTACGTTTCTTCCGTTCTCTGCCAGGAATTCATTAAGATATTCTTCTGTTTTATCTTTCAGATATTTCTGTTTGTAGAAAGTTGAGCCATCAGCGTTGATCAACATAGGTTTATCTTTTCCTGAATCAGTCATGAGAACAGTGGCTCCCAGATTGGCCGCTGCAAGTTTTGCGGCTCTGAAAACAAAACTTGTGAGAATATCCTTAATACTCTGCTCATCTTCTGAAGTTGCATTTCCGAATGGAGAACTGTCCCCGTTCAGAAATTCCGAAATTTCTTTTGAGTCA
>JAZLMO010000064.1:0-29814 GCA_045598675.1 Sphaerochaetaceae bacterium
AAAAAATGGAAGATAACAATAAAGATAATATCAAAGATGCAAAGAAAGAGGCTGCAAGACAGGCTCTTCTTCAGGCTCAGGCAGCGGAAGATGCAAAGAGTATCAGTCAGAAATTTGCCGAAAAGGTAATTCTCAAGGTAAGTAAAATTGTTGAGGTAAACAAACACCCTGAAGGTGATTTCCTTTACATTCTCAAACTTGATACAAAGGAAGCAGAGCAGAGAACAATTGTTTCTTCAATTGTTGCTTACTATAAACCGGAAGATCTGCTTGGACATAATATTGTTCTTGTAAGCAATCTTAAGCCTGCAAATTTCCGTGGTATAAAGAGTTACGGAATGCTTCTTGCCGTTCAGGATCCTAAAGCGGAAGAGCATACGACTTGTGAAGTTCTTTTTGCAGACGATATTGAAGCCGGTACCAATCTTGTTCCGGAAGGTTTTGAAAATCCGGATGAGAGTACTCTCTGCTATGTAAAGCCGGATCATTTCTTTGCTATGCCGCTTTCCTGTGAAAACGGTATTCTCAAAGTTGATGGAAAGACTTTTGTAACAAAAGACGGTAAGACGGTTTCTTCAAAGAAGTATCTTGATGGGCCTGTAGGGTGATAAAAAACCCCGATTCATGTTTCTTACGAAAATGAATCGGGGTTTTTTATCCCTAAATGCAAGTAAAAGTAAGTTTTGGGGATAATTACTTATTTGAATAAAGATTTGAACTGATCTCCTCTGTCGTACTCATTTGCAAAGTATTCAAATGCAGATGCTCCGGGGGAGAGAAGCAGAACTTCCGTGCCGTTGTTTTTTCTGTCTGTATATTGCATTGCACAGTCAACGGCTTCTTTCATGGTATTGAATGGACCGTTGTATCTTATATTTGCATTATTCAATGCAGGAATCAGTATGTTTTCAGTAAATGAGCCGTTAAGCAGAGTTACTGATGCAATGTCTTCAAGAGCTTCTATAAGTGACTGGGCATTGAGGTTTTTTCCGGTTCCTCCGCAAATCAGGTTTATCCGCAGGCCTTTCATGTTGTTGATTGTAAAAGAAGTTGCCTGAGGAATGGTTGATGCACTGTCGTTGATGATAAGAAGACTTCCGTATCTTTTTACAATTTCGTTTCTGTGAGGTACGCCTTTAAAAGATTTCAAGGCGGTATTTATTTCAGAGCCGGAAAAACCGAGTTTTCTGAGAATTGCAAATGAAGATTTCATACTTGACGGAAGTTCTTTAGACAAACCGGAGCCGAAATATTCAATTGTTCCTATACTCCGACCTTTGATTTTCGCAGCCTTACTGACATATTCTTTGTCTTCAGCAGGGCAGAGCAGGTATCTGATGTCCTGACCGAACATCTGAATCCTGTTGTTGTAGAACTGCTGGATATCTGATTTCCCGCCTTCGTTTCCCATTAAGGTGTTGGTTATCACAGCAAGTTCCAGCCTTGGCATTGCGTTAAGGTAGGAGTGAGTATCTCTTACCTGCCATGATGACAGCTCGCATATCAGGTACTCGGGAATATTACCTTTTTCCCATTTTTCCAACTCTGTATACGGAGAAATACCCATATTTCCGCACATTCTGGCTTTTTTGCCCAGTTTATTCAGAGCTTGGCATACTGCACTTGCGGTAATTGTCTTTCCGACCGTGCCGGTTATGCAGATTATTTTAACTTTACTGATATGTTTGTCTGAAAACAGGCATGCAAAATCGTTCTTTATGTTACTGCAATAGTCCAAAAAGGGGCTGTCAGGGCTGACGGCAGGCATTTTTATAACCAAATCTGCCCATTTGAAATCTTCAACTCTGTGTTCTCCGGCTATTATCTGAACGCCTTTTGCCTTAAGGTAAGCGGCACTTTCTCCCAGGGATGCTTCGTCTCTGATGTCAGTAATGCGTACATCATGACCTTTTTTAAGATAGTAAATTGCATTGTCAAAGCCACCGCCTTTAAGGCCGTATCCGTATATAAGAACGTTCATATTGAAAACCCCAAATGTTAAACACAGTTTATACCGTAAGGTAACAAGTGATGGCTAGAAAAAATAAAACCGGCGGAGCGACCGTCGGTTTTGCAAAAGATCTGAATCTCAAGAAAATTACTTTTTCTTGTGTCTCATCATTCTGAGTCTTTTCTTTCTTTTATGTGTAGCGATCTTATGCTTTTTTCTTTTTCTACCACAAGGCACTGCAGAACTCCTTATATGCCGCTTTCCGGCAATTTGTAATTACGGGCTACATTATCGTTTGTTTATCTCTAATTGGTCAATAGCAACAGAAAAAAACTTTTTTAAATTTACATTCTGATAAAGCGTTGACTATATTCGCGTATAAATGTTAAGTTACAAGAGCCTCTTTCTCCGTCGTTGACGGAGCGCCTGTGGAGCGTATGCAAGAGCAGGTATTAAAAAAGTCCGTAAGGAGGAACCATGAGAAATTATGAGTTCACTGTCATTTTCGATGCGAACGACGAAATGACTGCTAAAGGTATTGAAACTGTAAATACCAAGTTCGCTGCTGCTAACGTTAACGTAACAAAGCAGGAAGATCTGGGCGTAAAGAATCTCGCCTACGAAATCAAAAAACAGGATAAAGGTCATTACCACTACTTCGAAATTGAAGCAGATCCTGCTTGTATCAATAAGATCAGCTCTGAGCTTCTTCTTGAAGCACCTGTTCTTAAGTTCCTGTTTGTTGTCAAATAATAGCAATCAGGAAATCGTTTAACATTATTCAGAGGTGAACAATGGCTAATGATATCAACGTTGTAGTTCTTGTCGGTCGTCTTACAAGAGACTGCGAACTTAAGAGTACACCAGGTGGCACATCCGTATGTCGTTTTTCCGTTGCAGTAAACAGAAGAAAAAAGACACAGGATTCCTGGGCAGATGAAGTCAATTACTTTGATGTTGTTCTCTGGGGCAAGACTGCAGATACACTGAAGTCTTACCTTACAAAAGGTCGTCAGGTATCTATTCAGGGCGAATTGAGACAGAGTAGATGGGAACAGGACGGTCAGTCCCGCTCTAAAGTTGAAGTTGTTGCAAATAATGTTCAGCTCCTGTCTAACCCAACCGGACAGGGAATGCCCGGCGACGGATCCGTACAGAAAATCAATGACGATGCAAAATCCTCTTCAAACCAGGATTTCGGACCTGAATCATTTGAAGATTCTGACATTCCGTTTTAATTTTTAGGAGATTTTAATTATGCACGAAGATAATGAAATGATGAATGGAGCTGCTGAAAGCTTCAGAGATAAGAAGATGGGACCTAAACGCCCTACATCTTTCAAGAAAAAGGTTTGTAAGTTCTGTTCTCAGAAGATTGAACCTGATTACAAGAACCCTGAAGGACTCAAGCGCTGTATTACAGAACGCGGCAAGATTCTTCCCGGTCGTATCACAGGAACATGTGCAAAACATCAGAGAGCACTTGCAAGAGAAATCAAGAGAGCAAGAGCACTTGCTTATCTTCCTTTTGACAAGCAGTAATTGATTGGGACGGAAAGAGAGTGGACGTTAGGAAAAAATTAAACGTAGTTATTGCCATTGCTGCATGTTTTATGTTGCAGTATCTTGGCTTTGGCTCATTGTTTTTCTGTATGCCTCTGCTTCTTCTGGCCCCATCAATAAAGAAAACTTCACATGCTGTATTTCCTTTTCTGATAGTTGCTTTGGGGTGTGCTGTTTACACCATCAGCCAATGGAAGAATGTCAACATGGGAATGGCTGTTTTCGGGATAGTATTTCCGGTGATGGCCTGTTTGGGATGTGCAATCTGGACAGGACTTAGAAATTACAGCAACAGTGTTCTGAGAAAACTTGTAATATGCAGTTTTGCAACAGGTTTGATCGGACTTGTTTATGCATTTTGGCTGGTCAGCCCGCAGGGGGCAGGACATAATCAGGCCCTTCTGGAGGTTTTCAAACAGATTTTACCTGTTGAACTGTTCAAGTCATCGGAAGTTTTCGGAGAGATAATATTATCTGTAATCATTATGCTGATTGTTCCTTTCGGAATGCTTTTCAGCGGGTTGCAGATTCTGGTGTCGGAATTCATTCTGCACAAGAACGATGAAGAATGGCAGTACAATTTTGCATATATGAAAATGCCGAATTCTTATGTTTGGTTTTTCATTCTTGCATGGATTGTAACGCTTGTAGGTAATTTTATGGATTCAGTTCCTGAAATTGTATCCGTAATAGGTTGTAACCTTGCCGTGGGAATCAGTATTCACTATTTCATGGGCGGTGTTTCAATACTTACCAGTATGCTCAGAAGGCGTTCTGCAACAATTACTGCAGGTCGCGTATTCTTCCCGGTTGTTGTAGCATGTCTGATTCCGGGACTTAATGTTGCAGTTCTTGCAGTACTTACAATAATGGGAGTGCTGGAGACCTGGATAAATTTTAGGTAAAAACATTTTTATATAAGGAGTTCAATATGAAAGTCATTTTGAATCAGGACGTACCTAACCTCGGAGAAGAGGGAGATGTCTGTGTGGTAAAAGACGGTTATGCTCGTAACTATCTTCTTCCTACTGGTGCTGCGGTTGTCTACAATAATGCGAGCGTCGCAATTTTCAAGAGTAGAGCAGCTGCAATTGAAAAACGTAAGATTGAAAAGAGACAGGCTTCTGCCGATCTTAAGTCAAAGCTTGATGAAGTTTCAATCACAATTAAAGTTGCTACAGGTGAATCCGGAAAGCTTTTCGGTTCAGTAACAACTGCAATGGTTCAGGCAGAGCTTGCAAAGCTTGGTTTTGATATCGAGAAAAAGAGAATTGAAGTTCCTGTTCATTCAATCAAGATGGTCGGAACTTACAGTGCAAGAATCCGTCTTTACGAAAATGCATCTTCTGAAATCAAGATTGTCGTAAAGGGTGAAGGCGAAGAAGAAGCTGAAGAAGTCAAGGCTGAAGAAGTGAAAACTGAAGAAGTTAAAGCTGAAGAAGTGAAAGCTGAAGAAGCTCCAGTAGCAGAAAACTGATTGATTATTAATTGAACAGCTCGCCTTAACGGGCGGGCTGTAGTATTTTCGGAGCAATTATGAGTGCAGAAAAAATCGGTAGAATTCCTCCACATAATACAGATGCAGAAATAGCTCTTCTGGGTGCAGTTCTTTTTAGAAACAAAGCGCTTGAAGAAGTTCAGACAATGCTTGTAAAGGATGATTTCTATACGAGAAGCCATCAGCTTATCTGGGAAGGCATTATTGCACTTCGTAATGAAAAACCGGGTGCAACCATAGATTTGGTTACACTTACTTCATTTCTCCAGGAAAAGGGAATTCTTGCCGAATGCGGAGGAATACCGTATGTTGCCAGTCTTACAAACAGCGTTCCGTCTTCATCTAATGCTTCCTATTATGCTCAGATTATCAGAAACTGTTCTTTAAAACGTCAGCTTCTTGAGTTGTCTGTAGTTATAGGTGATAAAGCATTTGATGCAACAGAAGATGTAAAATCTTCAATTGATCAGCTTGATGAACGTCTCACTGCGCTGGCTACTAATCTTACCACCGGCAACTATATGAAGAGCGGAACATTCATATATCAGCTTGTCGATGATATTCATGAAAAAATGTCCGGGGTGAAGAAAGCGGGTATTTCATCCGGTTTCAGATCTCTTGATGCCTATTTGGGCGGCTTTAAACCTTCTGAATTGATTATAATCGGTGCCCGTCCTTCTGTAGGAAAAACAGCGTTTGCTCTTTCTCTTGCACATAACATGGCTTTTAATGCTTCCAACCCGGTAAAAGTAGGTTTCTTCTCTCTTGAAATGTCAGGTGTGACACTTATGGAGAGAATTATTGCAAGGGAAGCGTCCATAAATTCAATGGCTCTGAGAAACGGTCTTTTGGACAGTGCAACAGAAGAAGAGCTTATGAGATGTGTTGACAGAATGTATGATCTTTCTTCAAATCTTCTCATTCAGGATACTCCTAACATAAAACTTATGGAGATAAAAGCTCAGGCCAGAAGAATGGTCAGAGATGATAAGGTTCAGATTATTTTCATCGACTATATAGGTCTTATAGATGCGGAAGGTGCTTCTCAGAAGCAGCGTCATGAACAGATAGGAGAGATTTCACGTTCTCTTAAGAGTTTGGCAAGAGAACTTAATGTTCCAATTGTGGTGTTGTCTCAAGTTAACCGTGAAGCCGGTAAGGACAGACCTCCTATGCTTGCAGATTTGAGAGAATCCGGTTCAATCGAACAGGATGCAGATGTTGTTATGCTTCTGGATGATGCTTCAAAGCGTCTTGATGAAAATAATAAGGTTGCCCAATATGCAGAAGAGCAGGCTCCGGATCCCAATGACAGAGACAATAATTCTCACAATCGGCCTATCAAGATAATTATTGCCAAGCAGAGAAACGGCAGTACCGGTGCATTTGATATGATGTTCAAGTCAAATTTCGTATCATTTACGGAAATTGATCGTTCTCATTAATGTTCTGTTTTATTTTGAGAACCCGATGTGATATAATATATAAAGATATGATTTTAATAAGGAGCTTTTATGACAATTGAAAAAAACCGTATCGGTGATGAACTTACAGTTTGCGTATCAGGTAGACTTGATACTACAACAGCACCTGAGCTTGACACTTCACTTAAAGATGAGTTTAAGGACCTGAAAAAGCTGGTTTTTGATTTTGCAGGTCTTGAATATCTGTCATCTGCAGGTCTTAGAGTAATCCTTTCTTGTCAAAAGACTATGAATGCACAAGGTTCTATGGTTGTCAGAAATTCAAATAGTTCCATCCGGGAAATTTTTGATATTACAGGATTCTGTGACATTATCACATTGGAATGATAAATTCTTACATTAAATTAACAATAGCTTCTTTGTTGCCTGTAGCTCTTTCTGTTGTTTTTTATGTTCTGAACAAAAAAACAGTTTTCGGAACAATAAAAAACAATGTAAAGCAGCTTATTTTCGGTGTATCTTTCGGTTTACTTGCAGTAATAGGAACAGAGTGGGGTATTCCCATGCATGGAGCACAGGTGAACTGCAGAGATGCTGCTGTAATGGTTGCAGGTCTTCTTTTTGGGGCTCCTGCAGGAATTATTGCCGGTTTAATCGGCGGAATTGAACGTTGGTTTGCCGTGTTCTGGGGAGTTGGGCAGTTTACAAGACTTGCATGTACTGTTTCAACAATTCTGGCAGGTTTTTTTGCTGCTACTTTACGCAAATTATTATTTGAAGACAAAAGACCTTCCTGGGGTTTGGCTTTTGCTGTAGGTATTGTAATAGAAGTATTCCATCTTACTATGGTTTTTATTACAAATATCAATAATCCCCAAGCTGCCATAGAAGTAGTAAAAAGCTGTACTGCTCCTATGGTTACTGCCAACGGTTTATCAGTTATGCTTTCTGCAATAGCAATAACCGTTATTTCCAAAGAAAAGATTTTCAGAAAACATGAGCAGATTAAACTTGCCTATACCATTCAGAGATGGTTGTTGATTTGTGTTATCTTTGCTTTTACGCTTACATCTTATTTTGTTCTTTCTCTTCAGAATGGAATTGCCGTATCTCAGACCAATTCCGTTATTTCAAATGCAATTGATGATGTTATCAGAGACCTTAGACTTGCAGATAAGAACAAAATCACTGAAATTGCCATGAGGCATCAGGTTGGGAAAACCGGTTTCCTGGTTATTCTTGATAAAGAAGGGAACACTTTAGGTTTTTCCAAAAACTA
Source organism: Sphaerochaetaceae bacterium (assembly GCA_045598675.1). Classification (GTDB taxonomy): domain Bacteria; phylum Spirochaetota; class Spirochaetia; order Sphaerochaetales; family Sphaerochaetaceae; genus JAZLEZ01. The sequence goes on from JAZLMO010000064.1 coordinate 7,716, forward strand.
TATACCTCTGAAAGAATTGGACGTAAAATCCAATTATATTGTCAGTCGGGTTGACGCTGATTATACGGTTTTGGGTGTTCTTCCTAATAAAGAAGCATATCAGTCAAGAAATATTGCAGTTTACGTTAACACATTTACGGAAATTCTGGTCTTTGCTCTGTTATTCGGTTTAATATACAGGCTTATTAAAAAAGTTGTTGTAAATCAACTTGCAAAAATTAACAATTCGTTGGCTAAGATTATTAAAGGTAATCTGAATGAGGTTGTTAATGTTCGTTCAAATGCAGAATTTGCTTCTCTTTCTGATGACATAAACACAACTGTTTCTACATTGAAAATGTACATTGCAGAGGCAGAAGCCAGAATTGACAAGGAACTTCAGTTTGCCAATGATATACAGAATTCGGCTCTTCCCAAGGTGTTTCCCCACTGCAGTGAGTATGAATTGTATGCATCCATGAATCCTGCAAAGGAAGTAGGAGGAGACTTCTATGATTTCTACAAGACAGGTGAAAAACTGAATGTTCTTATTGCTGATGTTTCCGGAAAGGGAATTCCGGCTGCTATGTTTATGATGAGGGCTAAAACAGAGCTTAAAACCCTTACAGAGAACAATGCAGAAATCAGTGAAGTGTTCACTCATTCCAATAATGCTCTGTGTGAAGGTAATGATGCAGGAATGTTTGTTACTGCATGGCAGTGTTCCCTTGATTTGAATACAGGTTCAGTCAAATATGTCAATGCGGGTCATAATCCTCCTCTTGTCCGTCATGCAAACGGTAAGTTTGAATATCTTAAATCCCGTTCAGGGCTTGTGCTTGCGGGAATGGAAGGTGCCAGATATTCAGAGCAGGAGATGACTTTGGAAAGCGGAGATGTTGTTTTCCTATACACAGACGGTGTTACAGAGGCAACAGATAAAGATAATAGGCTTTACGGGGAAGAAAGACTGATTAATTTCCTCAATACCTGCGATTTTTCTTCAATGAAAGATTTATGTGCTAAGCTTAGAGAAGATATTGATTCCTTTGTAGGTGATGCTGATCAGTTTGATGATATCACAATGGTTGCGTTCAGGTTTGACGGAAAAGCAGAAGAAAGGGAAATTGTCTTTGATGATGTAAAAATTGATGATATCAACAGAGCAACTGAATTTCTTGAAGATGCATTGAGTTCTGTAGATTGTCCTTCAAAGGTTACAATTCAATTAAGCATTGCATTAGATGAAATCATAAGCAATATTGTCAAATATGCATACAGAGATTCTTCGGGTTCTATGATTTTAAGAACTGCTGTGAACAAACATTCTGCTACGGTTACTTTTATTGATGACGGAAAAGAGTACAATCCTCTTATTCAGGCTGATCCTGATGTCACATTGTCTGCAGAGGATAGAAAAATCGGTGGACTTGGGTTATTCATGGTAAGAAAAACAATGTCCGATATGTCTTACGAATACAAGGCCGGAAAGAACATTCTGAAGATCAGAAAAGATTTCTGACGGAGAATTTTTCAAATGGAAGTAAAGAAATTCAAGAAGGGCACGGTTATCTCAAAATCCGGTGACTTTGAACTGTTCATGTATGTTCTGAATTACGGAAAGGTAGGTGTTTATCTTGAGTACGGAACAGAAGAGCAGAGGTTAATAGAAATAGATGAAGGGCAGAATGCCCTTGTTGGTGAAAACGGCATGTTTTTATCCAAGCCCAGGAATGCAACATTTGTTGCTCTGGAAGAAACAGAGGCCAATGTTGTTACTTTGGATACTATTTCTGAATACTTTGCCGGAAAGCAGTCCAAAGTAGTTGAGATGATGCAGAAGATGTGCGAAAAAAATGAGCATCTTGCAACTGTATTCGGAGATGCATGTCATGCCATGGCAGACTACATTCATGATGAAAAAACAAAAGAAAGACCCGGCTTGTTGGGCAAAATAAATTACTTTTTCAATCTGAACAATAAGTACAATAAAAAGTAATTATTTAGTGCTTATTTTGAATTTTTTATCCAACTGTGTCAGTTGGAAAACGCTCATTACTTCAAAACCTGCGTTGATGATAGCAAAATCGGCATTTATAGATTTTGCTTTCTTTGAAAAAGCCACAACTTGTCTGAGCCCGGCTGATGAGATGTATTCAAGTTTATCAAAATCCAGAATAATTGAAGAAACATTTTCACATTTTTCGATTTCTTTTCCCAAGTCTTCCGAAGTTGTTGTATCAAGCCAACCTTCAAGTTTTAAAGTTAGAATATTGTTTTCAATACTTTTATTTATTGTCATTATTCTGTCTCCGTATATTTTATTAATTTAAGTTTATTCTTTCCGTCCTTAAATTCATAGCGGACACTGTCTGCTATGCCGAATGCAATAATCTTTCCAAGTCCGCCTGTCTGCTCTTCTGCATCATAGGTCTCAATATCCGTAAGATCATTTTCCGTAGGGTTATAAGGAATTCCGTTATCTTCAAATGATACTTCAATTCTATCTGAAGTTTTTAAACCGAATGTGAGTATTTTTTCGCCTGTAGATTTTTCAAAAGCGTATGAACAGATGTTTACGAATATTTCTTCTGCTGCAAGACACAGTTTAAGTTTAAACTTATCCGGAATACTGCTAGAAAGGATTGTGTCTTTGATTTTATTAAAGTCTGTATTTTCCGGTTTCAGATTGATGATAGTCTGATCTTCGGCAGTCAATGAAAGCATTGTGATGTCATCATTCTGTTCTGTTCCGTTTGAGTATTCTGAGAGTTTGTTTGCTATGTATTTTATAAGACTTATTCCGTTTCTTGGACTGTATGTACTTAAGAACTTTTCAAGTCTGTCGATTCCGAAGAATTCTTTGTTATTATTTACCGCTTCATTTACTCCGTCTGTATACAGGAACAGAGTATCCCCCGGGTTCATATTTACTGTTTCTTCAATATATTGTTCGTCATCAAACAGTCCCATTACCGTTCCTCTTGCATTATCAAGAGTTTTTATTTTTCCATTTGAAATCAGATATGGATTGTTATGTCCAGCATTGGAGTAGGTAAGTTTCTTTTCTCTGCTGTTGTAAATTCCTACAAAAGCAGTCACAAACAGCATCAGAGGATTCTTTTTTGCCAGTTCATTATTTGTGTTTATGAGAATCTCCTGAGGACTCATTTTAAGTCTTGCAAACTGTCTGAGAATAATCAGAGTTGCTGCCATGAATACTGCAGCACTTACTCCTTTTCCAGATACATCTGCAATTGTAACCAGAGTGTTTTCTTCATCTAGTTCAAGGTAATCATACAAATCACCTCCGATATTTCTTGCAGGTTTCATAAATGCTCTGATTCTGCATCCGTTGTACAGATTTTTCTCTTCCGGTAAAAGTCCTATTTGAATCTTTGAGGCAACGTCTATTTCCGCTTTCTGTTGTGAAAGATTTTCTACATACGCATCCAATTCTTCTGCCATTTTATTGAATGATTTGTTTATCAGCCCGAATTCATCGTTTCCGGTTTCATCCATTTTGGTGAAGTTCCGGTGTCCGTTTGAAACAAAATTATTCATGGCATTGCTGACTATTCCTGCCGGTTTGGAAACATATTTTCTGATTACAATGTAAAAGAGAATACAGGTAAGTAAAAAAACTGCAATAATAAACTCTGCCTGTATTCTGATTATTCTGTTAACCTGTTCGCTTATGGCGTTGAATTCTTTTTCAATTGATACAAGAGTTCTTGAACCTGACGGAAGTTCAACACAGATAAGACCGCTTAAAGAAATATCATATTTGTTTTGATATGTTACAAAAGATATTTTCTCAGTTCCTTTCAGAACTTTGATTTCCTCCTCTCTCAATGCATAATTGAGAGGTCCGTTGAAAAACAGATCTGCGGTTCCGGATGTATCTGACTTATAAGAAGGACTGTACACAATTGATTTATATGTTAACGTGTCTTTTTCAGTATCCGGTTCAAACATACAGATATAGTCAACATCAAATGAGCTGCATACAGAATAGGAGAGTTCGTTGAATTTATTGATGAACATAGTGTCATCAGATGTATCGAATTCTTCTGTCCTTTCTATTATGTAGTCTGATATCTGACCCAGTTCGTTTTTTCTTTCGCCTTTTATCAGATTGCTGACATATGTGTAATTGAAAAGACACAATAGTCCTGTAAGAATGAGAAACAAAAAGAAAACCGGAATAATTGTTTTTCTGGCAATAACACTTTTCATATACTGCTTCTTACTATAAAGAATTTACTTATGTGTGAAAACATAGTCTACTACAGTATTATTCCTTTTCTTCCAGATGTATTTCATCTGTTAAAGATTGAATAAGTTTTCTTGTAATCTCATCATATCCATCATACAACAAAGGCTTTCCTTTATGTTGAATAGTCATTGATAAAGAATCTTTTTCTATTGAATAGACCCAATCTATATGTATCGGACCGACTTTATACAAAGCTTGAGAACAGACTTCTTCAAAAAGAAGTTGCATTTTATTGATTCTGTTACGAGATAAACCCAGTTTTTCTCCATACTGTTCAATATTCTGCATGGCTTCTACAAGGTTTCCGTTTTCTGAAGAATAATCCATTTCAAGACAACGGAGTTTCTGAATAAATCTTTTGGTCTTTTCTTTCTGCGGATAATCAAAAATCTGTTCTGTTGGGCCATCTTCATATATTCCTTGTTCATCCATGTAAAACACTCTGTTTGATACTTCTCGTGCAAAGTTCATTTCATGAGTTACAATTACCATGGTTCTGCCTGATTTAGCCAGTTTTTTTACAACGTATTGAACCTCTCCGACCATTGTGGGATCAAGAGCGGATGTGGGTTCGTCAAATAATATTACTTCAGGATCCATTGCCAAAGTACGTGCAATAGCAACACGTTGTTTCTGTCCTCCTGACAGTTCATCCGGATATGAAAAGACTTTTTCAGTCATTCCTACAAGACGAAGATATTCCATTGCTTTGTCGCATGCTTCCTGACGGCTTCTCTTAAGCAGATCCATCTGAGGAGTAATGACATTTTCAAGCACTGTCATGTGTCCGAAAAGATTGAACTGTTGGAATACCATTCCTATTTTCTGACGATATTTTTGAATATCACATTCAGGATCTGTCAAATCTACATCATGAAAATAGACATGTCCTTCTGTTGGATGAATAATCTGGTTGATGCAGTTGAGCAGAGTGGATTTTCCTGTACCTGAAGGACCTATTATGGCAATTACATCACCGGACTTTATTGTTACACTTACATCCTTGAGTACAGTTACTTCTTTATATTTCATTGTAATGTTTTGCAGTTTAATCATTTCAGTATTGCTCCTTTCAGAATTGCTTCTTCTGAACGCAGACGGGGATTTGTTTTCTTTCTGATTGAACAAATAATCATCTGCAATATTCCTGAAAGAATGAAGTAGGAGAGTGCAACGGCTATAAGCGGAAAGAATGCATCATACGTAATACCTCTTATAAGGTCTCCGACTTTGGTAACATCTACAACTGCAATATAACCTACTATGGCTGTTGATTTTAAGTGAGAGATTGTTTCGTCTTGAAATGAAGGTAATATCAGCTGAACTGTTTGTGGAAGAATAATGCGGAAATATGTTTTGTGTTTTGAATAACCCATGGCTTGTGCCGCAAGAATCTGGCCTGAATCTACGGTTTTTTCTCCCATCTCAAGCATTGATGAAACTGAATATCCGAATAGTATTGAGAATCCGATTATTGCAACAAATTCTCCGCTGAAATTTGTCTTTCCGAAAATAATATAGTAAAGCATCATCAGCCATACAACTACCGGCATTCCTTCAATTATCCGTTTGAGTGATTTATTTATTGCTATTATGTTTTTGTTCCGGTTACGGATAAGCAGGTATAAAGAAAATCCCAATACTATTCCCAATAAGATAGAAGAAACAGTAATACGCATGGTAATCAGAATTCCTGAAAGGAAAGATTTCCAGCGACTGTCTTGAACAAATGTGTTGATGAATCCTTTTTTCAGACTTGTTTTGGTTTTTGCAGTAGTAAAAGCAATGCCTGTTCCGCTTTCAATAATAGGGTCAGAGAACAGTACCTTTTCTTTTCGTTCTTCTGTTATTGAAAAGGCTGATGCTCCGATGTCGTACTTTCCGGTAGTAATTCCTGCAATAATTCCACCGAAAGAAACACTTTCAAACTGTGGCTTGTATCCGTATTCTTTGCAGAATCTTACCCATAATTCAGTTTCATATCCCACAACTTTATTGTCGCGTATGTATTGGAGAGGTGGAAAACACGGATCTGTTGCAATTATCAAAGTTCCGTTTGTTGCAGGATAAACAGAATAATCCTCTATTGTCTTTTCTTTTTCAGAACCATCCAACCATTTTGTCAGCAGTCTTTCACGTTCTCCTGTTTTTACAAGATTTTTGTAAAACTCATTGAATTGGTTAATATGTTTGCGACCTTCTTCAGTTTTTGGAGCAACAGATGCCATTAAGTCATTTGCTTCTCCGTACTTTATACATGATATACCGTCCAATTGTGATATGCAGTATCTTAAGACCGGTTCATCTCCGATTACTGCATCAGCTTTTCCCTGTTTGATTGCAGCAACACAGTCCGGCAGTGTATCGTAATAAAGTACATTGACATTATCAAAAATTTCGTCTACGAGGGTTACAAAAGTTGTAGAAGATTGAAGTGCTATTGTTTTGCCTTCAAAATCCTTTACCTTGAACTGTGCGTCTGATGCCGAAACAGACATCAGCGGGACAAACAGCAATAGAATACAAATTAATGAGTTCCTGAGCGTTTTCCTCATTGCTCTCCCTCCTGAAACAAATTGAATGACATTGCATATTCTAACTGATTATCAGGATATAACAAACCCTTTTCCCGAAATAAGAAAGGGATGATATAGGTTCAGTCCTTTGTATAAGTTTATTGCAATTTATATATTTTGAAAGATTTTCTTGGACTTATTATAAAATTTAACCTGATTTTATAATATTTCATTAAAAATTTTATGAAATATATAAATTTCAACAAAAAGCTGTCGGACTAAAAAAACAAGTCCTTATTATTCAAACTCTATTGTGGAGGTTGGTTTGTCTGTTACTTCGTAGAGAACTCTGTTGATTTGAGGAACTTCTGCAGTAATGCGTTTCCCTACGGCATTCAGGAATTCAAAACTAAGGTTTGCAGCCTTTGCAGTAACAAAGTTTTCTGTAACAACCGCTCTCAAAGCAACAGCATATTTGTATGTTCTGTTACCGTTGCAAACACCTACAGCCTTTATGTTTGTAAGAGCAGCAAAATACTGACTTATTCCCTTATCTAAACCTGCCTTGATAACCTCTTCACGGAAGATTGCATCTGCATCACGCAGGATATCAAGCTTTTCTTTTGTAAGCTCACCGATACATCTTACACCAAGACCAGGACCTGGGAACGGCTGACGGTTGTATAATTCTTCCGGAAGACCCAATAATTTACCAAGCTCTCTGACATCCGGCTTGTAAAGCATCTTCAAAGGCTCAACAAGTTCCTTGAAATCTACATGGTCGGGAAGACCACCAACATTGTGATGACTCTTTACAAGACCGTTACCGTCTTTTCCGCTTTCAATGATATCCGGATAAATTGTACCCTGACCCAGGAAATCGACCTTGCCTATTTTCTTAGCCTCTTCTTCAAAGACACGGATGAATTCCTCACCTATGATTTTTCTCTTTCTCTCAGGATCCGTAACACCGGAAAGTTTTTCAAGAAAACGGCTTTCTGCATCAACCATGACAAGATTGATACCGATTTTGTTAACCATAACATCCCTGACAAGCTGAGGCTCATTTTTTCTCATAAGACCGGTGTCAACAAAAACACAGGTAAGCTGTGAACCTACAGCCTTCTGAAGCAGGGCTGCACAGACAGAAGAATCAACACCGCCGGAAAGAGCCAGAAGAACCTTTCCGTCTTTAATCTGATTGCGAAGAGCTGAAACAGCGTTATCAATCCATTTATTATCCATATTAATTATCCTCTCTGAAAATTATCTCATTACCATCTGCTTTTTCAATAACTGCAAGAGCATGGTAATTAAGAGACTTATCAGCCCTCAAAGCATCTCCGCCACCTTGAAAACCTTTTTCAACACAAACGCCTATACCTTCCAAGGTTGCTCCGGCCTCATTGACAATGTTTATCAACCCTTTGACTGCGTTTCCCTTAGCCATGAAATCATCAATTATCAGAATATGATCATCTGAATGAAGCCACTCTTTTGAAAGAATCAAAGTAACAGTCTTATGGTATGTATAAGACCAGACCTCACTCTTGTAAAGACCGTTTTCAATGTTGTCGCTTTTGGCTTTTTTTGCAAAAAGAAGCGGAACTCCAAAATTATGGGCACAGATTGTTGCCACCGGAATTCCGCTTGCTTCGGCCGTAAGGACCGCAGTAATTTTTGAAATATCAAATATTTTTTTGAATTCTTCTGCAATATTGTTCATAAGAACAGTATCAACTCTATGGTTGAGAAAACCATCTACCTTGATGATATTTCCCGGCAAGACCCTGCCTTCACGGCGAATCTTATCTTTTAACATGTCCATTTTGGTTGCCTCTGATAAGTTTTCTTGCCAAATATTTATGACATAAATAAATGAAAAAAGCAATATAATATCGATAAGAAATTACTTATTCAGTAAAGAATTCTTGCTATTGGAAGTACTGCAAGCAGCAGAATCAAACCGGAAATCTGAATAATCAGATAGAACTTTTCTGAAAAAGTCTTACGGGTAATCATTTCTGTAAAACTTATGATTATGAAACCGCCGTCCAAAGCAGGGATGGGAAGAAGGTTTGCAACCCCAAGTGAAAGACTTACACTTGCAAACAGATAGAGAAACATACAAATACCGGCAGTAAAGCCGTTTGAGAAACCTTCAAAGGTCAGAATGCCGATACTTTCAGACGCTCTGAATGCACCGCTGAGAATCTCGGAAAGTTTAGCCTGACCCGTCAGAAGAAGCCCCATTGCATGGTCAAACATTTTCACTTCAAAAACACACTGCTTCAAGGCCATGGAAAGAGAGTCAATGAAATTTATGTCCAAAATCTGAAGATAGATTGTAAAACAGATAATTGCAGAAATGGCATTGATGGCAGGACCAGAGAGGTAAATGAGAATCCTCTTAAACGGAGAAGCATTGTATAAAGAAAGATTGTCCATTTTGCAAAGACCGCCGAAAGGAATTGCAGCAATTGAAAAAGAAGTCATACCTTTCCCGAAACGTTTGATAACAGGACCGAATCCCAACTGAAGACTTTCTATATCAATATGGAATAATCTTGCCATCATAAAATGACCGCACTCATGAATGAGAACCATAAGGTTAAGTGCAAACAATCCTATGATTACATACAGAACCGTCAAAGTGCTATCCTCTTTTTGATATCACAGACAATCTTTGGAATGTCATGCACATCTGAAACAGAGTAATCCCAGTTTTGATTAAGGGCATTTCTTACAACATCATGAATTTGAGTAAAACCGATTTTGCCCTTCATGAATGCATCTACGGCAACTTCATCTGCTATATTGTAAATTACAGGGTAAATACCCTCATTTCTTACACATTCAAAAGCATCCGAAACAAACGGGAAACGCTCTGTATCAAGTTTTCTGAAATTAAGATCAAGATTGTCAAAGTTTAACGGAAGACCTACAGGAGCACTGAAATTTCTTTCCAGAAGAGCCCTCATGATAGGAAAAACCATATCCGGAGGGGACATCTGAGCATAGACCTGTCCGCTTAAGGTACGTACCATGGAATGGATTACACTCTGAGGATGGATTACAACTTCAATTTCATCTGCATCAAAACCAAAAAGATAATGGGCTTCAATTACCTCCAACCCCTTGTTTGCAAGAGTTGAACTGTCTATTGAAATCTTGGCACCCATGTTCCAGGTAGGATGCTTTGCCGCTGTCTGAGGTTTTACATCTTCCAACTCGGAAAGAGGAGTGTTCAGAAAAGGACCTCCGGATGCGGTAATGATAAGTTTTGAAACATCCTGTTTCCCATGTACCGTAAGAAGTTCATCAATGGCAGAATGTTCACTGTCCACAGGAATTACAGTGGCATTGAGTTTTTCTGCATAATCAAAGAACGCTCTGCCTCCGAGAACAACAGTCTCTTTGTTTGCCAGTGCAAGCTTGCAACCGTTGTCCAAAGAAACAATTGAAGCATTAAGACCAGCAGAACCGCCTATGCCGTTTAAAACCATCTGCGGTCTGACCTCGTTAAGCATCACATTTATATCATGGAAAATTTTTATTCCTTCAGGAGCATTGACCTTTTTATCCGAAGTAATGCAGAGGTTTTCAATCCTGTATTTTCTGCAGATATCAAGAGCCTTTTCAACATTGCCGTGAGCAGAGGCTGCAACAATTTTCAAATCTGAATCAACAGAAGAAATTCCGCGTAAAGCAGTAGAACCGATACTTCCTGTAATACCTAAAATTGCAATTGTTTTCATGAATGCCTCACAGTGAAAAAATGATGTAGAAAAGAACAGATGCAGTCATTACAGAATCCGAACAATCAAGAATTCCTCCGCGGCCGGGAATAACGGAACCTGAGTCTTTGACATTGCAGCATCTTTTAATAACACTTTCTGCAAGATCTCCTATATTTGCAGCAATACTTGAAGCCAAGGCAAGAAAGATGCGCCCAATCGGTGTAAAAAATCTCATATATGAACCGAAAAGGGCAAAGTAAACAAGACAGACTGCTATGCAACCGACTGTTCCTCCTATGAAACCTGCTATGCTTTTTTTTGGACTGACTTTGAAAATGCCTGCATTATTTCTTCCGAAACACATTCCGAAAACATAGGCAAAGATATCGTTTGAAAAGACCAAAAGCAAAAAGAGTAAAATCACATAGGCATTTACATCTTTTCCCTGAACGAACCTGACTGCAAATGTCATAAGGTATGAAGGGTAGAGCAGAAGAAGAATGTTTTTTGCAATAGAGCAAACAGAGTTTTCAAAAGAATGCTTTTCACCGTGTTTTATTTCAAAAGTAAGAACTCCGAAGATAAGGATAATCAGACAAAGTTCCGTGTATGAACTGTAAAGATAAGAAACAGGAACCGTTAAAAAAGAAATATAGGAGAGGAAAGTCTTTTTCCCGAAAACCATTTTTGACATTTCAAGAGAACCTGAAAATGCAAAAAGAATTATCAGAAAAGAGAATCCTATGAAATTATGCTGGGGAAGAAGAAATATAATAGCGATAAGAGAAGGAATACCCAGAAGACATGTGAATATTCTCTTAATGAGATTACTTGTTTTCAACTTTAAGTCCTCCGAATTTTCTGTTGCGTTTGGAATACTCCTGTAAGATGAAATTGAGTTCCTCTTCGCCCCAGTCCGGCCAGAGTTTCTCTATGCTCAGGAATTCTGCATAAGCACTGTCCCAAAGAAGAAAATTGGAAAGACGCATTTCTCCGGCACTTCTGGCAATGATATCTACTTTGGGAATATCCGGAACATCAAGATTTTTCTCAAGTTCCGGTATTGAAATGCTTTTGCCCGGATTGGCATCAATGAATTTATTTACAGCACGGATAATCTCGTCTTGTCCACCGTAATTGATGGCAAGAACAACAGTAAGACCGGTGCATTCTTTTGTCTTGTTTATAGCGTAGAGAACACCTTCCTTAGCTTCGGAAGGAAGAATGTCTATATTTCCCCTGACGAGAATTCTGACATTATGTTCAAAGTAAAACTGGGTCTCGCCGGGGAGTTTCTTTGCAAGAAGATTCATAAGGTAATCAACTTCCTGCTGAGGTCTGTTCCAGTTTTCTGTGGAAAAAACATAGAGAGTCAAACAATCAATGCCAAGTTTTGAAGCCGAATCTACAATTCTCTTGGATGCCTTGAGACCCTCTAAATGTCCTGCTGCACGGGGTAGGGAACGCTGTTTTGCCCAGCGTCCGTTCCCGTCCATAATCAACCCTATATGCATTGATTATATTTCCATGATTTCCTTTTCTTTCTCATCTGCAACAGTATTGATTTTTGCAATGAAAGAATCGGTCATTTTCTGAAGTTTTTCTTCACCGTTTTTCTGCTCGTCTTCTGAAATCTTTCCGTCCTTCTGGAGTTTCTTGATTTCTTCCATACCGTCACGTCTGATGTTTCTGATGGCAACACGGGCATTTTCGGCACTTGTTTTGGCCTGTTTTGAAAGCTCTTTTCTTCTGTCTCCTGTAAGAGGAGGGAAATTGATTCTGAGAAGCTTTCCGTCATTTGAAGGATTCAAACCCAAATCGGCTTTCTGAATACCTTTTTCGATTGCTGATAAAAGACTCTTATCCCAAGGCTGAATTACAACAAGTCTGGCTTCCGGTACTGATACGGAAGCAACCTGATTCAAAGGAGTTTCCTGTCCGTAATAGTCTACCTTGACTTTGTCGAAAATTGCGCTTGAAGCTCTGCCTGTTCTCAAGGCAAGATACTCTGAACTGAGGGCTGCTACACTCTTGTTCATTCTGTCTTCACAGTTTGATAATACGGTCTGCATATATTTCTCCGGATAAAATAAGACACGCAGCCTTAAAAACTGCGTGTCTTTATTCTGATATTAAGCACCTGCTCTGAATCTGCGGTATTCAACAAGTTCAATGTTTGCATTGTTGTCTTTGTTGAATTTTGCGATAATCTGAGCCATTGTAAGTCCGTCATCATTGTAAACCTGACAAACCTGATCCATAAGACAGATTTCACTGTAATGCTTCTTGAGCATTCCTTTTGTGATACCTTCTTTTACCTGTTCAGGCTTATTTGCAAGCTTCTCATCCTGAGCAACTTTTGCTCTGAAGATTGCAAGGTTTTCTTCTTCATATTCTTTAGGAACAGACTGTGAATTGAGATACATAGGATCTGCAGCACATACATGCATTGCTGTATTGAATGCAAGTGTCTTGAAAGCGTCTGTAGCAAGAACAGCCTTGTCAGCAGCCTTGAACTTTACCAGAACACCGATTGAACCTTCTGCATGACTGTAACCTGTAACACTTTCATTTTCTGCAATATCCATGACAGCCATTGTTTTGATGTTCATGTTTTCATGAATTGTTGCAATGAGACCCTTTACAAGATCTTCCATGTCAGGAGTAATTTCCTTGTAACCCTTGCTTAAAGCAAGAGCGCAGAGGTCGTTTCCGAGTTTTGCAAATTCTGCATTCTTTCCTACAAAGTCTGTTTCGCAAGTAACGTTAACCATAACAGCAGCGTTGCTTCCGACAGCAAATGTAACTCTTCCTTCATCTGTTGCTCTGTCAGCTCTCTTTTCAACTGCGGCAAGACCTACTTCCTTAAGATACTTTACAGCACCTGCAAAGTCGCCGTTGTTTTCTGCAAGAGCCTTCTTGCAATCCATGATACCTGCATGAGTTTCTTCACGGAGTTTTTTTACCATTTCCATTGTGATTTCCATAGCAATTACTCCTCGTCTTTGTTTTCAACTACTGCATCCTGAGCGGCAAGAGCCTGTTCTTCGGCTTCCTTTTCTTCAGGGAGTGTTTCGATAATCTGAATTCCTACTTCGTTGTCTGCATCGCAAACAGCATTGGCAATGATTTCTACAAAGAGGCTGATAGCTCTGATTGCATCATCGTTACCCGGAATAGGATATGTGATATCTGAAGGATCACAGTTTGTATCAACAACTGCTACTACAGGAATACCAAGTCTCTTGGCTTCTGCAATTGCAAGATCTTCCTTTCTTGTATCGATTACGAAAATGATACCCGGAAGTTCTGTCATATCTTTGATACCTGCAAGGTTCTTCTCAAGTTTTGCCTTCTGCTTTGTGTAAAGGGATACTTCCTTCTTTGTGAGGCTGTCGAAAGTTCCGTCAACTGACATCTTTTCGATTTTCTTGAGTGTTGCAATTGATTTTTTGATTGTTGTGAAGTTTGTAAGCATACCGCCAAGCCAGCGATTGTTTACAAAAGGCATTCCGCAGCGCTTTGCTTCATCTTCAATAACCTGCTGTGCCTGTTTTTTTGTTCCTACGAAAAGAACTGACTTTCCTGCTTTTACCTGAGCTCTTACTGCTTCGTAAGCTTCAACGATACAAGCGGTTGTCTTTGAAAGGTCGATAATATGGATACCGTTTCTTTCTGAGAAGATATACGGTGCCATCTTAGGGTTCCAACGTTTGGTCTGATGACCGAAATGAACGCCTGCTTCGAGCAGACTTTTCATTGTTACTACTGCCATTTTCATGACTCCTTACTTCAGACAGATTTCTCTGTCCCCAATACTGTTTCTCTCTGCAACCGTAAGGTTCAGAGGAGATTTACGCACGCCTATCAACGATATAATGCGCATGAGTCAGATTATGTCAAATAATTAAATAAAAGACAACAATTACCAGTAAAGTACTTCTTCTTTTTTCTTCTTTGCCAGAAGTAAAACGGCAATGATGATGAAAAGAAAGAATATTCCTGCCTTTATTGCTATGAGAATCCAGGGATTCAAATCTGTTTCAATGCAGAGAAGGGCAGTATCGGATTTGCCGGAACCGGTATAAACAAGAAAATCTGCAACTTTTATTATAAAGCTGAAAATAACACCGCTTATTATGCTTTCCGTATGGAATGCCATCAGACTTAAAAGCATGGAAAACACAAACGGCATGGAAATTTGCTGAAGAATCGGCAGTATACCTGTTTTGTAATTTCTGACAGAAATGCACGCATAAAGCAGAGAAGTGAAAAAGCAAGCAAGAAACTTTCCGCAGAGATTTTCAAAATCATTGAGAATAAGTGTTCTGAAGGTAAGCTCGTTAATAAGAACATCTGCTGCCAATGCAATAAGTACTGTTCGGGCAAATGCTGTAAAATTGATTTTTCCGAAGCTTAAATGACAGTGCATGAATGACATTATCAAGACAAAAATTGCAGGGATGAGAATTGCACTAAGAATCCAAATCCAGCTTACTTTCTGTTTTCCCAACTTGAAGGCTTTGAGTTTTATTCTCAGAATAAGGCTTATCCAAATAATGCAGAGTACCAGAACTGACGCAACAGCAATAAGTTTTGTGATGTAATCGGGGAATTTTGAATTCAGGAAATCAAAATAGAGTGTTTTTGTGAAATAGTTGCAAGCCAAAGCAAAAATCAATGTAACAAAAATACTTAAGAATCTTTTCATGATGTTTCTCCTTGCAATCAGAATCCCATATCTCTGGCTTCTCTTCTTGCCTGCCTGTCCAAGTCCCTTTCCTTTATTGCCTGCTTTTTATCATGCAGATCTTTTCCTCTGGCAAGTGAAACCTGAACTTTTATGTTATTTCCCTTGAGGTAAACCTTTGTAGGAACAAGAGTAAGACCTTTTTCCTCAACTTTTCTCCTAAGCCGTTTGATTTCCTGCTTATGTACAAGGAGTCTTCTGTTTCTGTCAGGAGTATGGTTGAAAACAGAGCCTTTATCATAAGGCTGAATGGTAAAACCTATCAGAAAAAGTTCATTGTTCATTATTCTGATATATGAGTCACCGAATGAAAACTTTCCGTTTCTCAGGGATTTGACCTCTGTCCCTTCAAGACTGATTCCTGCCTCAAGGTCTTCGAGTATTTCAAAATTGAAAAAAGCCTTCTTGTTTATCTGAAGGACTTTTATTTCCCTGTTTTTGTCGGTCATGTCAGTTCCAGGCTATTCTGAATCCGTAGTAATCACTGCACAGGAAAGGAGATACTATTCCTATTGTATATGCCGTGATTTTACTCATATCACTTGTGTAGCAACCGCCTTTGACAACAGGTTCACAAGGATAATTGTTGCTTTCAAGGAAATTCTGTATGTCGGATTCTATTATGTTGTCATTAGGTACATAGTATGTTGATGTGAATTCCCATACTCCGCCGTACATTCCCGCAGGACCTTTCTTGCTTGAAATGGCAGTAATGCTCTTTGTGAAGGTAGGGTCGGATGCTGAAGCGGCTGCAGTCCACTGCAACTCAGAAGGAAGATATACTTTCTTTCCGGTTTCTTCACTCAACCACTCACAGAATGCTTTTGCTGCATGGAAACTGATATTCCTTACAGGTTTGCGGCTTGCAACTTCCGTTGAGAGATTGACATCTTCCAGATAGTACTCATCTACAAGCCCTTTTTCTATCAGGACCGGCCTGTTTTCCTTTGCCCATTCAGGATGAGCCTTTACAAAGAAAGCATACATTGTTTCATTTACAGGTAAAGAAGCAATATTGAACAATCCGAAGTCAAAACCCTGAACTGTGAATGAAGATGTATTCAGTTCACAGATGCCGTTGATTGTTCCGTAGACAGATGTACTTGAACTTCTGAAGGTCTTGTTTTTGACAGCCTGTTCAATCTTTGAAAAATCATACTTGATTCCCAGAATGTCAAAGCCTTTTTTCGCATCTTCAAGCATTTCATCCGTAGTGACGAACTGAACTGCATAAAGCATCATTTTATCTGCGCTGTTATTTCCTTTGACTGTGTTTGCGTACTCGACAAAAAGCGGCGGATATTTGTAAACACTGTCGTATGAATGAATTGCAGAATAAGTAGTAACATTTGAGAAAAACTCTTTTGATACTTCATTCAATGCTTCTTCCGTTGCAGGAGCATCTCTCAGAATTTCAGAAGTTCTGGGAATAAGCCATGTCATGAAAAGAGGATGATCAACTTTGATGTTGAATTCATCTATGACACTTGAACCTATTTTGTATTTGACATTATGTTTACCGCTTCCCACATTGATTGTGAAAGGTGTTGAACCGTAATAGTTGTCATCTATGTATACGGCTGTTCTGCTTGCCTGAGAATTGTCAAAGGTTATTCTCATGTAGCCGTCTATGATGCCCGGGAGAAATCCGATTGCAAAAACAAGCATGATTACGACAATCAGATAACATACAAAAAGCCATGCTCCGGGTTTCATGCCCAAAAGCGGTTTGATTATTACAGGTTTTACTGCAGGAAGTTTTTCGTTTTTCTTCATGATTAAGAGATTACTTAATATAAATACCTTTTGTCAATTTTGATTACTTGTCTTTCCTGTGTGTGCAGTTTATTATTTTTCCTATGAAGTTCGACAAAGACGCTTTCTTTGATGCCATTCAGACATGGACAGAGAAGAAGCTTACTTTACGTAAGGCCAGGAAACTCTATAAACACCAGAACAGGACTTTCATTTCCGAAGTCCTCGATTGGCTGGATGCCATAGTATTTGCTGTTTTTGTAGTTCTTCTGATAAATCAGTTCCTCTTCCAGCTCTTTGTTATTCCAAGTCCTTCAATGTTGGAAACCCTGCAGATAGGGGATCGAGTTTCTGTTTCCAAAATCACTTACGGTATTGAGCTGTGGCCTGAAGGACCAAAAATCCTTGATAAAAGGGAACCTCAGAGAGATGAAATTATTACTTTCTACAACCCTGAATTTGAAAAAAAGAGTACCTTTTTCAATATAATGAGCAAAATCCTGTACATGGGAACATTTTCTCTTGTAAACATAGACCGGGATGAGGATGGCAACATAAGAGAGAGCCTGTTGGTAAAAAGAACTGCCGGTGTTGCCGGTGATACCGTCACTTTCAGAAACGGTCAGGCTTACATCAAGGCCGGAGGTACTTTCAAATATGTCAATGAAGCCGATTTCAGAAAAGAAAACGTTCTCAGCACGGCACCTCACAGAACAATAGAAGACAAGACTTACAAATATTACAATGCACAGGGAATTCTTGAAGGTCTTCAGTCTAAAAACATATCATCTCTAGATTGCCCAAGGCATCTTATAAATGATTATAAAGCAATGAATAAGTCAGAATTTTATACCGATTATTACGAGTATTCCAAACATTATTTCCAGGGGCGCAGAATAGCAGATCCTACAGATATGGAAGCCAGAAGCAACTGGACTGCAATGAACACAGGTCTTTATGTTCCGGACGGTTATGTTCTTCCTCTGGGTGATAACAGGGATAATTCGGGTGACGGAAGATATTTCGGACCTGTTCCGGTAGAAACTGTAAACGGTCATGTGACAACAAGGATATGGCCTGTAAAAACATTCGGTTCCGTTGATAAATGAAATCTTTCTGCAGTTGTTTTGATTACACGGAAAACCTATCACTGTATATTCATGTTCCTTTCTGTACTTCAAAATGTAGTTATTGCGCTTTTTATTCAAAACCTTGTTGTACAGAACAGGAAAAGCAGAATTATACGGACAGAATTGTAAGTCAGATAAAAGAATTGAATTCCCACATGGATAAACCGTATCACACGGCATTCATAGGTGGCGGTAATCCGGGTTGTCTGAGTGTAAAGCAGTTAAAGGAAATTGCACAATCTGTTTGTGAAAACGGCAGACCGGTTGAATTTACCACTGAAATGAATCCGGAAAGTCTTTCTCCCGGGCATTTCAATTTGTTTGAAAAATATTTTACCCGTCTTTCAATGGGGGTGCAAAGTTTAAGTCAGAGAGCGCTTGTTTTTTTGGGGAGAAATTCAAATCTTGAAGAAACTCTCAAAGGATTGGATCTTTCTCAGAAATTGAGAAGAGAAACAGGGTGCATCCTCAGTTATGACTTAATAACGTGTTTGCCGTCTTGGCATGACAGTAAAGAAGATATCAGAAGAATTGCATCCGAGTATGATCCTGAGCATATAAGTCTTTATGCTTTGACGCTAGAAGAAAACACACCTCTGTTTAAAAGCAAACCTATTCTTCCAGATCCGGATGAACAGGAAGTAATTCTTTCAGAACTTTGGAAAGTCCTTGAAACACTTGGTTATGAGCAGTATGAAGTTTCCAACTTTGCAAAACCGGGTTTTGTCTGCAGGCACAACAGTGTGTATTGGGATTACAATCAATATGCAGGCCTGGGACCCGGTGCTGCATCTACCGGCTTCAGGGACGGAAAGGCTTTCAGAATTGAGGCTTCCCGCGATATCGGTTTATGGCAATATGATGTTTTTCCTCTTTCCGATTATGAGACTTTTGAGGAATTTGTGATTATGGGAGTCAGACATTTATGTGGTCTTGACCTTGAACGTATGAAAAAGCAGTTCGGTCATGATCTTTGCGTTGTACCTGAGGGCTTTTCTGTAATTGACGGGTTTCTGGTTCCTGATTCTTACGGTCTTATGACTGCCGATTATGCGGCTTCTGTTATGTTATCTTGACTTATATTTTTACTGTATGGTAAATTTATGAGGTTAATTCTAACGATAAATAAGAGGTTTACATGTCAGGTCATAGTAAATGGGCAACAATCAAGCACGCAAAAGGTATTGCAGACCAGAAGCGTGGACAGAAGTTTACAAAACTCATCAAGGAAATCAGCGTAGCAGCAAAGATGGGTGGTCCTGACCCGGATACTAACTCAGCTCTCAGAACTGCAATTCTCAAGGCACGTGCTGAAAACATGCCTAAAGACAACATTGAAAGAGCAATTAAGAAGGGTACAGGTGAAGACGGAGCAGCAGCTTATCTGGAGCTCACATATGAGGGATATGCACCTGGTGGAATAGCAATCATTGTTGATACTCTCACAGATAACAAGAACAGAACAGCAGCAGATGTAAGATCGGCCTTGGAAAAGTTGGGCGGTTCTCTCGGAACATCAGGTTGTGTTTCATATAAATTCAAGAAGAAGGGTATCATTACATACGACGGTACCAAGTATTCTGAAGATGATATTTTCAACGCAGCTCTTGAAGCCGGTGCAGAAGATGTTGCAAATGATGACGGTGTTTTCACTGTAACAACAGATCCAAGTGATTTCGGAGTTGTTCTTGAAGCCATGCAGAAAGCAGGTTTTGAGCAGGACAGTGCAGATATCAACAAGATTCCTGATACTTACACACAGGTAGATAAGGAAAGGGCTCAGAAGGTTCTCAACATTATTGACCGCCTTGAAGAGCTTGATGATGTTCAGCAGGTTTCCACAGATATGGAACTTCCTGACGATTTTGAAGCAGAGAACTGATTTATGCGGATTCTGGGAATAGATCCCGGACTTGCAAATACGGGCTGGGGCATTGTTGACTTTGACGGTCAGAAGTTCCGGCCTGTTTCGTATGGTACGGTGAATACACTTTCTACTGACCGCCTTGAGCATAGAGTTTCCGTTATTGCTGAAAATGTTCTTAAGATTGCTTTGGAAAACAACGTGGAGCATCTGAGTATTGAGGATATTTTCTTTGCAAAAAATGAGGTTTCTGCCATAGGTGTTGCAAAAGTCATAGGTGCTGTTTGCTTTGCCATGCATACTGCAGATATTCCTGTTTCAGTTTT
Organism: Sphaerochaetaceae bacterium; assembly: GCA_045598675.1. Classification (GTDB taxonomy): domain Bacteria; phylum Spirochaetota; class Spirochaetia; order Sphaerochaetales; family Sphaerochaetaceae; genus JAZLEZ01. Next base: position 28,055 of record JAZLMO010000064.1, read on the forward strand.
CACTCCGCTTCAGATCAAGATGGCTATTACGGGAAACGGCCGTGCAGATAAATTTCAGGTTCAGGAAATGTGCAGAATTCTTATGAATCTTGATAAGATTCCGCGTCCGGATCATGCCGCCGATGCTCTTGCTGCAGCAGTATGTTTCGGTAATACCGGTATTACTCTCACCAGAATGGGTATTGCGGATAAGAGAGTGGGGAGAATTTAATGATTAATGCAGTTATTGGTCAGATTGTCTGTGTAAATGCCCAGTCGGTAACAATTCTCGGCGGCAATATTGAATATGAACTTATCATTTCTTCTCAGACTGCTACCAAACTTTCAAATCTTACCGGTGCAGAGCGTAATAATGTAAGAATTTTGGCTTATCTTCAGCATACGGAAGATTCAATGCGTCTTTTCGGTTTTTATGATGAGGAAGAACGAAGACTTTTCCTTGAACTTATAAAAGTAAACGGTATAGGTCCCAAACAGGCTATGAAAATCCTCAGCGGTGTTCGTGTGGGTGACTTCATTACTGCTCTTGATCAGAGTGATGTAAACTTTCTTTCAAAGATTCCGGGTTTGGGTGCAAAGACAAGTCAGAAAATCATTCTTGCCCTCAGGGACACCCTTGTTTTCACACAGGATGCAGGTCTTCCGCAGAACGTTGTTTCCGGTAATTCAAACAAGTATCAGGATGTTATTCAGGCTCTTGTTGAAATGGGTTATGATAAAAAACGTGTTCTTGAGACAGTTGCACAGCTTCTCAAGGACAATGAGAGTTCTCTGTCAGACAAGAGTCAGAGTGCTGTTGAAGAGTGGATTTTCCGCTCTGCAATTATAAAGTTGAGTTGATTTATGTACGAAGAACTTGATAATTTGGAAAACACAGCCATTGTTTCGGCAACTTTTCAGGATGCGGATGCTCAGGAAAATATTCTCAGACCTAAGATGCTTAAAGATTTTCAGGGTCAGCACAAGATTAAGGATAATCTGAGTGTTTTCATAAAGGCTGCCCGTGAGAGAGGTGAGGCTTTGGACCATGTGTTTCTTATCGGTCCTCCTGGTCTTGGTAAGACTACTCTTGCTTCAATTGTTGCAAATGAGATGGGTTCTGAAATCAGAATGACCAGTGCTCCTGCTCTTGATAAGCCTAAGGATCTTGCCGGTATTCTTACAAATGTCACTGAAAACTCAGTTTTTTTCATAGATGAAATTCACCGTCTTAAGCCTGCTTTGGAAGAAATGCTCTATATTGCCATGGAAGATTTCGAAATTGATTGGGTTATAGGTCAGGGACCGAGTGCACGCACAATGAGAATTCCCATTCCTCATTTTACTTTAATCGGTGCTACTACAAAGGCAGGTATGGTAAGTTCTCCGCTTCAGACCAGATTTGGTATCAACTGCCGTCTTGATTTTTACGATGAAGTTGAATTGTCAAATATTATCCGCAGAAGTGCAGGTCTCATAGATGTAAAAATAGATGAGCCTGCCGTGGGTCTTCTTGCAAAGTGTTCCCGCGGCACTCCCAGAATTGCAAACCGTCTTCTGAGGAGATTCAGGGATTTTGCAGAGGTCAACGGTGACGGTACCATTACTTCTGAAATTGTTCACAGCAGCATAAAAAATCTGGGTATAGATTTCAACGGTCTTGAAGATCAGGACAGAAACATTCTGAGAACAATTATTGAGTTCTACGGCGGCGGTCCTGTAGGTGCCGATACTTTATCTATTTCCGTCGGAGAGGCTATTGAGTCTCTTGAAGATTTCTA
>JAZLMO010000065.1:0-56900 GCA_045598675.1 Sphaerochaetaceae bacterium
TTTTTACCACGCTTCATTTCTCTACCTCCACTCCCATGCTTCTAGCTGTACCTGCAATGATACGCATAGCAGCGTCGATATCGTTGGCATTTAAGTCAGCCATCTTTGTCTTTGCAATCTCTTCACACTGTGCTTTTGTCAGTGTTCCGACCTTCTGGGTGTTTGGTACACCGCTTGCCTTATCAAGATGAAGTGCCTTCTTGATAAGAACAGCTGCAGGAGGTGTCTTAAGAATGAAAGAGAAAGTCTTGTCTGCATAAATTGTCAATACGACAGGGATGATCAGTCCCGGTTCATAGTTCTTTGTTCTGTCATTGAACTGCTGAACGAACTGAGGTGCGCTGACACCGTGCGGTCCGAGAGCCGGTCCGATAGGAGGGGCCGGTGTAGCCTTCTGGGCTGGGCACTGCAATTTGAGAATTGCAGAAATTTTCTTTGCCATTTTTTTCTCCTTACGTGGCTGAGTCTCGCCTGAGTTGGCGGAAAATTCAGACTCCCACGCTGGTAATAACGCCTGTCATACGATCAGGCTCCCACCTTTCCGGTTTTTCTTATCCTTATGTCTCTGAACAACCGCTAGCTTGAAGTTCCTCAACATAAAGCATCAAACTCCCGGAGAGGAGTAATTTCTAATGCAACGGAATGTATGTCATTCAACTTACCGGGCAACATCCCGAATACCCGGTAAAGGTATTATCATCAAAGCTTTTCTGCCTGAGCGAACTCAATATCAACCGGAGTCGGACGACCGAAAATCTCAACCGAAACTCTGATACGGTTCTTTTCTGAATTGACTTCTTCGATAACACCTGTAAAGCCTGAAAACGGACCATCTGTAATCTTGACAGTCTCGCCTTCTGAAAAATTCTGTTTAGGTCTGAATGCCTTTTCTGCCTTGATTTCACCTGTTTTCTGGAGAATGTTATTCATTTCATCCTTAGAAAGAGGAAGTGGTCTGGCAGATCTGGATGAGGTCAAAAAACCGGTAACACCCTGGATGCGTTTGATCTGTGTTGTGTAATTCTTCCATGAATCATCTTCAGGTAAATCCAGCTCAATGAGAATATAACCCGGAAGAACCTTATGTTTTGATTCCTTTCTGACTCCGTCTTTTGTTTCAACGACTGTCTCAAACGGAACTTTCACATCAAGACACACTGAAGAAAAAGCAGAATCCTGAGCCATAAGATTACGAACCAGGCGTTCTATCTTCTGTTCATATCCTGAGTAAGTGTGAACTGCATACCAGCCTCTTGCCATGGCAAATGCTCCTTAGAAAATAAGGTATACAACCTTAAGAAGAAGGAAATCGACCAGGCCAAGAAGTACAGCAAAGAAAATTGTTGTAATGATGACCAGTTTTGTTGAAGAAAGGATTTCCTGCTTGTTAGGCCATGCAACCTTCTTCATTTCGAGTTTGCATTCTTTAAGATACTTGAAAAGTTTCTTCATTAAAAAACTCCTAAACAGAGAATTACAGGGCAGGAGGGATTCGAACCCCCAACACCCGGTTTTGGAGACCAGTGCTCTAACCGTTGGAGCTACTACCCTATCTCTATTTTATTTAACCTTTGTTTCCTTATGCAGGGTGTGCTTGCGGTCAAACGGACAATACTTCATCAGTTCGAGCTTGTTAGGATTGTTTCTGCGATTCTTCTCTGTTGTGTAATTCTTTCTGTGACATTCTTCGCACTGAAGGGCAATTTTCTCAACAGGAGTCTTCTTTTTCTCTCCCATAATCTATCTCCTCACGGCAAAAAGCCGGTTTTATTCATTTTTCCACGTTTAGAGCCCTCGGGCGGACTTGAACCGCTGACCCCCACCTTACCGAGGTGGTGCTCTACCGACTGAGCTACAAGGGCAGTCTGCCGGCGTAGAAATGCGCAATGGTCAAATTAACAAAAAAAGGTCAAGTGTGTCAATAAACATAGATAATTTAATGTCATAATTTTTGAGACCTGATTTTCGATTGCCCCGTCAGTCTATACTTTTAATGATTAAAATGCTATAAAATCCTTATGGAAAACTACAAATCAGTTAGATATTTAAACGACAGTCAGGCAATAGCACAGGACTTTGCAGAACATCTGAAGTATGATGAAGATTCAGATGAATTTCACAGAACAGCCGAGGGCAGATACGAAGCTCTGGCTCATTCTATTCGTGACAGAATTGTCCATCAGTGGAACATTTCAAGAAAAACACAGCGAAGCAACAGTGTAAAACGTGTTTATTATCTCTCCCTTGAATTCCTTATGGGAAGAGCAATGACAAACAACATCAACAACATGGGAATCATGAACGAAGTCACGGAGGCTCTCAGAGAACTCGGCTATAAATACGAAGATCTTGCAGAAGTCGAGCCTGATGCCGGACTCGGTAACGGCGGATTGGGAAGATTGGCAGCATGTTTCCTTGATTCAATGGCAACTCTTGATATTCCTTCTTACGGTTACGGAATCAAATATAACTACGGCATTTTCAAGCAGAAAATAGAAAACGGCTATCAGTTTGAACAACCTGACAACTGGCTCAGATACGGCAATCAATGGGAAATACCTCGTTCCGATCTCAGATATGAAGTCAATTTCGGAGGAGAAGTACAGGTAATAAACGAAAACGGCCGCGATAATTACAAATGGGTCAATACAGACAAGGTTCTGGGAATGGCTTACGATATGCCTATAATCGGTTACGGAGGAAAAACCGTTAATACTTTGAGGCTGTGGAGTGCAAAAGCCGTTGAAGACTTTAATTTCCAGAACTTCAATAACGGAGATTATACACAGGCTGTAAGAGATAAGGTTCTTGCAGAAAATATTTCACAGGTTCTTTATCCTAACGACCAGCAGTATATGGGAAAGGTTCTCCGTCTCAAACAGCAGTACTTCTTTGTAGCATGTTCTCTGGCAGACATAATAAGACGTTTCAAAAGAGAAAATGCAAGTTGGTCACGCTTTCCTGAATTTGCGGCAATCCAGTTAAATGATACACATCCTTCAATTGCTGTCGCAGAACTTATGAGAATTCTTGTTGATTTAGAAGACGTTGATTGGAATGAGGCATGGGAAATCACAAAACAGACTTTTGCTTATACAAACCATACACTCATGCCGGAAGCCCTTGAAAAGTGGTCTGTTCCTCTTCTTCAGGAAATTCTTCCGCGCCATATGCAGATTATCTATGAAATAAATCAGCGTTTCCTTCAGGCTGCAATCACATATTTCCCTACTGATAAACAGCAGGAAGCAATAAGAAAAGTCAGTATAATTGAAGAATCCGAACCTAAAAATGTCAGAATGGCAAACCTTGCCATTATTGGAAGTCATGCAGTAAACGGGGTTGCCCAGCTTCATACCAATCTGCTCAAAGAACAGATGTTCCCTGAATTCAACATAATTTATCCGGATAAATTCCAGAATAAAACAAACGGGATCACCCCCAGACGTTGGCTGTTAAGTGCAAATCCCAAACTGGCATCTCTGATTACAGATGCAATCGGAGACGGTTGGATTACAAATGCAGAAGAGCTTAAGAAACTCACACCTTTTGCAGATGACAGCTCATTTGCTTATGAATTTGCAAAAATCAAAGAAGAAAACAAGCAACGAGCCGCAAAATGGCTTAAGAATGACTGCGGTCTTATAATCAATCCTTATTCGATTTTTGATGTTCAGGTAAAAAGAATTCATGAGTACAAGAGACAGATGCTCAATGCCGTCAATATTGTCATGATATATCAAAGACTTAAAAACGACAGTTCTTTCAGAAACAGTTTTGTTCCTGTAAGTTTCCTGTTCGGCGGAAAAAGTGCACCGGGCTATGTCAATGCCAAACAGTCTATTAAGTTCATAAACAGCATTGCATCCGTAATAAATTCTGACAAACAGACAAGGAACCTGCTTCAAGTTCATTTCCTTCCGGATTACCGTGTGTCTATGGCTGAACAGATTATTCCTGCAACCAATATTTCAGAGCAGATTTCAACAGCAGGTCTGGAAGCTTCAGGTACGGGAAATATGAAGTTTATGATGAACGGAGCCCTTACCGTCGGCACACTCGATGGGGCAAATGTTGAGATTCAACAAGAAGCCGGAAGTGAAAACTGCTTTATCTTCGGACATACGGAAAGTCAGATTTCAGAAATGAAATATTCTTACAATCCTTGGGATTTCATCAAAAACGATGAAGAAATACTCAACACTGTGAATCTTATCAGAGGCAACTATTTCAATGTCAGCGAACCGAAAGCTTTTGACAAGCTGCTTTCGGATATTTTTGAACACGGAGACAGATACTTTATTTTTGCCGATCTCAGAATGTATGCAGACAGAAAGAATGAGGTAATCGAACTGTACAGAGACAACTATGACAGTTTTGTGAGAAAAGCAATAATCAATGTTGCTTCAAGCGGCAAATTCAGCTCAGACAGAACAATCCGGGAATATGCAAATGACATTTGGGGCGTCGGTTCATGTTGTGTTCCAAACGGATCAAATCAGAATACAATTCTTGAAGATGCAAAAAACTACTGACAAGGCCCTTTATTCATTGCTTCTCTCTATGTTTATTTTCGGCACTGTAGGTGTAATCAGAAAATACGTGGTCTTTCCTTCTGCTTTCATTGCAGGAGTAAGAGGCATAGCGGGAGCACTCTTTCTGATGTGTTTCAACAGAAAATACAACCGTGAAGCCGTAAAAAAAGATCTGAAATTACTGATAACTGCAGGGGTACTTATAGGAATCAATTGGATTTTCTTTTTTGAAAGCCAGCGCTATACATCAATAGCAGTTGCGACAATGTGTTACTACACAGCACCTATAATAGTTATTCTGATTTCACCTTTTATACTGAAAGAAAGATTGTCCTTGAATAAAATTATCGCAACTTTTCTTGCTGCAGCAGGTGTTGTTCTGCTTGCAGGGAAAGCAGAAGGTGCATCTGTCAAGGGTGTTTCTTTGGGATTGTGTGCCGCAGTAGGTTATGCAGCACAGCTTTTTGTAAATAAATTCGTTAAATATACTGACGCTCTGGATAGAACAATTGTTCCCATTCTTACAGCAGGCATTGTCAGTCTGCCTTATTCTCTGGTAACGGAAACAATTCCTTCTCCGGACATAAAGTCAATTGTATTTCTGGGAATAATATGCATAATTCACACCGGAATTGCCTATGCATTGTATTTTTCCAGCATAAAACACCTTGAAGCACAGAATGTTGCCCTTGCCAGTTTCCTTGATCCTGCAACTGCAGTAATCTGTTCAACTATGATTCTAAAAGAAGAAATATCCTTATATTCGGCTATAGGATGTTTTCTGATACTTGTTGCAATAATTATCGCATCAGAAAATCTTTTCAGAAAGAAGAGCAAATAACGGAGCAAAGACAAGGGCAGGTGTAAAATTCCCGCTCTTGAACTTTTTAATATCTAAAAGTCCCAGTCCGATCATAATCAGGAGTACACCCCCTGCGGCAGAAAGCTCAATAATTCCCACAGCCCCCAGAATCGGCTCAATCCATGATCCGGCAAGAGTAAAAAATCCTTGATAAACAAGAATGAACAGACATGAGAAAACAACACCTATGCCGTAAATAGAACCGAATACTACAGCCATACAACCGTCCATTACGGATTTAATCAGAATGGTCTGATAATCACCTACGGTTCCGGCTTGAATTGAACCCACTACAGACATTGCTCCGCTGCAGAACAGTACACTTGCATTCATAAATCCAACCGCAAAATTTGCAGAAGAGTCAGAAGTACTTCTTGAAAGTTTTTCTCCCAAAGAAAGAACTCTTTCTTCTATCTTCAACAAATACCCGGTTGCTCCTCCGGCAAGCATTGCCATAAGAAGAACAAGGAAGTTCGAGGATTCCAAAGCCATCTGAATACCCATGACTATTGTTATGATTCCGGAACATGAAAAAACAACTTCCTTAAATGACTGTGATACACGTTTCCCTATCAACAGTCCCAGAAATCCTCCGACAATTACAGTTAAACAATTAATAAATACTGCAAGCATAGGTCAAATATTAACCACTTGTGCTACAATTAGTCAAAGGAGAATTTTCAATGGACATAGTGATGCTTGCTGCAGGTCTTTCAAAACGAATGGGGAAAACAAACAAACTACTCATTCCGTATAACAACAATACTATGGTGTGTCACAGTGCAATGACTGCATTGAAATATCTTGAAACTTTAAACAGCAACTGCCGTATGATCATAGTCACAGGATACAGAAGCTCAAGTACTGAAAAAGCATTGAAACCCTGCAGATTATTCATAGAAAACACAAAAGCACCGATAGAACTGATAGTAATCAAAAATCCTGATTATAGAAACGGTCAGTTCACTTCAACAAAGGTCGGAGTATCCCAGGTCAAAGACGGAGAAAATTTTTTCATCTGTCTTGCAGATATGCCGTTGATAAATGCCGAACACTACAAAACAACATCCGGATATTTGAAAAACCATGATGCTGTAAGACCTGTTGTAAACAAAATACCGGGTCATCCTGTATACCTGGCATCAAGGATGAAAAAAATAATCCTATCGGCAAAAAGTATTAACTCTGTTTCTGAGATTCTCGGGAAATATGATTTATTTGAGTATGAAACGGACGATAATGCTCTTATTGCCGATATTGATACACAAAGTGATATCAGTCGTTTTCTAACAGATTCTGCTCATTGATATCCGAAGTAATTTCAACAGCATCAACAGCTCTGAGCCTTCTGTCAACAGCACGCTGACGGACAAATGCATTTTCAACCTCTTTTGAAGCACTTGCAAGTTTGTCCTGTACTCTTTCCAGAGTTCCTGCAAATTTTCCGAACTCTGTTTTCACCTGACCCAGAACGTGCCAGACTTCTGCACTCTTTTTCTCTATTGCCAGTGTTCTGAATCCCATCTGCAAACTGTTCAGTAAACTGGCCAAGGTTGCAGGACCTGCAATCATTACATGATATTCATGCTGAAGTTTTTCCTGCATTCCGGGAATTGCCAGAATTTCTGCATACAGTCCTTCAATAGGAAGAAACATTACTGCAAAATCCGTTGTATTCGGAACATCAATGTACTTTTGTGCAATATCTTTTGCTTCATCTTTGATTCTTCTTTCCAGTGAAGTTCTCAAAGCCTGAATCTGTTCCGAATCTCCGTTCTGAGTTGCATCACACAGCCTTTCATAATCTTCACGCGGAAATTTTGAATCTATAGGCATAAAAACAGGCCGGTCGTCATTTGAACCGGGAAGTTTTACGGCAAATTCAACAGGATCATGACTGCCTTTCTTTGTACAGACATTCTTCAAATACTGTTCCGGCAACAAAATCTCAGAAAGAATCCTTTCTGCCTGAAGTTCACCCCACATTCCCCTTGTCTTTACATTTGTAAGAACTTTTTCCAGATTGCCTACTCCTTTTGCAAGAGTCTGCATTTCACCCAGTTGTCTGTAAACCTGTTCAAGCTGATCACTGACAGTCTTGAATGTTGTTGAAAGTCTGCTCTCCAGAGTTTTCTGAAGTTTCTCGTCAACCGTCTGTCTCATCTGATCAAGTCGTTTTTCATTATCCTGTCTGATTTCTGCAAGTTTTTGCTCAACTGTCTTATAAAGAACCACATTTACTTTATTCAAATCTTCGATTTTGGTTGAGGCAACGGTAATCTCTCTTGAAATTGAATCAAGTTTAGGAGTAACAGAATCTTCATGTTCCTGAGGTTTGGAAACCTTAACAAGAACAAGAATAAGTAAAACAGCAATTGTAACCAATAAAAAAAGTACCAGTATTTCCATACCGGTACTTTATCACACAAATAGGTGGTAATAAACCACATAATTATCAGAATACTACGACAACTTCTCCGTTGACATATGTCTTTGCAACCCAATCCTTGATTTCCTGACTCTGAAGAGCCTTTACAAGAGCCTTGACTGCAGGCTTGTTTTCGTTTCCGGATTTTACGGAAATGATGTTTACATAAGGTGAGTTTGCACCTTCTACAACAAGACCGTCTTTAGCTGCATTCAGGCCTGCAGGAATTGCATAGTTACCGTTAATAACAGCACCGTCAACATCTGCAAGAACTCTTGGAAGAGAAGCCGCTTCAATTTCCTTAAACTTGATATTCTTAGGATTTGAAGCAACATCAAGAGGAGTTGATTCAAGATTGTTTGAATCTTTCAACTTGATAAGACCTGCACTTTCCAGAAGAAGAAGTGCTCTTCCTTCGTTTGTAGGATCATTCGGAACAGCAATTGTGGCTCCGTTCGGAAAATCATTTACGTTTTTGTATTTACTTGAATAAAGTGCAAGAGGTTCTACATGAATTCCGCCTGCATTAACAAGATGATAACCATGCTCTGAATTAAATGAATTCATGTAAGGAATATGCTGGAAGAAGTTTGCATCAATCTGACCGTCTTCTACTGCATCATTAGGAGTTACATAATCTGTAAATTCCTTTACTTCAAGTGTGAATCCCTGCTTTGCAAGATCATCTACAACAAGCTTGAGCATTTCTGCATGAGGCTCAGGTGTTGCACCTACAATAATCTTATTTGAATCTTTTTCATGTGAACCTGCTGCAAATACAGCAAATGATACTGCAAGTACCAATAATACCAATAATGTTTTCTTCATATTATCTACGCTCCATCATTTTAGAACTAATTTTATTCCCTACGAATTGGATAATCTCAACTAACAGAAGGATTACCACAACCGCTACCAGCATTACATCACTTCTGAATCGCTGATAGCCATATCTTATTGCCAAATCTCCAAGACCTCCGCCGCCGATTGCTCCTGCCATGGCAGAATAGCCTATGAGATTTATTATTGTCAAAGTTACTCCGCTTACCAATGAAGGCATTGCCTCAGGAAGCAGAACTTTGAAAATAATCTGAGAATTTGTAGATCCCATTGCACGGGCGGCCTGAACGACCCCCGGATCCACCTCCTTTAATGACGATTCTATTATTCTTGCAACAAAAGGTGCCGCGGCAATTGAAAGCGGTACAATAGTCGCTGCAGTACCTATGGATGTCCCGACAATAATACGTGAAAGCGGGAACAGGAGAATCATCAGGATAATAAAAGGAAATGATCTCAGAACATTTACCAGTTTGCTCAACACTTCATTCAGTACAGGTTTGGGAATAATTCCGCCCTGACTCTCAGGACCTGTCACGCACAATAGAATTCCAAGAGGAAGACCTAAAAGCAAAGCAAACACTGTTGAGAAGAGAACCATTACCAAAGTCTGAACCGTGCTTTCAAAAACCAATGTCCAAATCATGATTTTGCCTCCTCTACAACAATTTTATATTTCTTAAGACCATTTATTGCATTTTTTACAGATTCTTCGGAACCGGTTATGTCACAGACAATTGTACCCAGTTCTTCATCTCCGACTTTCTGAATACCGGCACCCCGGATGTTGAAATCAACATTATGTTCCCTGGCAAGTCTTGTCAATACAGGATCATCCGTACTTTTACCCGGGAATCTCAATGTGAAACGTCCGTGACTGTTGGAAATATAAACCAGAGAATCGGAATCTGCAGATGAAAGATGAGCAAGAAAATCTTTTGTTACACCGGTTTTCGGATGCGAGAATATTTCTTTTACAGAACCTTCTTCAACAATCTTTCCTTCATTGATTACTGCAACAAAATCACATGCGTCTCTGACAACTTCCATCTGGTGAGTAATCATAACAACTGTAAGATTCATCTTTTTCTGAATATCCTTTATGAGATTCAGAATGGAGCGGGTGGTCTGAGGATCCAAAGCACTTGTTGCCTCATCACAGAAAAGAATATCAGGTTCACATGCAAGGGCTCTTGCAATTGCAACTCTCTGCTTCTGACCGCCGGAAAGTGTACTGATAGGGGCATCTATTCTGTCCCCGAGCTCAACAAGATCCAACAACTCCTTGACTCTGTCTTTGATTTTATCTTTCGGATAATCCGTAATTTCCAGAGGATATGCTACGTTTTGACCCGCATTTCTGGACGAAAAAAGATTGAAGTTCTGAAAAATCATTCCAAGACGTCTTCTTCTCTGAATAAGGAGGTTTTCTTCAAGATTATCTACTCTTTCATCATCATACCAGACTTCACCGCTGTCCGGTTTCTCAAGAAGACTGACAAGACGTACAAGTGTGCTTTTGCCTGCACCGCTTCTGCCTATGATTCCCAGGATTTTATTGGAAGGCACTGTAAGACTTATATCATTGACAGCATGGAGTTCATTGTAGGAACGGACCAAATGCTCAAGTCTTATCTGCATATATGCCTCCAAATTGTATTTTTTGAATATAAAATCACAAAACTGAATAATTTACAAGATTATTCAGAAAACTTTACTCATGGCAAATGCAAACATTGCAGAAACGATATTTGATATCAGATTAACCATATCGTTATCCAACCAGTTGATTCCTCGGATGATTTTTCTCTTTTTTCCTTCTTCGTCAGTATCCTGTTCTGTAACTGCATCGGTTTTTTCATCAAGATACATTGCCTGACAAGTTGCTCCCAAAAACGAGTCAACCACACAACCTGCAAAACCGCAGAATGTGATAATTAAAACAGATACAATATTCACCCTAACAGGGAAAAGCAAAATCCAGAAAACTGCAATGAAAAAACTGCCGGCCAATGCACCCAGGAACCCCAGGGCTGTAACTCCTCCGGACAATCCTTTGGGAACAACCTGAAAAGTTCTGATTGACACAGGAGGTTTGGCAGACAAGCGGCCTATCTCCCCTGCCCATGTATCAGATGTTGCTTCTGCTATTACTGCACCGAACATTATAAGGAATCTTATATTTTGAGTATTGCTGTACTGCAGTGCGGCAATTACAGCCATAAGTCCGTTTGCAAGAACCTGCATATAATCTCTGGTATGTCCTTTTTTTTCAACAACATTTTCATGCTTGGAAGTACAATATCTTCCTACAGCATAAGATGAGAAGTAGAAACAGCAAATAAGAATAAAACCCTGAATATGAGTACACCAGAAAATAACTACTCCGGAGATAAAGGCAGCTGCTACACCGCTCTTTGTCAGATGTTTTTTAATGTAGGCAACAACAGCAAAACAAACCATAAAGAGAATTATAATAATCAGAGGCAAAGGCCATCTGATTGAAAAAAATTTTTCATCAATTGTTTTCAACATAAAATCGCACTTAATACATAGATTATCAAAGGAACTGAAATATTATCCAAACCCATTGGAGTATATGCTTCAGCAACCATGGCTGCAATTCCTATAAGAAGAGCTCCCGCAACTGAAATATCACTCATAAACAAAACAATCAGCATGGTAATCAACAGGACAACAGATGAACCGAATATACTTTTCTTCTTTGAAAAAGGCATTTTCGTTTTTCCGAAACACATTCCGGCCAAAGCGGCAAAACCATCGGCATATCCCATACCCAGAAGACCGCATCCTACTATCTGTACACTGCCGAATCCACATTCTTTCAGGATTATCATAATGACAATTGATATCGGGAAATACACAGTACCCCAACTTCTGCGTGTTCCTGTCTTAATCTCAATAAAATAGTTTACAACTGCAAAGAAAACAAGACCTGCAACAGGGTAATACCAGAGAGTAAAAAAGCTGCTGTATATGAAAAACCAGTTACTTACACCTATGTGGACAAACTTTCTTGCAACTTCTCTTCTGAAATCCGAAACAGGCTTCTTATGTTTAATCAGAAGAGCAACAGCCCAACAGAAACAGACAAGACACACTGTCCATATCATTCCCTCAATATTTTTATCACCAAGCACGGCTTCCTCCTCCTCCGAACCCGCCACCGGAGAATCCTCCGAAATGCATAGGCCCTCCTACAACCGTTTTTGCTTTCTGAACAGGAATTGATGATACTGCAACACTCCTGCAAACATGAGAAGCAAAACTGCTGAAGAAATAAATATCAAACGGACTGATTCCCGTATACCACATCGGAGGTTGAACAGTAACAGATTCAAACTTCTTTGCCCATTTGTTTTCAAGCCCCAACACAATGGCATAACACAGCACATGATAGTAGTACATGGGATCTTCATTTATCATTGTGACAAGTTCCGACATTGATACTTTATCTATGAATTCCCTGAATCCCAAAACCTCTTCATACAGTTTTCTTCCGTATTCACTTCTGCGGGTTGTAATAACGGCAAGAAACGATATTGCGGAACTGCATGTAAAAGAAAGGCATGACAATGATATATCAAAACCTGCATACGCTGAAGACAAAACAGAAAATACAATGCATTCAAACATCAATGCAAACAGTCTGAATATAACAGCAACAATATTCGACTTCCTTACGTACCATTTTTTCATGAGAGAAGCAAACAGAACCGAATTCAAAACCACCGGGAAAAAGCTCATCAGACAGAATATAAGTGCATCCTGTTTCATAAGCTCGGTTGCAGTCAAAGACAGACCATAAAGACACAACGGCAAGACGGCAGATATTCCAAGTACAACAGACAGGAAAACGCTTAGGGAATCCTTCAGGCTTTTCTCTTTGCGGAAGTATTTCGGAACAATAAGTTTTGCCCTGGTAATAACCTGATAAAAATCATTGTATCTCAAATCTCCGATACCTATTGTACCGTCTGCATTGCAACCTCTGAAAAAACCGTAGAATATCTCTCTTTCAACTGCAGGAACATCATTTGGCAAATCTTTGAGTTTTGTAAACTGATAATGCTTTTTCTTGGGTTCTGAAATTTTTATATAGCCCTTATCCGCCCAATAGAAAAGCATGGATGTTATATCCGTATCATTGACATTTTCATCTACCAGATAACCTACAAAAAGCGGAGAAAAATTCTCAGGGACTTCATATCTTGCACTGACAATCGGAACTCGGTCCTTTCCATACACAGACCAGATAAAGAAAGCAATGATGACAAGGATTAGAGAACCTGCAATATCTGCCTTACGGAAAGCCGAACGCAAGTCTATCAGTTTTCTTGCTCCCTGATACCAATTCTGAGGAAGGAGAATCCTGATTGTCACACCCTGATAAGGACTGACACCATATACGGTTCCGGAAATACGATAATAATCTCCATCATTTTCAATTTCATACGGCACTTGAACTTGTGAACCGTAATATCCTCCGGTTACCGAGACTTCAAAGTCCTCATCATTGAGGTTTTCAGAAGGAAGAAAAACTTCGAATTCAAAACAATCTGTATAACAGTCATAGTCTGTTCCCAAGAGATTGAAGAAAAGAAAATCATAGTCTTCTTCAGTATCTTCTCCGACATCATAATCATATGCAATTGCATATTGTTTCTGTCCATATACAGTTCTGTCGTAAGAACCTATTTTCATTACCAGGTAAGAATTCTGTTCATCGTATGAAAATACTTCACTGCATTTCAGATTGGATACCCTGACCTTTGCGTTGTCATAATCTATTGGAATAAAACGGTAAAGTCCATGGGACGGAGTATGGAAATCTGCTGTAAAATCCTCTCTGACTTTATGTACTGCATCTTTACCTACATACAACTGTGTCCTGTAATATGAGTAATCATACTCAGAAGCAAACACGCAAAATATGCATAAGAGAAAGAATATAATCAGAGAGATGGATTTTTTCATCTGTTAAAATGATACTTTAACATTCTGACGTTCAGTATCCGATACTTCCAGATAAGTAAGTTTTTCAAACTTTCCTCCGAACATTTTTGCAATAATTGAATTCGGGAAAGTCTGAATTGCCGTATTAAATGTTTTGACAACGGCATTGTAATACTTTCTTGCCTGAAGTATTTCCGTTTCAAGTTTTGAAAGTTGAGCCTGAAGATCTTCAAAGTTTTTGTTTGCCTTTAGATCCGGATAAGCCTCGGAAAGAGCAAAAAGACTTTTCAAAGTTCCTTCGAATGCTTTATCAGCCTTGTCTTTTTCTGCAACTGTATTGGCTGACATTGCAGCATTTCTTGCAGCAATAACAGCGGTAAGGGTTTTCTGTTCATGTTTTGCATACCCTTTGACTGTTTCAACAAGATTGGGGATAAGGTCATAACGCTGTTTAAGATGAGCATCTATTTGGGCATATGCTTCCTCACCCTGATTTTTTATCTGAACGAACTTGTTGTATGTTGAAACAACATATAAAACAAGAATTACTGCAACTGCAATTACGATAGTCATTGTCATTTTATATCTACTCCTATTCCGAGAAGGTCTGCAAATGCTTTAAGCGTTGTATCCCCCTCGCATCCATTAAGTACTTTCTTTGCAAGAATCTTTCCGAGCTGAACTCCTTCCTGGTCAAAACTGTTGATATTCCAGATAAGCCCTTGGAACATTACCTTGTTTTCAAAATGTGCAAGTATCTGTCCAAGTGCAAACGGAGTAAGTTTGTCGCATACTATGAGAGAAGAAGGACGCTTTCCTTCAAAATCCTTATTCGGATTTTCCTTATTTTCCTTTCCGCATGCAAATGCAACTATCTGAGCTGCAAGGTTGGCATTCAGCTTGGCCTTTGATGTTGATCCTTCCACCTCTGCATCCAGAGAACCCTGATTCTTTCTGAAACCTATGAACTGCATAGGTACAACATCTGTTCCCTGATGAAGAAGCTGATAAAAACTATGTTGTCCGTTTGTTCCGGGTTCTCCGAAAATAACAGGACCTGTTTTATATGTAATTTTTTCTCCGAACCTATTCACATGTTTTCCGTTGCTTTCCATATCAAGCTGCTGGAAATGAGCAGGAAGTCTGTTCAATGCCTGGCTGTACGGAAGTACTGCAGTATACGGATAATCAAGTACATTTCTGAGATATACTCCGATAAGTGCATCCATCAGTGCCGGATTCTTCCTGATATCTGTGTTCAATGATGTAACATCAACATCATGGGCACCGTCAAGAAGCTCTCTGAAAACCTTGAAACCGTATGTAAGTGAAAGAATTACACCGCCTACTGCAGAACAGGAAGAATATCTGCCGCCAATGAAATCATCCATGAAGAACACATCCAAAATCCCCTCTGTCTTTGCTAGAGGACTTGTCTGGGATGTTACTGCTACAATATGAGCATTCGGATTCTTGATTCCGGCTTTTCTGAGTACATCAAATACAAGATCTCTGTTTGTAAGTGTTTCAAGAGTTGTTCCGCTCTTTGAAACAAGAATAAACAAAGTTGATTCAAGATCAAGTCCCTGAACTACTGCACAGGCATCATCAGGATCGACGTTTGAGATAAAACGGGCATCAAGTTTAGGTACGTCCAAAAGAGAAAGAGCATAGCACAATGCTCTGGGTCCAAGGTCAGAACCTCCGATTCCGATTTGAACAACATGTTTGAACGCTTTTCCGGTAGAACCTTTAATTTCACCTTTTCTTACAGCTTCGGAGAAACTCTCGATTTTCTTCAATTCTTCTTCATAAAATTTCTTTCTGTCCTGCGGAACGGATTTGATTACTTCTCCTCGGGTGAGCTGGTGAAGAACCATTCGCTTTTCACCAGTGTTCATTACCTGGCCGGAAAGTATTTGCTTATACTTTTCTATTGTCTGAACCTCATCTGACAAACTCTGCAATACTGTTACTGTATTATCATCAACAGGCATACAACTGTAGTTATAAACAAAACCGTTATTTCCGGAAACAGAATATTTTTTTATTCTGTCAGCATCTATTTTGCTTATATCAAAAGCCTTACAATCAAGCAACTTTTCAAAAGCTGTTATCTTATCAAGATCAATGTAATCCATATTAAAATCTCCGGAATAAATAATATCAGAATACCTTTCTGCTTTCAATTTGCTTGCAGACTATACATTGCAACCTTTATAATTGTTATCTCGTGAGGTTGAATATGAAAGAAAAAGATAATCGCCTTGTTGCAGTCAGAGCCTTGATTAAGAAAAACAAGATTGAAAATCAGGAAACACTGCTCCAGATGCTTAAAGATGAAGGCTTTGATGTTACTCAGGCCACACTGTCAAGAGACCTTAAGAAACTCAAAGTCGGAAAAGTATCCAACGGTTGGAGCGGCTACTACTACACTTTACCTCATGAAGAGAACTCCGCCGTTTCTGAAAAAAGTTACATTCAGGACGTTAGACGTGGAATACTGTCAATGGAGTTTTCAGGATCCATAGGAGTAATCAAAACAAGGGCCGGACATGCAAATTCAGTCTGTTACGCACTTGATGTTCTTAATTTACCGGAAATTCTCGGCTCAATTGCCGGAGATGACACAATTTTCGTCGTTTTGAGAGAAGGTATGACAAAAGATGACCTTCTTGAGGACTTCAGAAAAAAAATTCCGGAAATTGATGATTAATTCTCTTCCGAATAGAATAATACCCCCGGTTTGACAAAAGCTCTCTCTTTAGCAATGAAAATGTACATTACCAGAGAGAACAGAATATAAACCGAACATATAATCATAAACAGAACAGCATGTCCTTTCGCAGGCATATTTACCAATGCAAGGATAGGCAGAGCAAGAACAAACATTACACCCATTGAATTTATGAAATCCTGTGCTACCGGTGTATCAAAATCAGGATCAACAACACGGACAAGAGACAATGCTGTTGGAAGTGTTCCGGTTGCACAACCGAAAATCATAAGCATTCTGAAGAATTTATAATCTTTGAAAAGTCTGCTGCAGAACCATGGAACAAAGAAACAGGTAATAAGAATTCCCGTAAATGTAAGTGCAAGAATCAGAGGCCAATATGCTTTGAAAGCCGCAATTCTGATTGCACCAAGACATGATACAACGGTAAGGTCAACTGCCAAACCGTCAATTCTGTTACATGTTCCGTTGTCAATTATGTGAGAACAATCGCATGAAATGATAATTTTTCTTATGAGAATTGCAAAAAGAGAACTGAATACAAAATTGATTCCCCACAGTCCCTCTACAGCCTCCAGAACCTTTCCTCCGATATATTTTGCTACAAGGCCTTCAATAAAGCAGAGGAAAAGGTAACTTAACAAGTATGTGAACAGAATCAGAGCCATGTGCAGTGTAAAAGTATCCATTGATTCACTTGCAGTTGTCTGACGGCTGCCGGTAAGTTGCTGATTTCTGTCTTTGAAAAATCCGTTACCTGTCTTTCTGTGTCTGAGTTTTTCTATGTATTCTTCTGACACCCAACCTTTTCTGGCCGCAGTGTTTATCAGAACAACACCGATAATAGAACCTACGCAGAAACCGATAGCAGCCATGATAAGTCCTACGCTTCCGGCATGTTGAACAAAATAAGGAGCCCCTTCCCATACTTTTGACATTGATTCAGCCTGACCCGGACCTAATTCGAATCCCAGACAAAGTGTCAGTCCCAACGCTTTTGCAGCTTCAGGAAGACTGTTTCTGAAAAATAAAACCACTACCAGAAGGCCCAATGTTGCCTGAAGACCATACTGAGATGAAATTGCAGTAATATTTTGCCAAAGAGCTGTCTTCCTTTCATGTTTTTCGTTTACGGGAATTCTCAACTGCATGGCAATAAACGATATATTCAGCAAATGGAACATTAGTTCCTCAAGAAAAGCCTGACCTGAACCAAGACTGAGAGATCCGGCAATGTAGTTGTAAAAAATAAAAAGGAATAATCCGCCTATCATAGGAGCAGGAATCAGATATCTCTGCAGAAATTTGACCTTGGAACGCAGTATTGAACCGAGAATCAAAGCTATTGATAAAATGCATAGGTGTAAAATTACCGTAAAATCATGGCTTCCATGTATAAACATTTTTACTCCTCACATTGTCTGTTCTTAGAGGCAATGTAATACTCCTGATACTTCAGTGAGCTTGCATCAGGCAAAAGCCTTACTCTGTAAACCATGTCATCATAAACCAATTCCATTGTTTGTTTTGCATTGAGAATCAGTGAACTGATTTGGTTAATAGGGAAAGCGTAATCCGGTCCTTTGCTTGTTTTGACGTTAATAGAACCGTTTTTCATTGATACTTCTATATTTTTTGAAACTGTTTTAAGTTTTCCGTTATTGTCCAGTTTTCCTACCTGAAACAGAATGCCTTTTTCTGCAGGAAATTCATTCTCATTGATAATGTTCTCAGCCTCCCATTTATGCCATTGGGAAAACTTTTTGAACTTAATATCCTGTGATTCAATATCATCCTTATCAGTAACAGTTGCTTTTGCATGACATGAAAGACACTCTATATCGTTTCCGCTAGCCTTTATGGAAGATACTGTTTTACAGGAAGGACACATATAAAACAAACGCTGAATGCCTTCTGCCCTGTGAGCAGATACAAAATTGTAAGCATTATGAATCTTCCATTTGTCATTTGAGAAATTCAGATTATCAGACACAACTTCTTCCAGTTCTTCAAGCGACATTTTTTTCATTTCTTCAACGGAAAGGCACTTCTTGAAATTTACAACTATTCCCTGACCTTCCCTGTAGTAAGAAGCCCATCTGGGTTGCTGGGCAAAACAACCTTCAAGATTGATGAAAACAGTCGGAACAGAAAAAATTCTGATCATTTTTGCCAATGTTTTCAGGGAATATGGAGCAATATCTCCGTCCCATGTCCTTGTTCCTTCAGGAAATATACCTACAACTCTGCCGTCTCTGAGAGTTCTCTGCATTTCTCTTACACATGAGAAATCACTCTGACCCTGTTGTTTGGGAATACATCTGCAGATTTTTTTGAAAACAACATTAAGGAATTTGCTCTTGAAAAGATATGCCCCTGTTACCCAGCTGACATTTCTGGTCATGACAGAACTTATGATTATAGGGTCATATGCACCGCAATGGTTGGATACTAAAAGGAAAGGTCCTTTTGAAAAGTCAATCTTCTCAAAATTATTTGTTTGAACATGATTATGCCTTACATACCAACTTGAATACGTATTGCGGATAATTTTCAGTACAAAGGTATAATCTTTTGCCACTCGTATATAGTAAACCTTTGTAACTCAAAAACTCAATACGATAATTCTTCTTCAAAGTGAGTATTTAAACAGTTTATCGTGCCTTTGACGAGCCTTTTCAACCAAATAGACAGAATACTCAAGACCTTTTTCCGTAATAACTATATTTTTCATCCTTGCGTCTGCAGTATCCATTGAATATACATATCCTGCAGATTCAAGCTTTTTTACAGCAGGAACCATATTCGAACCTGCTTTACACAGCAAATGTGAAAGCTGTGATACTGATAACGGTCCCCTGTCCATCAAAAGCAAGAGAACTTGAAAATCAGTTATGGCAATATTCTCAGAGGAGGTTGTTTCTTTGAGAATTCTTGAAAATCTTGATGTTTCAATTAAAACATCCGATATTCTGCCATCTTTAGCAGGAACAAAACCGTAATTAGAAATCAAGGAAGAATGTTGCTCCGACAATTGTTTTTGAAGAAGGGTCTCTCAAGCTGTTTCCATGAAGTAAATATGCAACCTGAAGCCCTAAATCAACAGAATCAATAATATCCAGCTCAAGCTGGAAACCTGTTGAGGCAAGATAACCGCTGTCTTTCTGTGCAGCAATATTGTTTTTTCCCGTATTTAAGTACCTTCCGCTGTAACAACCAAAATCAAAGAACAGATTCAATCTTGCAAACACACCGTCCCAAATCGGTTCCGGGCTGGCAAATCTGATATCAAAATTGTTTACAAAAGCAAAATTCGTATTAAAGCTGTTGTTATCAAATCCTCTCATTTTTCTGCCAAGTGAGAAAGTGTGAGAAGCAAAAGTCGGAACGGCATCACCGTCTATCCAGCTGACATTTGCCCTGTCCAAAAGAACAATTGAAAATTTATTCAAACCATTCGGTCTCTGAACTTCAAATAACGTAGTACCTGCAACCGCATTGATCTGACATGTATAGTAGTCTATATTCTCGTTAAGATTTCCCGGAGCATATTGAGCTTTCAAATCTACCAGAACTCCTTCGTTGGTAACCATTTTGTCGTCCATGCAATTCAGAGTTACGCCTGTGTAGAAAACATTGGAAAAATTATTATCACCCCGCAATTCAGGATAAATTGACTGAGTTTTTCTGTTTGATTCACCACCCAGGAAATTGACTAGAGTATCCGGCTTACCTTTTTCATTCTGACCTATGTAGACTTTATAATCTTTTTTCTTCGGAAGTCCGCCGCCGTCTTTAAGAAGCATAAGAGAATCATGATATTCTTCGTACTTCCCGTCATATCCTAAATAAAGAGTAAACAAATCCTTATCCGGAACCCATGAATCTCCGAATCCCTGAGACAATTTTGTCCCGAAGGTAACATGCATGACATCAAATATTCCGACTCTTGCTCCCGCTCCAGAATCTATCACCTTACCGGTTTGCCAATACTGAAAAATCTGACGCTGAAGATAACCGCCTGCAGCCGTGAGCTGAATCTGAGTTGTATCACCTTCACGTAAAGACCAGCCCTCATAGTTCATCCCTAGGCCGGAACCTGTAGGAAGGAATCCGCCCAATATTTCAGGATGTTGATCAAGACCGTTCATAAAGAACTTGAAATCTTTTGAATAAGCAAAAGAAACAAAAACCGCAATTATCAATAGTAATGATGTTAATTTTTTTCTCATTTTTTTGTCTCGTCCGTTCTAAGTGAAATATAAACACCTGCGCCGTATGCTCTGCTGTCTTTATTCTCAAGAGAAATACTTCCCTCAAAAGGAATTGAAAGCCACAACTTGCTTTTTCCCAATCTGAAAGACGGAACTATCTGCAGATTCAGCATTGTGTGCGGATTATTGATTTTTGTACCCGGATTAAAGAAATCAAGCCCCAAATCCGTTCTGAGACTGAAATTGTTTGAATAGCTGTTCAATCCGACTCCGCATTCAAAACAGTAATCCTGTTTCTTTACTGCATAATCGACAGTCAACGGAGAAGAATCATTATCTTTTTTCAGTTCTTTTAAATAACCCGGCTTTACATAAGCAGAAATTGAAAAACTATCACTTTGGGCAAAACACAGATATACGGGAATTGAAATCTTAAGCATATCAGCCTTGTAATCGTTATATTCAAGCCTGTAGTATCCCACACCCAAACCTATTTCCATTCCTATTCCGTAACTCTTTTTCTTCTTTATCGGAATTTCCTTTGCTTTTACCGGCGGATTGAACAACTCTGTATTTGCTTCCGAATCTGTATTTGTCGTCTCTGAGCCCTGAACTGTCTCTGTAATTTCTGTCTTTGTATCTGTTTCTGTTGTATCTACAGTCTCAACAGCTTCTGTTTCCGTATCCGTTTCTGTTGTTTCTTCAACTGCTGTCTTTGAGTCTGTCTCTGTTGTATCTGAAGTCTCTGTTGTATCAACAGTCCCGTCGTTGTTTTCTTCCGGAATATCTTCTTGAACTTCTTCTTTTACTGATTCGCCGGAAATATCTTCAATTGAATCTTCAACTGAATCTTCAACAAATTCTTCAACTGTTTCCTCAACTGTTTTATCCGAACCCGATTCTATTGCATCCGGGGCTTCTATGGTAATTGCAACGGGTTCTTCTTTCTTATTCTGAATGGCAGAAATCACCTTATCTGTTTCCTGAGGTGAAACCTTAGCTGCTTTTATTTCAATTATTTCATTTTTTTCCAGTCTTTTTCTGCATGTAACAAAGAGAAGTGCAATCACAAGTACGGTTATCAATATAACAGCTATTTTCTTTGCATTACGCATTAACTCAGCAACTCCTGAACACAATTCTGTCCAAATTATACATTATGAAGCATCAAATAAACTAGTCTTTAAAACCATCCGGATTTTTTGTCTGCCAGTTCCACGAATCCCTGCACATATCCTCAATGTTGTATTCGGTTTCAAATCCGAGTATTTTCTTTGCTTTTGAGCAATCTGCGTACACAGTTGCAATGTCACCGACTCTTCTTTTGCCTATGACATAAGAAACTTTGACATTGTTTACTTTTTCAAATGCTTCAACCAGTTCTAAAACACTGGTTCCGTGACCTGTACCTATATTGAATATTTCACAACCTTTATGGTTCTCTACATATTCAACGGCTGACAGATGGGCTTTTGCCAAGTCAACAACATGAATGTAATCACGGACTCCGGTTCCGTCACATGTATCATAATCATTACCGTAAACCGTAAGCTTTTCACGTTTTCCCACAGCAACCTGTGTGATATAAGGCATAAGATTGTTCGGAATACCCTGAGGATCTTCGCCTATAAGACCGCTTTTATGTGCACCTATCGGATTGAAATATCTCAGCAACACAACAGACATTTGGGGATATGCAGTACATATTCCCTTGAAAATCTGTTCTCCCATGTATTTTGTCCAGCCGTACGGATTGGTACAATCCCCGGTTTTGGAATCTTCTTTGAGAGGCATGGTATTGTCTGCAGAATATACTGTTGCACTTGAAGAAAAAACAAGATTGAACACATTGTACTTCATCATAACATGACATAAATTCAATGAAGCATTCAGATTGTTTTCATAATATTCCAGAGGTTTCTGAACACTCTCTCCTACTGCTTTCAATCCGGCAAAATGAATAACACTTGAAATTTTATTTTCGGAAAACACTTTTTCCATACTCTGTCTGTCACAGACATCAGCATTGATAAACCTTACTTTTTTCCCGGTAATTGATTCCACCCTTTTCAAAGACTCTGTTTTGCTGTTGCAAAGATTGTCAACAACCAACACGTCAAAATTATTATCAAGGAGTTCAATACATGTATGAGAACCGATAAACCCGGCGCCTCCGGTCACTAGAATCATTTTTTCCTCCGGATATTTCAAGATTGTAAAAAATATCGAAATGATTATATCATATATTCACTATGAACGAGTATATTTTGTCTTCGGTCACAGCTAAATTGTTAAGACTCCATAAAAAAATTTCAGTCAATGATGTCTCAAATTCAAAAAAGCAGATAATAGACAAATACAATCGTTCGGAAATCAAGAACAAAAGAATATTCAGAAAACTGTACAGACCCGTATCTGTAAATGTGACACTTGAAACATATATCATCCCGGTCTCCAACGGTACAGCAACAGGATATCTTTACAGAAAATCAAACAATGATTCAAACCTCACCCCTCTGATTATCTTCTTTCATGAAGGAGGTTGGATGTTGGGAAACATGGAGTGCTGTAAGGCAATCTGCAGCAATATCTGTAATTCAACCGGAAGTGCTGTACTTGCTGTTGATTACCGTTTGGCTCCTTCATATAAATTTCCCATTCCCGTAGTAGACTGTTACAGTGCCTTCCTCTGGGCTGAACAGGGTGCCAAGTACTGGAAAACAGATCCAAGCCGAATCTTTTTAATGGGTTCATGTACAGGAGCAAATCTGGCAATTGCCGTCAGTCGGCTTGCAAGAAATAACAAAGCTCCGAAAATTGCAGGTCTTATTCTGGAAGACCCTTTGGCAGATTGCCGATTGAGAACAAACAGCATTGAAATTCATAAAAACAATCCGGTTTTAAGTAAAAGCGATCTTACTTTTTTCATTCAGAACTATCAAAGAGAGTCAAAGGACATTCTGGATCCGCTGTTCTCTCCTTTGCTGGGGCTTGATCAATCCAGGTTGCCGGAGACCTTGATTTTTGCTTCAAAACTCAGCCCGTTATATGATGATGCCCACTTATTTGCAAACGCACTCAAACAGGCAGACACCCCGGTTAAACTGATAGAAGAAGATAATAAATTTCACTGTTTTATGAAATATCCCGGCAGCGAACGCTATCTTGATGAAATGGCAACAATAAAATCCTTTGTTGACGGAAAGCCGGTAAAAAATGTTGAACTGCTTACAAAAAGGCAAAGGGCAAAACAAAACAGAAGAAAATCAAAGGTTGTTATGATTCAGGGCAGTTCCCTATAAAAAGCCCGATACTTTCCTTGCTGAAAACAGAATTCTTTCTGCCGGATGCTGAGAAATAACAATACCAACATCTTTCCTCCGGCATATAATCAACATCACAGTTTTTAATGTATCCGTCTGCCCATCCATGAACCTGAGGCATAATAATAGGCTTTTCCGTACATCGTGAAAAAGCAAGTCCGTCTTCAGATGAAAGAACAAAAACTGAAGATGAAGTCTTGCACTCTTCCGGATTCCAAAAGTAACCGCATTGCAAAGCAAAGATTTTTTCTTCCTGCTGAACAATTTTCACACTTCCTGCTGCCATATTTGTCCAGACATCATCCGGTTCAGGTGCCAGCAGCGGTTTTTCCGATATATTTTTAAAATCCGAATTCAGGCTGTCTGATTCCGCATAACCGAAATACCTTCCCGTTTTGAACTTTGTATCCGGCAGTACAACTTCAGATGCACCGAAATACAATCTGTAGACATCAGCTGTTTTTATCAGTTGAGGTCTGGAAATACAGGTTCTCTTTACAAAATCATGAGCATACGGAACATCTTTGCTGTCAAGAATTGTTCTTGGAGAACTCCAGCTTTCCAAATCATGAGACGAACACAGTTCTATTCTGGAACAGTTTTCATTTTTTTCATCAGCCCTACGGATTGCAGCCCCCGGGATATTGTAATCATGTTTTTCGTATAAAAGATAATATCGGTTTTTCTCATGAAAAATAAAAGGATAATGGCCTCTGAGTACTATCATTTTCTTAGGTTCCCAGGCAATACCCGATTCTGAAACAAAATGATGGATTCCAATCCATGAATAGAGAAACATATGCCATTTCCCATCCGGAGAATCAGAAGGTATTATCACCTGAGGATCACATAATTTGGGAACGTACCAGTTTCCTTTAAGCAAAGGCTCGTCATTAAACGGAAACCATTGGCAATCTTTAAGACTGAAGTTGTCCATTATTCTTCCTTTGCAAACAATACAGTTAATGCAAACAGAATCACAAACACAACAACACAACTGTCACTTATGTTGAATGTGGGCCATCTGTCCATACCCAAAAAGCCATAGAAATTAACGCTTATGAAATCTACAACTCCAAGTTCAAATCTGAATATTCTGTCTATGAGAGTCCCTATGCCGCCACCGAATATTCCTGCAACAAAGTATCTCTGCAAACGTGAAAGAGGAGATTTCTCCGATGCTATCAATACAGCTATCAAAGTCAGGACAATTACAGGCAAAACAATAAACAACATCATTCTGAAAACAGAATTAAGTTCATCACCCAAACTGAATGCAACACCTGTATTTCTTACATGGCAAATCCAGATAAAATCGTTGAACCATCTGTATTTAATGCTTCCGATTTCTATATTCTCAACAACAAGGTATTTCGTAAACTGATCAATTGCCACAAGAGCGAGGCTGAGAATAAAAGGTTTGAATCTGCAGTTTGTTTTACTCATGTTCAAATATGGGTTGGAATATCAATAAATACCGTATCAAGACCCATTACTCTGTCTACATACGCCATAAGAGCCTTAACACCGAACACTTCCGTCTCATAATGCCCTAAACAAAGCATATTGATTTCCTTTTCAATACAATCATGAAAGACAGCATGTGAACTTTCACCTGTAATAAAAACATCCAGATTCTCTTCAATAGCCTGAAAAACATCAGATGCAGCAGAACCGGATACGATTCCCACTGTTTTGTTCAGATTCTTTCCTCCGTTGATGATAACGTTGGTGCTGTCTTTTCTTATACCTAATTTTGCAATAATCTCATCTGTTGATAACGGCTGAGGAAGTATTCCCTTAAAACCTATATTTTTTCCGTGATACATACAGAACTCGGAAACATCATCCAGCCCCAAAGCCTGAGCCATCTGGGCATTATTGCCCAAAACCGGATGTGCATCCAACGGCAGATGACAGGCAAACAATGCAAGATTGTTGTCAAGCATTGTCTTAACCCTTTTGTAATGACTGCCGGTAACGGAAACAGGTTTCCCCCAGAAAAGACCATGGTGAACAACAAGTACATCTGCCCCTTCAGATACTGCAGCATCTATTGATGCCTGACATGCATCAACTGCAAAAGCAACCTTTTTAACAGTACTGTCAAAATCCCCGACCTGCAGACCGTTAAGAGATAAATCTTCAAAGTCTCCTATTCTGAAAACTTCTGTCAGTTTCCCGGCAAAATCAGATAATTTCATTTTTTCTCTTCCGGATACTTTACCTGAAGATGAAGTTCCTCAAGCTGTTTTGCATCAACATCATTCGGACAATCATCCATAGGAGAAACGGCAAAACTGTTCTTAGGATAAGCAATTACTTCTTTGATTGAAGTCTGTTCACTCATAATCATGACAAGACGGTCTATGCCGGGAGCAATTCCTCCGTGTGGGGGTGGTCCGTACTTGAAAGCATTAAGCAGGAATCCGAACTTCTTTTCCGCTTCTTCATCACTGAAATTACATATTCTGAAAATTCTCTTCTGCAGTTCAACATCATGAATTCTGATTGAACCGGATGCACACTCATAACCGTTACAAACCATGTCATAAAGGTCTCCGCGGACTGCACCGGGATCCTGTTCAAGAGTATCGATAAACTTAGCCTGAGGCATACTGAACATATGGTGTGCAGCTTCCCAATGTCCTTCTTCTTCGTTGTATTCAAACAGAGGGAAATCAACAATCCAACAAAATTCAAAACCCGGTTTTATAAGGTTGAGATCTTTTCCTATTTTACTTCTCAATGCACCCGCAGAAGCACAGCATTTCTTCCAGTTTTCATGAGCAACCATCAGAATTGTATCTCCTTCTCCTGCACCCAAGAACGAACAGAGTTCAGCTTCCATACCGACAAAGAATTTTGCAGCGCTGCCGGAAATCTGATTGTCAGCACTCACCTTTACAAAGGGAACAAATGCAGCCCCGTATACCTTTGCGGCTTCTGAAAGAGAATCAAGGTATTTTCTTGTCATCTCAAAACCGTCTGTTTTAGGTGCAACAAGAGCCTTAACGCTTCCCTTGCAAGAGAGGATTGTTTTGTAAGCATCAAATGTGGATTTTTCTATAACGGATGAAATATCTTTAATCTCACAACCGAATCTGAGATCAGGCTTGTCACATCCGTATGTATTCATTGCATCATAGTAATCAATTCTTCTGAAATGTGCAGGAAGGTCATAATTCATGACTTTTTTGAATACATCTCCGAAAAGTTCTTCCATCAATGAAAGGACATCATCTCTCTGTACAAAACTCATCTCAAGATCAAGCTGGGTAAATTCCAGCTGTCTGTCTCCACGCGCATCTTCATCACGATAACATCTTGCAATCTGAAAATATTTGTCAAATCCGCTGACCATCAGAAGTTGCTTATACAACTGAGGACTCTGTGGAAGAGCGTAGAATTTTCCTGCATATTTTCTTGAAGGTACAAGAAAATCTCTTGCTCCTTCCGGTGTACTTCTGATTAAAGTAGGTGTTTCAATTTCAAAAAAGTCCTTTGTATAGAGGAACTCTCTGATTGCTTTGATGAATTCATGGCGCAAAGCAATACGTTTCTGCATGCCGTCGCATCTGAGATCAAGGAATCTGTATTTCAGCCTGAGATCTTCGTTGGCTGAATTTTCCTGATCAATCATAAACGGAAGAGTTTCACACTTTGACAGAATTTCTATTCTGAGTGCTTTGACCTCAACCTCACCGGTAGGCATATCTTTATTTACCATGTTATCCGGACGTTTACGGACAATTCCGGTTACTGAGATGCAGTACTCCATTTTAAGCTCAGATACTTTTTTCTGAAGTTCTTCATCTGCATCATCTTCCACTACAACCTGTGTAACACCATAACGGTCACGCAAATTGATAAAATGCAACACACCATGGTTTCTGTCACGGTGTACCCAACCGTTCAGAACAACGGTCTTTCCGGCATCAGAAGCCCTGAGGGCTCCGCAAGTAACAGTTCTCTGACTAAATTTCATAGAAAATTCCTCTACTGCTTAAATCTAGCACTATATACAAAATTATTAAAGTAATCAGAACCAGCGTTGAAGCAGAATTCCGGCTGCAACTGAAACATTCAGAGAACCTTTTGTTCCGCCCATTTTAATTGTAACCCTGCTTGAACATTTCTTCAGAATTTCAGGACTGACCCCGAATTCTTCACTTCCCAGTACAACAACACCCCGTCTCGGAAATTCAAATGTGTTGATATCCTCACCGCCCAATTCCAACGCCATAATCTGTTTTGAATCATAATTATTGAGAAATTCAACTGCTTTTTCTTCTGACATGAATGTCCACTGAACTGTATCAATACAACCCCGTGATGTTCTTCTTGCATGCGGATGTTCCGGAGAAGCGGTTCCGTCAATAAGAATTATCTGTTTTATTCCGAACGAATCCGCACTTCTGAAAACGGCTCCAACGTTATAGGGGCTTCTGATTCTGTCCAATATAAGAACCTTATCCTGAATAACACGTTTTGAGATATCAAGATTCCCTGTGTCATCTGTAAAATCCCAGTCGCTTGGCTCTGCTCCCAGTCTTACCAGAAGAGCCTGTGCATAATCTTCCAATCTGAATGCAAGTTTTTTCAAATCCGTTTCATTTACCGGCTGTAAATCTGCAATCGGGAGAATATCATTTATATACACCATATCAACCGGCTGTCCTATTTTTGCCCGGTGTGCACTTTCAGATAAAATCATCGAGATTTTTCTTATCCTGGTTCTGTCTTTCAGAGACAACAGCTTTTTCTTAGTCAGCATCTTCTTCGTCTTCCGGAATTGCTCTTTCAGATGGCATGACAACAAAAGCAAACTCACCTTTCACGACTTTAAGCGAATTGATTATTTCAGAAGCAGTTCCTGAAACAAACTGCTCAAATGTTTTTGTAAGTTCCCGACCCAGCACTATCTGCCTTTTATCATCAAGTTCTTTGATTTCCTCTAGAGTTTTAATGATTCTGAAGGGTGATTCATAGATAATGAAGGCTTCTTCTCTGTCCAACAACTCCTTAAGGCGCTTTTTTCTGCGACCGCTCTTGGGACTTAAAAACCCTTCAAAAGTAAATGTTTTTCCCACAAGTCCCGATGCGGAAATAAGTGTAACCGAAGCAGAGGCTCCGGGAATCGGAACAACGGTAAAACCGGCATCTCTTACGGCTCTTACAAGCCTGCTTCCGGGGTCGCTTACACCGGGAGTTCCTGCATCTGAACAATATGCAACACAAAGTCCATCCTCAAGTAATTTAATAATTCCCTGACTTGATGCAGCCTCATTGTGTGCATGACATGCAATTGTCCTTTTCTCCGTTATTCCCAGATGATTAAGAAGATTTTGCGTATGTCTTGTGTCTTCACATGCAATTACATCAGCCTTTTTCAGCGTTTCAATTGCCCTGAATGTAATATCATCAAGATTACCTATAGGTGTTGCCACCACAAACAAAGTACTCATGTTTTTATTTTACAACAAATAAACAAACAATGTCTTGAAAAAATGTGTTATACTCGAAATATGTCAAGGAAGTACAGGATATTCGACACATTTACAAATGCTCTGAAAAAACTTGAAACAGAAGACAAGGAATTGTTCAGCTGGCCCAAGAACCGTATTGCCCTGTCTCATGCACTTGCCCAGCAACTGTATAAGCTGAATCCGGATTTATCAGTTGATTTGTGTCCTTACCTTAAGACATCAAGAAAAGCAATAAACACAGACATTCTTGCCCACAACAGAAAAACAGGTCAGAAATATCTTGCTATTATCTGCAGAAATGATTATCTGTCTGAAACAGAGCAGAAAATGCTCCTTGCCCTTGCAAAGGAAATCAAATGTGAACTTGTTATGGCAATTTCATTTTTTCCTCAGAAAAATTACATGCTTTTGTACAGAGCAACGGATAACGGAATTGAATACTATCATTTTGACAGAAATACCCTTACATCAGACATTGTAAGGACAAAAACCACGGCAAAAAACCAAACAGATTCCCAACAGCTGACGTTGGAATCAATCTGAAAAAACACAAAAATTGCCCGGGGAGTACTCTCCGGGCAAAAATATATAAACAAAGCTCAGGTTCTATGATTACCCTTATTCCTTATGCGAGCTTTGATAAAAGGGCTTTTACTTCATCCACAAGGTTTTCAAGGTCAAAACTCATTACTTCTTCTTCATTGTTTCTGAGCTTAACCTCGCATTTGCCTTCTGCATAACTGCGTGAACCAAGTGTGATTCTTACAGGAATACCTATAAGGTCGGCATCGGCAAATTTAACACCTGCACTTTCCTTTCTGTCATCATACAGCACTTCAATTCCGGCATCTTCAAGTTTTCTGCAAATTGAATCTGCAACATCAGTATCTTTAATAAGACTGATGAAATGTACTTGGTAAGGAGCAACAGCCAAAGGAAGTTTAAGTCCCTTGTCATCGTTGTATTCCTCACACAAACAGGCAAGAAGTCTTCCGATTCCAATACCGTACGAACCCATGATTACAGGCTTTCTTTCACCGTTTTCATCCTGATAATAGCAGTTCATTGCTTCAGAATAGCGTGTTCCCAGCTGGAAAATATTACCTACTTCAACACCCTTTGAAGAATTGAGAGGCTGTCCGCATTCAGGACACTTATAACCACCTTGAGCGGAAGCAATATCCGCAACAGTTCCGTTATAGTCTACTCCGTAGTTTGTATTGATATAGTGATAACCGTCCTTGTTTGCACCTGCAACAAGATTGTTACTGTTTGCAACACTGTCATCAACGATAACAACAGTTCCTTCTTTACATCCAATCGGGGAACCGAAACCCGGAACCATATTTGCAGCAAGAATTTCTTCTTCATGAGCAGGTCTCATGCTGTTGCATTTTGCAGCATTCTGAAGTTTGTTTTCCTCAACTTCCATATCTCCGCGGACAATACCTACAATAAGCTTCTCTTCCTCTTCGCCGTTCTGATCGTTGATATATGTTCCGACCATAAAAAGTGCTTTTGCAGTTTTCTTTGCATCGATTTTGAGGAAATCACAAAGCTCTTCTATTGTCTTCATATGCGGTGTTTCAACAAGTTCTTTTGCTTTTGCTTCTTCTTTGAAGTATTCCTTTTCGAACTTTGCAACCTGACGGTTTGCAGTATAGCCGCACTTAGGACAGGTAATGATTGTATCTTCACCTATCGGAGAAAGGTACATATACTCATGTGAAATTTTTCCTCCCATCATGCCGGAATCAGAACCTACGGCAACAACAGGAAGTCCGCATCTTTTGTAGATTTTGAAATATGCATCGTAATGAGCCTTATAAACCTTCTCAAGCCCTGCCTGGTCCTTATCAAAACTGTAGGAATCCTTCATTGTGAATTCACGGACTCTTATAAGACCGGCTCTCGGACGCGGATCATCTCTCCATTTTGTCTGGAGTTGATAAACAAGAAGCGGAAGACGCTTATATGAATCGATTACGTTTCTTCCGAGATCCGTACAGCATTCCTCGTGTGTCATTGCCAGACACATATCACTGTCTCTGCGATCCTTGAAACGGGTCATTTCACGGTCGATACTGTAAAAACGACCGGTTTCTTTCCATAAATCTCCGGGATTTACAACAGGCATCAGAATTTCCTGTGCCCCAAGAGCATTCATTTCTTCCCTTACAATTGAGGAAATTTTCTGTATTGATCTGAATCCTAACGGAAGAAGTGAAAATATACCTGAAGCAAGCTGATCAATATAACCTGCTCTGACAAGATATTCATAACCCTTGGAATCTGCACCTGCAGGTGCTTCTCTCAGAGTTCTGGAAAAAAGATTACTCATTCTCATAGATGTGTCTCCTGAACATTCGGGCAAAATTATATATCAAAAGGCAGTTTCTTTAAATACTTTCCAAGGACTGATTCTGAATCTGACTATGCAATACAGCCATGCAAACAATAAACCCGAAAGATGAATCAGATGAGCGATATCGGCAGCAGTTCCCGTAATCTGAGATGCAACTTCAACCACAATGAATGTCAAAACAGCAACAGGCATTTTCATAGGTATAACAAAGAACAACAGAATCCTGTTGTACGGAAACATTACAGCCATAATAAACAACAATCCGTAAATGGCTCCAGAAGCACCCATGGCAACAAAATTTGTACCGCCAAATATTACAGCAGTAAGATAATTTGTTATACCACCGAAAATTCCGGTCAGGAAATAAAATAACAAAAACTCCTTACTTCCAATATGTCTCTCAATAAGCATCCCGAATACAAGAAGTGCATACATATTGAAAAATAAGTGTGAAAAGGAAGAATGAACAAACATGTAAGTCACAAACTGCCAAACATATCCGTGCTGAACAAAAACGGGAATCAGACTCAGATAGTATTTCAAAGGGATTCCTCTTATTGATACATTGAAAAAAGATGTTACAAAGAAAACGGCAACATTAAGAGCAATTATGTAGTAGACCGCATTCCATTCGGCATATTTAAACTTTTTATTCAGTATGTTGTCATTCATTTTTTGTCCAATCCGATAAGGTATATTTCAAAACTGTCTGTTCTGCAGGCTTTTGGCTTCAGCGTTTTTGCTTTGACAAACATGGTTCTCATTTTCTGAAGAATCTGAACCTGTCCACCGCCCTGAAAGATTTTAATAACCAGATTTCCGTGAATCTTGAGTTGCTCTTCTGCAAGGAAAACAACCTGCTCTGCCAAATACTCGCTTCTTGTAGTATCAACAGTTCTGTTGCCTGTAGTCATGGGAGCCGCATCACTGATAATTGCATCAAAAGGACCGTGACCTGTAAGTTTTTCCCTGATTTCCTTGGAAAAAGCATCTCCTACATACGCAGTAACGGTAGGCGGAACAGGATTGAGATTCAACGGATTCAAATCAACTGCAATAATTTGACCCTTTCCTTTAATAAGCTCACGGTGAGTATATAAAGTCCAAGAACCGGGGGCAGCCCCTACGTCAAGAACCTTGTCACCGGGTTTGATGACATTGTTCTGCTGTTGGATTTCCTCAAGTTTATATACACTTCTTGCAGGATAACCTTCACGATGTGCTCTTTGGGTATATGAATCTGCCTTATCTCTTCTGCTTGTTGCCATAAACAGTTTTATTTTAAAAGATCATGGAGCTTCTTTGCAAACTCTGAAGGATTCTTAGGCATAACACCAACAGAAAGCAGAGCCTGATCCAAAAGTACAGAACATGCATTTTTGACAAAATCATCGTCTTTACTGTCAATAATCTTTTTTACAAATGAATCATCAGGATTTATTTCCAAAATAGGAGAGATGGCCATTTCTTCCTGTCCCATTGCTTTAAGAAGCTGCTGCATCTGAACAGTAGGATCATTTTCATCTGCAATTATTACTGCAGAAACATCACCGATGCGCTTTGAAACAACAACATCTTTTACAGAATCACCCAGTGCATCCTTAAACTTCTTTGCTATATCTTTTCCTTCTTCCTTAGCCTGCTTTTTCTCATCTTCGGTCATGAAATCATCCATTGCACCGCTTCTGTTTACAGCTTTAAGCTCAATGTTTTCATATTTTCCGATAGTATTTATGACAAATTCATCAATATCATCTGTCATAAGGAGAACTTCCATTCCCTTTTCCCTGTATGCATTGAGAAGAGGAGAATTCTTAAGAGTATCCAAATCAGTTCCGGTAATGTAATAAATACTCTTCTGATTCGTGACCATCCGTTCCTTATAAGCTTTAAGAGAAGTATATCCATCAACTGAAGAACTGTAGAATCTGATAAGATTTTCAAGTTCATCTTTATTTGCATAATCCTGACAAACACCTTCTTTGAGAGGTCTGTTAAACTGGTCAATGAATTTTGTGTACAGCTGTGGATTGTTTTCCGAAATCTTTTTGAATTCTGAAAGTAATTTCTTCACAGATGCATTTCTGATTGAAGTCATGACTTTATTCTGCTGAAGAATTTCTCTGGAAACATTCAAAGGCAGATCTTCACTGTCAATAATACCGCGGACAAAACGCAGATAAGTAGGTAACAGTTCCTTCTCGTCATCTGTTATATAAACACGTTTGACATAAAGTTTCACACCGGGTTTGTAATCTGCATGGTAAAGATCAAAAGGAGCCTTTGAAGGAATAAAGAACAGACTTGTATATTCTGTAGTACCTTCTGCCTTTGTATGAATGTAGAACATAGGATCTTCGTTATCGTAAGTTGTATTCTTGTAGAAATCGTTGTAATCCTTTTTCTTCAGTTCACTTTTGTTTCTTGTCCAAAGAGCAGCGGCACTGTTGATTTTATCAACTTTATGTTCTGTTCCCGTTACATTGTATTTGTCATCATACTTATTCTGGTCATAAGCAAGATAAATCGGATATGCAATATGGTCGCTGTACTGTTTGATAAGATTTTCTATCTGCCAGCGATTTGCAAATTCCTTTCCTTCGTCATTCAGATATAGAATGATATCAGTTCCGTTTTTTTCTTTTTCCGATTCTTCTATAGTGAATTTTTCATGTCCGTCACTTGTCCACTTGAATGCTTGTTCAGATCCGTAGGCTTTGGAAAAAACTTCTACCTTATCTGCCACCATATACGCAGAATAAAAACCTACACCGAACTGACCTATCAGATTGCTGTCCGCTTTCTGATCATTGGAAAGATTTGCAAGAAACTGTTTTGTACCGCTGTGGGCAATTGTTCCAAGGTTTTTTTCCAACTCATCGTGTGTCATTCCTATACCGTTATCAGAGATTGTAAGAGTGCGTTTGTCACCTTCTGTAAAGGAAATATCAATTTTCAGTTCATCTGCCGGAGAACTGCCGTCTGTCAGAATCCTGTACTTCAGCTTATCAAGAGCATCGGATGCATTGGATACGAGCTCACGCAGGAATATTTCCTTGTGAGAATAAAGAGAATGAATAATAAGATGTAAAAGATCAGCAACTTCTGTCTTAAACTGCTTGCGTTCCATATGACGCCTCCAAATCAACCTTTAAAAGATAACCGTAAAATACAATATCGGCAACCCGCCTATATCCAGCTTCTCATTTCATCCAGTACACCGGTTCTGTAAAAAAATCTGTCCAACGCCGATTCTGCAGATGCCGTTATATTGGCCTTTTCTCCCAACAATGATTTTTCAATTGAGAGTTTTGGACATTCACGTCTTATTCTGCCAAGACATGACATATCTATCGTTGAACTTTCACCACCCAAAATCACTTTTTCCGCTGCGGTAACACGCCGAGCAACAATCAGTGCCTTTGCCATGTATTCCAAAGCTTCTTCGGGAATATCATCCCATAAATTTCTGAGCTTCTGTGTATCTTCTGCATGAATAGCCTTGGAAGTACAGAAATCTTCCAGTGTCTTTGTATCTGAAACAGGCATTTTCCCGAAATCATTATTGATACCAACCACTTTCAGAGAACTGACTATAGCAAGAGAAATATGATCACCCCAATCCAGATACAGTATGGGCTGACTGCTCATCAGAGCCTTGGCATTTCTTGTTTTTTCAGCTGCAACCAATGCTGAAACAGAAGAACAGACTGACGTCTCAAGATGCATTGATTTTTCAAATACATCGGCAATTGCAACATTCTCCCACGGCAGATAAGGACAGGACATAATGGTTTTTTCATCAAGAGATATTTTTCCGGCAACAGTAATTCCTATTCCAAGAATCCTGTTGTTTTCAACAAGTTTTGAACTTCTCACACAACTTTTGAGAATTTGAGCACAGAATTCTTCCACTCTTAAAGTTGTGTCACATGGAATTCTTTCAAGCTTGACAGTTTCACCGAACAGATTGCACAGTGCCGTTGTAATTATCCTTCTTCCTATATCTACACATAGTACATAACGTGAATCTTTGACAATTTCCAATGTTGTGGGCCGTCTGCCGTTTGCCACTTCTCTCTTTCCGGTTTCCCTGACAATTCCCTTACTTATCAAATCATCAACAATTTCACCGGTAGAAACTTTGTTCAGTTCAAGGATTCTGGCAATCTCTGATTTTGATAAATTACAGTTTGATCTGAGTTCGTTCAGAACCCTGCATGTGTTTATTATTCTTGCACTTTTGGGCTGACTGAGTTTCATATATTTCAGAATAATAATCCCTGGTCAAAAGATACCGTTCTCTTGTTATCCGCAAGAGTTTTTGCCATGTACCGTTTATCAAGATCCAGCTCGTTTACAAGCCGCAACATAAGTTCTTCCGTAACAAGATTCAGTTCATTAAAAAGATACATCAACGCTTTTTCTGAAATGAAATCAGGTCTTAAAGCATTCATGTATATTTCTTCATTGGGATTGTTCCGATACTTGTTTTTCAGATTTTTTGCAAGCTCGCTGTCCCAGATTCTGTATTTCAGATTTTCAAGCTCTGCCCTCAGCGCTCTGGGATTTCCCTTTGAGGCTTCCTCTGCCATGGGTTTCAGATTGTAGAATGTATATTCTTTCCCAGGCAGGAAATGATGTTCATCACATCTTGCACCGTAGTTCGGAGAAGCAGAGCCTTCCTTTGTTTTGTCTCCGCCGACAACGATAAGCGGATCAAAATACAATGCAGGACATTCTTTTCCGTCTATCGAATAATATCTGTAGGTGTAAAAAGCATCTTTAATACAGTTGTTATGCTCGCAGTATGCAGTAAGCGGAATAACATCTGTTGCCATATCCAACATCAGACGGGCAGTGGAATTGAAAATATCTCTTCTGAAATTGAGAATAAGAGTCGGGAAAATGAACATAATTCCACGTTCTACGCTTAAATTTCTCACAACATAAGCAAGCCTTTCGTCAAAGAAACTAGCTTCATCAATAATGTAAGTACCTACAGAAGGATGGTCAAAAACAACTCTTTCAAAATCAAATGAATCTCTGATTCTTGCAATATTGTCACCGCAACGGATATACCCGCTTCTGAAAGCAAGGGCATCATCGGGATATTTCTCAAATCTGGCTCCATCCAGATAACTTTTTATGAAGAAAATATTTCTTCTGTCTACTATTCCGGTACTGGTCAGAGCTTTGACTGCATCACCCTTCTTTTTGGCAATTGCAGCATCCTGCCAAAGTCTTGCAGAATATTCAGTCTTTCCCGAACCCATAGGGCCTATAAGCAAAACCCTCCTGCCGGGACGTGTAAAATCATAATGGGTAAAGGTATTATGAACTTCCAGTGTCGGAAATCCCAGACTTTTCAGAAAGTCATCGGAAAAAGCGTTTTCTGAAATCATCAGTTCCCGGAGGCTCCTTCTATTATTGCGATTCCTGCGCTGCATCCCAATCTGTCTGCACCCGCATCAATCATTTTCTTTGCTGTGTCATAATCTCTGATTCCGCCTGCTGCCTTAATTCCAAAATCCTTTCCGACTGTTTTCCTCATAAGTGCAACATCTTCTGCAGTTGCACCGGCCTTTGAAAAACCGGTTGATGTTTTGACAAAATCCGCACCTGCTTTGACAACAAGTTCACATGCCCTGACTTTTTCTTCTTCAGTCAAAAGGCATGTCTCAATAATAACTTTAAGTGTCTTTGCACCGCAGGCTTTCTTGACTGCCGCTATATCTTCAACTACAAGAGAATCCTTTTTATCTTTAAGAAAACCGATATTGATTACCATATCAACTTCATCTGCTCCATTGGCAACAACATATTCAGCTTCTGCAGCTTTTGCCTTCGTTGCCATAGCGCCCAGAGGAAAACCTACAACACAACCGACTTCAACACCGGAACCGGCAAGTTCCTTGGCACAGAACGGAACATAACATGAATTTACGCAAATTGCCTTGAAATGCCATTGTTTTGCTTCGTCACATAGTTTTTTGATTCTGTCTTCTGTTGCATCTGCGGCAAGAAGTGTATGTTCAATATAAGAAGCTATATCCATTTTTTCCTCCGGTAGAACCTGAATCCCACATAAAAAGATTATCCCAAAAAACCTTATCAAACAAGTGTGATATAATGTTGATTATGCTGATTCTTAAAACAGAGAAAGAGAACGAACTCATAGTTAAAAAGTCCCGTTTCATTGCAATTGCCAGAAAGTGTTCTGATATAAGCGAAGTCAGAAAACTGGTTGAACAGACAAGAGCCATCCATCCGCAGGCCAACCATGTTGTTCATGCGGCAGTAGTGGGCAATACTTTCTCATTCTCAGATGATAAAGAACCCAAAAATACTGCGGGCAGACCTGCTCTTGAAGTTCTCAAAGGGAGCGGAATATCAAATATCTGCATTCTGATTGTCCGTTACTTCGGAGGAACTCTCCTGGGAACAGGAGGTTTGGTTAAAGCGTATTCAGACAGTACAAAACTTGTACTTGAAAACATTGAAACAGAAGAACTTGTTGAAAAAGAATCATTTTGTTTTTCTATTCCGTATATGCTGTATGAAAGCACAAAGCGGATACTTTCAGATGTAAATGCAGAAAATATTCTGGAAAAATTTGAAACTGAAATAGAAATATCCGGGAATTTGCCCAAGGACAACCTTTTATCCTTAAAAACACAGATGTCAAATCTCTCCAACGGAAAAATAATACTTTGAAAACGGAGTGATAGGGATTTGAACCCTAGAACCGGAAAAACCGGTTACCAGATTTCGAGTCTGGCTCCTTCGACCTCTCGGACATCGCTCCACTGTTTATGATATATAGAATAACCGCAATTGAAAAATTAACCAATACAATTATAAAATCAGATTATGATTGTAAGTCTTGCAGTATTTGCATTTATGATTATCAGCTTTTGTCTCAATAAAATACCTATGGCTCTGACATCAATCATAGGGTTATTGATTCTGACCCTAACAAAATGTATTGAGCCTGCTCAGGCCTTATCATCTGTCTGCAACAATACAACTCTTACAATAGCATCTATGTTTCTTATATCGGGAGCGCTCTCAAAAACTTCTTGTCTGAAATCCCTTTCCGGGTTGGTAAACAAAGTTTCAAAAGGTTCTTTTACAAAAGTTCTTGCAGGATACATAGGAGTTACATTTGTAATCAGTCAGTTTATTCCAAGCACTACAGCCGTATTTGCATTGGTATGCCCTCTTGCAGTTTCAATGTGTAATGAAATGAAAATTCATCCCTCAAAAATGCTTTATTCAATTGCACTTGTGACCACAGTAGGAGCTATGACACTTACTCCGATAGGACCTGCGGCAGCAAACTTTGTTGAAAACAACGGATATCAGATTCAATTCGGAATTTCAGGTTTTACAAACACCCCGTATACAGAGATGATATTAAAACTGCCGCCAACTGTGTTTGCAATTTTATGGGCAATATTCATAGCACCCGGATTTGCACCGGAAAAGAATGTTGAACATCCGGATAATATTAACAAAATTTCTTATGCAAAATTTGATAAACCCGACAAAGAACTGTCTTCCATGCAGGAAATCATAACATTATCAGTATTTGTTGCAGTTGTATTATGTCTTATATCCGGTTCCTTCGGTTTCCCGACCTGGGTACTGCCTGCAGCAGGTGCATGTATCATAACAGCATTCAAAGTTTTCTCTGAAAAAGAAGCGGTAAACAATATGGGTATCAACGTTGTTCTCATTTATGCAGGAGTATCGGCGTTGGGAAATGCATTTTCAACAACAGGAGCCGCAGATTATATTGCAAATACAGTCATGCTGTTGATCGGACATACGGAAAACAGTTACATACTGGGATTTGTATTCTTCTTTGCTGCATTTGTCATGACAAGTCTGATTTACAACAGAGCAGTGGGAAAGATTCTGATTCCCATTGTTTTATCAACTGCATCATCTCTAGGTTGTGATCCCAGAGGACTTGTCCAGATGTGTTACATAGGTTCAATGTGTTCTCTGCTTACACCTATGTCAACAAGCCTTGTTCCCATGATGATGACAAGTGCAGGTTATTCACAAAAAGATCTTTTCAGGATGGGAATTCTTCCTTCCATACTGCTTTGTGTCGTTACAGTAGTATGCGGAATGACACTCTATCCCTGTTTCTGATTACTGCTTTTCAGCCAGTTCATTCCATCTGAGATAGTATTCATCAATCACAGTTTTCAGTTGGTTATATTCTCTGGTCGCAGAGCCGTCTTTATCGGGCTGGCCGGAGGAAAAGAAAGACTCAAGCTGTGAAATCTTTTTTTCCGTCTCGCCTATTGATGCTTCCAACGCTTCAAATTCTTTCTGTTCTTTAAACGACAAACCCTTTTTACAATGAGTTTTTTCTTTGGTATTTACTTTAGGTTTGTCTGAATTCGATACATTATCAGTCTTTGCAGATTCATTATGCCAATCAGAGTAATTTCCTTCAAAACGTCTGGCTTCAGGCATAATGATAAGTTCATTACATGTATGATCCAAGAAGGCTCTGTCATGGGAAACACTTACAACACACCCTTGAAAATCCATTATGTATTGCTCAAGACGGATCAGAGTATCTATATCCAAATCATTCGTAGGCTCATCAAGAACAAGAAAGTTGGGATTTGAAACAAGACGGCTTAAAAGATAAAGCCTTCGCTTTTCCCCTCCTGATAAAACACTTATGGGAAGCCTGTGAAAAGATGCGGGGAAACCGAATATTTCAAGAAATCTTGCAGGAGTTACAACATAATCATTGCTGATGACAATGTTTTCACTGATATCGGAGAAAAACTCAAGAGGAGTTTTGTTCAACGGAAGATTCACAGACATCTGATCATAATAACCGAATGCAGTATTTATTCCGGTGTCTACTGCACCTGCAGACGGAACAATACGGGAAGTAAGAACTTCAAGTAAAGTGGTCTTTCCGCTTCCGTTCGGTCCTATTATTCCAAAACGCTGTCCTTTTATAAATTCAAGATTGAAATCATTCAGAATCTGCTTTCCGCCACGTGAAACACATACGTTTTTCAATTCAAGAATCTTTTTTCCCATTCTTCTCTGAATACTTGAAAACGACCTGAGTTCCTCTTCGGGTTTGGTCTGAAGACTCTGCATCTCCTCTATTCTCTTCTTTCTTCCGCTGTCTTTTCCGGTTCTTGCCTGAGGACCGCGTGCAAGCCATTCAAGTTCGCGCCTCAGCACATTTGCAAGCCTGTCCTGTTCTTTCTGCATTGCATTGATTCGCTGTTCCCGTTGCTCAAGAAAATCAAAATAACCGCCCTCGTACAGATAAACTTTATGTCTGTCTATTTCCAGAATTTTCGAACAGATTCTATCAAGAAAATAACGGTCATGAGTAACAAGAATTACTGTGAAATTTCCTGAGTGAAGATAGTTTTCTAGCCATTCAATTGCCGGAATATCCAAATGATTCGTAGGCTCATCCAACAACATGATATTAATCTTCATGGCAAGAAGCCGCGCTATTGCAGCCTTTTTCTGCTGTCCTCCTGAAAGAGTATCCATACGTCTGTCCAAAGTTTCATGAACACCCATCTCATACAGAAAGCGTTTGTAATTTTCCTCAATTTCCCATACACCGTTTTCTTCAAGTTTATGAGCAAGTGAAGAATCACCGTTTTCAAAACTGTTGAGCATTTCAATTCTCGGATCATGATAAAGCCTCAGGAAACCGCACAATGTGCATCCGTCAGGATAAAGAACATTTTGATCCAACCTGCCTATTTTACAGGAATTATTGATACTCACTTGTCCGTCATCAGGCAGAAGAGTACCGTCAAGAACTTTCAGAAGTGTTGTTTTTCCTGCTCCATTCTTGCCTATGATACCGAGTTTTTCACCTTCATCAAGACCGAATGACACAGATGAAAACAGATTCTCATCCTT
The DNA here is from genome assembly GCA_045598675.1 of Sphaerochaetaceae bacterium. GTDB lineage: Bacteria > Spirochaetota > Spirochaetia > Sphaerochaetales > Sphaerochaetaceae > JAZLEZ01. Next base: position 41,710 of record JAZLMO010000065.1, read on the forward strand.
TACAGATTTGGCAATATTGAAACAGGAAATCACATTCATGATTCGATTATACGAGAATAGACAAACAAGAACAAATAAGTTATAAAGATAATACGCACAGGTGCCGAAAGGCCCAACAGGGAAGAGAGGTTATTCCTCCACGATCCCGTCGCTGTGATTGCCTGATTTTGGCAAATGTCACTGGGTTTTATCCGGGAAGACGCCAAAGTTGTAATGCATAAGTCAGAAGACCTGCCTGTGTAGATTCCTCGTTACGGAGTATGACACAGGAGGAAAACATGATCCGTAAATATTTTTTACTCACATTGATATTGCTCTGCGTTTTACCTGCATTTGCAGTAACAGACCTCGGAACAATAAAATCATTCACAATATCGGGAAAACGGACTACAGATTCTGCTGTGGATTCATCTGCAGCAGTATTTACAGTCACTTCACAGGATATTGAAAAATACCATTATGAAAGTACTTCTGACGCTATTTCATCAATAGGTGCTGCAAGTATCAACAGTGTAGGAGCGCTTGGCTCATTACAAAATGCAAATGTAAACGGAATGGGTTCCAGCAGAACTCTTGTCTATATAGACGGTACACAGGTCTCAACTTCCTATGATAACAGTTTTGACCTGAATGCAATTCCTGTTTCTGCAATTGAGAAAATTGAAATCATTACATCCGGTTCCGGAAAAAACAGTAAAAATCTTGCTGCCGGAGGTGTAATCAACATAATAACAAAAAGACCTCAGGAATCTCCTTTTCTGTCCGTTTCTTTTGAAAACGGTTCATTCTTACCTGCAAAGAAAGGAATCGAAGCCTTGATAGACAGTCAAGATTTTCATGTAAACTATTCGGACAGCATCGGAAGTCAGCATTTTTTTGTAAGCATAGGCGGAATGAGGGCTGCAAACGGATATTCATTTACAGATAAAAAACACGGAATCAACAACCTGACTTTACGCAAAAATGCAGAAACGTGGGCAGCAGATGCCTCGGTCAATGTTTCAGGTAAAATCGATGATGTCAAATATTCATCAAATAACTTATTCAGATATCAGCATCTGGGAGTTCCGGGAAGTTCAACATGGCCAACAGAGAAAGACTGTCAGAACAATCTCCTGCTGAACTCTTCAACTCGTTTTGAGAAAAACAGATTTTATGTAAATTTCAATTATGCATATAACCCTGTCCTCATCTACTACAGTGATTATGACAAAACTGAAAGTTCCCACCATAAACATAATCTGTCAGCTAAAGCAGAATATGCATACGAAGTAAATGAAGATATAAATGTAACATCATATGCAGAGACAAGTCTTGAAATTGCCCGAAGTACATCTTTGGATGAAACGCAACTGCGCTTCTACCCCAGAATAGGATTCAATTCTTCTGTATCTTTCGGAAACCTTGTACTCTACCCTGTTGCCGATATAGGTTATACAACAGACATGAAAAAATGGTTTGCAAACGCATCTGTCGGATCAGACTATGCCATTGCAAAAAAATTAAACCTCACAGGCAATTTGTCATTTGCCCACAGATTGCCTACATTCAGTGATTTGTATGCGCCGTTTAAAGACTACGGTTACATGACATATCAGGGGAATCCCAACCTGAAACCTGAAAAGGCATTATCTGCAGATATAGGTCTTTCTTTCAACAGCAGTATTCTTAATGTAAGTTTTGATTATTTCACACGGTGGGTAAATGATTTGATTCTCACAACAGCGGATTACTCTTCAATGGAGAATCTTGATGATGCGCTGTATCTTGGCTTCAACACAAATGCCGGCGTCACTTTGAACAATTTCAATGCAAATATCGGTTGGCTTTACAACAGATCTTACAATCTGACAAACGGCAATTCCATGAAAGATGACAAACGAATAAACAATGTCAGACTCAACACTCTTACATTTTCTGCCTCATATCGTTTTAATAAAGTAATAATTACCACAGACGGAAAATACCTTGGAAAATATGAATCAGAAGGCAAAAAATATGATGGCGCTTTTGTCTTGAATGCAAGTCTGGAATATTCTGCCTCAGAAAAACTTTCCGCATACTTGAAAATAGATAATGTCCTTAATAACCAATACCAGCTTTCAGACGGCTATCCTATGCCAGGTATGAAAGTCAGAATCGGTGGAACATGGAGAATGAAATGATATTGAAAACTCTGATTGAAAAAGGCGGACCGGTCATGTGGCCGCTTATTATCCTTGGTTTTGTATCTGCAGTAATCATTGCAGACAGGATTGCAGTTCTGTTCATACTAAGATTTTCCAAAGCTGAAAAAAAGCCGAACCCGCTTTGTTGCGTAAAATTGCTAGAATTGATAGCCCAAATTGCACCTGTACTGGGTTTTTTGGGAACTGTTACCGGAATTATGGCTGCTTTTAAAGGAATGAGCCTTTCTTCTTCGGTAACATTGCAGACAGTCTCCGGCGGAATGTATGAAGCCCTCTTTACAACGGCTGCAGGTCTGATAATAAGTTTAGCAGATGCTGTTGCAGCACAAATCTGCAGATGGAGTGCAGAAAAAAATGGTACGCAGTCCGATTAAATTTGACGATCTTGCCTTCATCCTGCTCTTTTTCTTCATGATTATCGCTGTCATTTCATTTTCAAATTCCATGAATGTCAGTGCAGAAGAACCTTTTGAAGAAAAAACTGAGAGTATTGCCGTTTTTCTGGATTCAAACGGAACTCTGAGTCAGAACGTATTCAATGACGGTGATGTCGTAGACCTGTCCGTTTCTCCGGACACAGACTGGGCCATTGTTCAGAATGCCGTAAAAGTCATCTCATCTCAGAATGCAGATGTAACACTTGTAATTGAATGAAAAACAATCTGATTCGTATTTCTGCATCAGTCATTGCCGCTTTTCTCTTCATTCTTGCCCTTTTGTATCATCCTGATAATGTTGCTGAACCTTTGAAAGCAGATGTTCCCAAACAGACTGTGAAAGTAAGTGTTAAATTCAAACCTGCAATTGTATCAGCTGTCTCTGCACCACCTGAAGAAACAACCTCAGAAATTTATGAAGAAATAATCGAACCGGGACCTGAAACAGAGACATTCACAGGAAGTTATCTTGAAGTAGATTCCGTTTCGGAAAACCTGACCCTGCCTGAAATTGACTTTAAAAAAGTTTACTCAAGAATAGTGTACCCTGCTTCACTTAGGCGTAAAAACATAGAAACTTCGATAGCTTTAAAGGTATATGTCGATAAAGACGGGAATATCAGCCTTCAATTTCCAAACGGAACAAACAGTGCATTTATCAGCTCAATAGAAAAAGCATTCAAAGGTATCAAAGCCAAGCCTGCAATTTACAACGGCAATCCTGCTGATGTCACTTTCATTATTCCAATCATATTTGAATTACAGTAAGCATCTTCCGTTTTGTATTGTATTTGTATTACATTTGTAATATATTTTTCAGTAAATGGGAGTATTATATGCTGAACAATACAGTTTTACAGGTAAGAATTGATGCACAATTAAAGAAAAATGCAGAAGAACTGTTTGAACAACTGGGAATTACATTTGCAGATGCAGTCAGAATGTTTGCAGTTAAAGCAGTTGATCTTCAGGCAATGCCGTTTGAGATATCAAAATCTACTCCTGTCCACAGAAAATTACACGCAAGCGGTATTGCCAATGAATATGCAGATACTTCAAAAATTGAAAACGAAAAAGAAGCATGGTTAAACGTAGTGAAGGAAAAGTATGCAGATTTTAGATGCTAATGCAATATTACGTTATTTGCTGAAAGACATTCCCGATCAACATGATCAGGTAGAAAAAGCAATCCTGAACGGAGCATATGCCACAACAGAAGTATTGGCAGAAGTTGCATATATATTGAAGGGAATATACGGAATCAACAGAGAAGATATTTCATGGATGATTCACTGTGTTCTGTTGGATGTTGAAACAGACAATAAGCAAGTAATGCAGTATGCCATGGGAGTATATAATCAATCATCTTTGGATTTTGTCGATTGTATACTTATAGCTTATCAAAGACTTGAACATATCGATGTTTTTACTTTTGATAAGAAACTGAATGCCGGATTAAACAGAAATTTTGCAGTGTATACAAAAGAGGTTGAGGATTAACCCTCAACCTTAGCTTTTTCTTCTGCTTCCTTGATAGCTCTTTCAACCGCTGCATCAATTTCCTTTGCCTTTTCAGGATTGGAAATTCTCCATGCCTTGGAGTAAAACTTATCAAGTTCTCTTTCTTCTGCGCGATATGCTGAAGGCGGAATCAGAAATTCTTCATCAGCATCCATCAAGTAAGTTTCCAAAATTTTTTTAATCTGTCTTTTTCTCATGTTTTTGAATATATCATAAATTCTGACGATTGACCATATAATAATATGATGTATAATCCATTATATATTTGAAAGAATAAAGGTCGTTTATATGAGAAAAATTATTGTAACACTAATGATTGCATTAACTTTATTTTCAGCTGTTGCACAACCTTCAACTGAATTGAATACCTGTTTTTCTGTAACTGATCAGGCAGGAAGAGAAGTTCAGATTTACAATAAACCGGAAAAGATTGTCAGCGGATATTATATTTCATCCTCTGCATGTATAGCTTTAGGACTTTCAGACAATATTGTCGCCATTGAAGCAATGGGAAACAAACGTCCTATTTACAAACTTGCAAAACCTGACATGATAAATCTTCCAAATGTAGGAACAGCCAAGGCCTTTGATCTTGAAACATGTCTCAAAGTTCAACCGGATTTTGTTATTCTTCCTTTAAAGCAAAAAGAAACTGCAAAAATTCTTACGGAAATGGGAATTCCTGCAATTGTTGTAAATCCTGAAAGCCATGAGCAGATTCTTGATATGTTCAGTTTAATCGGCAAAGCAACGGGAAAAACAAAAGAAGCGGAAAAACTGATTTCCTTCTACAAGAACAAACTTGCCTTTGTAGATAAGACAGTAAAAAAAGCAAAGTCAAATCCTGTAGTATATATTTGCGGTACAGGCAGTTATCTGACAACCGCACCTAAAGATATGTATCAGGCTTCATTGATAAATTCAGCCGGAGGAAAAAATGCCGGAGATTCTATCAACGGTTCAACATGGACTCAGATCAGCTATGAACAGTTAATAGCAATGAATCCGGATATCATAATTATACCTACAAACAGCAATGCAAACGGAACACCGGATTTTTCACCTGATTCAATCTGCGCAGATCCGCAGCTGAAAGAAATAAATGCTGTAAAAAATCATGCAATTTATCAAATGCCTGTTGGCTATGAAGCATGGGATTCCCCTGTTCCCAGCGGAATCTTGGGAGAACTCTGGATGCTGAGTACAATACATCCGGATCTTTATTCCATGCAGAAATTTGAAAAAGATGTAACTGAATTCTACAGAACTTTTTACGGTTTCTGAAAAATGAATGAGTGAGAAAAATCTTAACGGAACTTTCATTACAGTCTCTCTGATAGTAGTTGTAACAACTTTTACATCATTATTTGTTGGAAAATATCCATTGGATTTTCACACTGTTTTTTCAATTATCACAGGACAGGAAACTGGTACCATTTCTGCCAATGTGTTTTTCCGCCTCAGACTTCCAAGAACAATCATGGCTCTTCTTACAGGTGCAGGACTGGGGCTTGCAGGTGCTGTATATCAGACAGTATTCAAAAATCCGCTTGCTTCTCCTGATATTATAGGAATATCGGCAGGTGCAAACTTGGGAGCCGCAGTTGCAATCGTTCTTTTTTCCAATACCATGGCAACGGTAGGGCTTGGGGCTTTTGCCGGTGGAATAGCTGCCGTTGCCTGTGTAATGGGTCTGGTAAAATGTACCAAAACAAACACAACTGCAACGTATGTTCTTTCCGGAATTATTATTTCATCCGTTGCACAAGCCCTGATTATGCTTTTGAAATATTATGCAGATTCAGAATCTCAGCTTGCAGCAATTGAATACTGGACCATGGGAAGTCTTGCGTCAATTACGCTTACAAAAGTTCTTGGAATTTTACCTTTCTGGATTATCGGTTTTACGGGAACAATTCTTTTAAACAGGCAAATTACGCTTTTAAGCCTGAACGAAGATGAATGCAGAGCGCTTGGAGTCAGATCAGGCATTGTGAGATTAATTGTCCTAGGTTTTTCAACATTGCTGGTTGCATCGGTAATAAGCGTAACAGGCTTGATTTCATTTTCCGGTTTAATCGCTCCCCATATTGCCAACTTTCTGTCAAAGAAGAGAGATAAGCATTATCTCATATTGAGTTCATTCACAGGTGCTTTTGTAATTCTGTTTTCAGATATTCTTGCCAGAGCACTCAGTTCTGCAGAAATACCGCTTTCAATCCTGACAACCATTATCGGAGTTCCTATTCTTGTTTTCTTTATGGTCAGGCGTACAGGAGGAAAGGTATGAGTCTGACAGTACATAATGTTATCAGCGGTTATTCAGATAAAGAAATTATCAAAGGCATTGATATCAAAATTGAAGAAGAACAGTTCTGTGCATTGGTCGGTTTGAACGGATGCGGAAAAACAACGCTTTTAAAATCAATCGGAGGTTTGATACCGGTTAAATCCGGCAAAGTATATGTCAATAATATTGATTGCCTCTCACTTGATGAAAAAAAGAGAGCAAGACTGATTTCATTTATTCCGCAACGCATCAGTCCTATTTTCGGCATAAATGCCCTTGATGTTGCTGTAATGGGTGTAAATCCATATCTAAGGCTATTGGATAATCCTTCAGATTCGGACTATGCAAAGGCAAAATCGGCCTTGGAAAAACTGGGAATCGAAAATATTGCCCAAAAAGAATTTTCACATCTCAGTGAAGGTATCAAACAGCTTGTAATATTGGCAAGAACACTGGTTCAGGACACCCCGATAATGCTTATGGATGAACCTGACAGTGCTTTGGATTATGTAAATAAAAACATTGTTCTCAGTAAAATCTCACAGATTATCCATTCAGAGCATAAGAGTGCTCTTATCTCAATACACGATCCCCTTTCAGCCATCAGATACTGTGACAGAATTCTTTTTATGGTTGATGGAAAGATAATAAAAGATTTGAATATGAAAATATCATCCAGGAAAGATATTGAAGAGGCTTTTGAAACAATCTACGGAGGTCTTAAACTGTTTACATGGAATTGAAACATATTTTTTTCACCGGAGATTTTCAGGTTGGAAAGTCTACTGCTCTGAATAACTATCTCAAAAACTTCAAAGAATCCGAGATAGTCAGATTTGTTACAACAACCAGAAAAGATTCAGAAGATTCCAAGACTGTTTTTATCAACGGTTTTGAAGCAGGAAAACTCCGAAACCATAAAGTTGTTTATGCTTATCCTGAAATTTTCAATACTGTGGGAGTTAAAGCGTTGGAAAGAAAACCTGAGACTAAAGTCATTGCAGTAGATGAAATAGGTCTGCTTGAAAAAAATGCGGACAAATTTTGCGATGAAATTTTGCGCCTGCTCGATCAGACTGAAATACAGGTTGCAGGAGTTTTGAGAAAGAGCGCGGACACTCCTTTGGCTGAAAGAATAAGAAATCACAGAAACGTAGACCTGATCGAAATAAAAAATTAGTATTATACTGTAGATATGAAGTACGAATTCAAAACACATGGAACCTGTTCATTTAAGATTAATTTTGAAATTGATGAAGAAAAGAAACTTCACAATGTAGTTTTTCTCGGCGGTTGCAACGGTAATCTCAAAGCAATCGGAAAGCTCATAGAGGGCAAAGATGCTGATGAAGTTGCAAACACACTTGAAGGCAATACCTGCGGTTTTAAGAACACAAGTTGCGCAGATCAGCTTTCCAAAGCCATAAAAGAAGCCCTCGGAAAAAAATAATGAATATTTTGGCTTTGGAGCTTTGCGGAGTTGTTGCTTTTGCAATTTCCGGTGCATTTGTTGCAATAAATCATAAAATGGATATCTTCGGTGTATCTATCTTGGGTGCAGTTACGGCCATGGGCGGTGGTTTTATCAGAGATTTGTGTATTGGTATCACTCCTCCTGTCGTCCTTGCAAAACCGGTCTATGCAATTGTTGCAATCATAACTTCTCTTATAATTTTTCTTCCTCCTGTAAGAAATTCCGTTCATTTGCATGAGGAAACTTTTGATACCATTGTATTTGTTGCAGATACTGTCGGTCTGAGTATCTTTGCAGTATCCGGAATTCAGATGGCATTTAATACTTTATCCGATCCCAACTTCTTCCTTTTGATTTTCATCGGATTGGTCTCCGGAACCGGAGGTAGTGTTCTCAGAGATGTTCTCTGCGGCCAGACTCCCTATATTTTTGTAAAGCACTTCTATGCAAGTGCCGACATCTTGGGTTCTGCCGTTACAATTCTTATCTGGGACAGTTGGGGAACAACTGCATCAATGCTCATAGGTGCAGCAACCATCATTATTCTGAGATTGCTGGCTGCTCAGTTCAGATGGAATCTGCCTCATGCCTGAGCATGCTCTCTGATGATTTTTGAATATCGTTCTTCTATGTTTTCAATAAGATTCCCATCCCACGGAATAGGAATTGTCTGACTTGCATTGATTCCTATTTTCTGCTGCAAGTCCTTGCTCATTGTAATAAAGTGTTCAATCACATTGCAAAAGTCTTCATTGGTATCTTTACAGATAAGACCGTTGATTCCGTTCTCTATTACTTCAGCAGAGCTTGAGTTCTCTATGACTACTGATGGAGTTTTCATACATGCTGCTTCTCTTAGAACCATAGGGGCATTATCATAAACAGAGGGAAACAGAAACAGATCCGCAACAGAATACAGACAATCCAAAACTTGCGCATCATCAAGGTGTCCTGTCATTATCAGGTTTTGTTTTAAACCAAGTTGTTCTGCATATTTTACTATTTCCGCTTCATCCGGGCCTTTTCCTGCCAATACAAGCTGGAATGCATACCCTTTGCTTTTCAGAAGTGCACATCCTTCAAGAATTCTTCGGATATTCTTTTTCCAATTAATCTGTCCTACAAACAGAAAAACCGGAATGTTTCTGTTAATACCAAATTGTTTGACTACCGGTTCAATTAATTCTTCAGTAAGTACTCTTATGTCAGTTCCATTGGGCATTACAATGATTTTCCCTTTGTAGCCGTACTCTCTCAGTGTTTCTCCGGCATTGCCGGACACTGCCCAAACTTCATCACATTGTCTGTAAAAATCAGCAACTATGTTTGCAGCAAGTTTTGCAGCCACTTTACTGTGAGTAACTTTAAGTACATCATCGTAATACTTTGAATGAAAGCTTCCTACAAGGGGAATATGTTTTTTCCTTGCAATATGTTTTCCTACAAGTCCTGCAGGTCCCGGAGTGTGTACATGAACAATTTCTCCGTCTACATTTTTCAGTCTTTCAGCAAAATGGGGATCCAATACTCCAACCCCAAGCTTCCATGGCATTTCCTTGGACAAACTGAATGATGTGAAGTCCATTATCTCATAACCGAGTTTTCCTCTGTAACCTGTATTGTCTGAAGGAGTCACAACATATACTTCATTATCTCTTTTGGAAAGTGTTTCGGCATAAGCCTTAACTACTCTCCCCACTCCGTCAATAATAGGAATAAACGAATCAGTACATTGAAAAATCTTCATCTCTTAATCTTCAGAGGAGGCTTGACAGCTTCAATACGTCTTCTTTTCTGGTTGCCCAGCTTGTACAGAATCTGATAACGGTATGTTTATCATCATACTTTTCCCAGAATCCGTATTTGACTTTTTTCTTCAATTTGCCCAACATCTTGTTTTCTACAATAACAAACTGTTGATTGGTAGGTGTTTCCAAATAAAATCTGTATCCTTTCTCATGAAGTACTTTTTTCAGCATTTCTGCAGTTTCAATTGCATTTTTACTGATTTTTGCATAGAGATTATCGGTAAAGAGTGCATCAAACTGAACTCCGTTGAGTCTGCCTTTTGCAAATAATGCTCCATGCTGTTTTATACTTGAGAAGAAATGTTCGGGTTCGTCTCCGTTCGGGAAAACAACTGCTTCACCGCAAAGTGCTCCGACTTTTGTTCCGCCTATATAAAATGCGTCACATAGTTTGGCAAACTCTTTTATTGTCATATCACATTTTTTGCTTGCCAATCCGTATCCCAGTCTTGCTCCGTCAATAAACAAAGGCATCTTATACTGTTTGCAGACTTTATGGATTTCAGCCAGTTCCTTCTTTGTATAAAGAGTTCCAAGTTCTGTTGGAAAAGAAATATATACCATTCCCGGGAATACCATATGGTCATAGCTTTCATCTGCATAATATGTCTGCATATAAGACTTCAGATCAGATGCTTTTATCTTCCCGTCATACTGAGGCAGTGTCAGGACTTTATGTCCGGTGTATTCAATTGCACCGGATTCGTGAACATTTACATGCCCTGTCTGTGCTGCCAAAACACCTTGATATTCTCTTAAATAAGAAGCAATAACCACAGAATTTGTCTGTGTTCCTCCTCCGAGAAAGTAAATTTTGGCATTGGGACAACCTATTGTGTCTTTTATCTTCTCAATTGCAGAAGCAGTATACTTATCAAGATTATATGAATCTGTAAATTCATCATTTGTTTCCACAATCCTTTTCAGTACTTCAGGATGACATCCGTTATTGTAATCACAGTTAAAAAAAAGCATTTCAATCTCCTATACATAATATACACCTTGAAAAGAAAGCTGAAAACTCCTATCATTTCCTCGCACATGAGATCGTAGCTCAGCTGGATAGAGCATCAGATTGCGGATCTGAGGGTCAGAAGTTCGAATCTTCCCGGTCTCAAAAAATAATTCCTATCACAGTAAGAATTTGTGGTAGGAATTTTTTTATTCCTAATTCTTCATTTTGAGTGGTGTTAACAAAAGTGTTAACAAATTCCAGCATCACAAGGAAGAAAACATGACTGAAAACGGGAAAATCGGTCTGTTCAAAAAGGATGTCAAAGGTAGAGAAATCTACTACTTCTGGTACTACAAACCGGATGGCACAAGAGCTCAGAAATCTACAGGTCAAATTTCAAAACAAAAAGCTCTTCAAGTTGTCAGTGACCTTCTATCCGATGAATATACATTCATCCAAGATCACAAGCTTTAGTTTAAACAATTTGCTCAAGCTTTCTGGATTAGAGACACATGCCCTATCTATCAAGCAAAACTTAAACGGGGTAAAAAGCTTTCATCACAATACTTACTTGAATGCCGAATCGTCTTAGACAAGTACATCAACCCCGTCTTCGGAGAATACAAGATAACCGATATTTCTCCAGCACTGATTGATACCTGGCTTGTTAATCTACCTACATCAGAGAATCTAAGCCACAGTAGATCAAACTTCTGCTATGTTGTCTTAAATCAAATGATGGATAATGCTGTCTCCAGAAATCTCATCAATAAGAATCCCTGTACCACTGTAAAACGCCTTTATAACAACGGAGCACAGAGAGGAAGCTTTACTGTGTCAGAGCTTACAGAGCTGTTTAGACAACCCTGGAAAGAGAAATATTCTTATGCTGCCTGTCTTTTATCTGCTACAACCGGTATGCGTCTTGGTGAAATAAGAGCGCTGACAAGAGACCGCATCAAAGATGATTTCATCATTGTAGACAGAGCTTGGAATGACCATGAAGGCTTCAAATCTACAAAATCCGGCAAGACACGTTATGTTCCACTTCACCCCGCTGTTAAACAGATAATAGAAAACATATCCGAATACGACCTGTTATTTTCTTGTAATGGTTCATTTCCTATTGATCCAAGAAGTATTGCAAAACCATTGGTCAAACACATGAAAGAATCATCTATTGACTACAAAGAAGAACATCTTTCATTTCACAGCTTCAGGCATTTCTTCAATACAAGACTTGTAGCCTCCGGGGTGAGTGGTGATGTTATAAGGGCCGCAATTGGGCATGAATCTGAAAAGATGACGGATCATTATCTGCATCTTACCCCGTCAGATATGCGTCAAATCTCTGATGTTCAGACAAATCTAATTCAAGAATTGGTATAAGGACAGCGCTATGAAAGACAGAAATCTCAAAATAAGTTATGCATATGATTTCCATGATAAGAAGATTCCATACCTCAAACTTTCCGGTAAATGGCTAAAGGAATGTGGTTTTGAAATCGGAGCCGAAGTAATAATCAAATGTGAAAAGGATAAGTTGATTATTACACCCCGTTTTAATTCAGTTACATAAGTTACACACTCCAAGGAGTGTAACTTTGTAACAAGAAAAACTCGGAAACCGGGGTGGTTAATAGTCATGGAAGGAATATTACTGAAACGAAATCTTTAGTAATATCTTTTGAATAGTCAGAATCTTCTCTATAAACGGAATAAACAGTATTTGCAACAATATCGGCAGCTCTGATTAACGGATTAAAATCCGATTTACAGAATTGTAATGATACTTTTTGTGTCTTTGGAAATAAAGGAACAGAAAAGCTACTTACAGATTCTTTCAGCTCTTTTAAGAGAACTTCTTTTAAATCATAATTACCATCGTTGGCTGTAGAGTGTTCATCTACAAAAAAATGAAAGTTTATTTCATCATCTCTTAACAGAGTTCCTTTTGCCACAAGACTTTCGAATGCTTTTTTAACAGAAGAAACATATGCAAAATCAAGATAATGTTGCTTTGTTTTTGGACTTTCATATACCCGTTTTGAATCAAGTTTATTCTGATTAATTACAACTGCAAATTTTGGGATATCTTTCAAAAGTTTATATAAATCATTTTTATCATCATATTTCAGGTAGAAAGCCTTTAATTCACTCAAGTTTGCATAATTTTTTTTCTTGCGCTTGTTTTTTTCTGCGGAAACATATTTTCTACTCATAAGAGCCTGTTGTTGAACATCAGTAAAAATAAGCCCTGCATAAACAAATGTTTTATAGTGTTTATTGTCAAATACACCTGATTCATCAGAATAGATGAAAATGTCCATAATTGCTCCAAATAACAAAAAAACCACCCAATCGGGTGGCTTTCCAAGTGGGCGACGTACTTACAGTACGCTTAAACCTAAGGATCGTAGACCACTTGTAGGCAGCGTCTATTTCAACCTGCATCTTTAATTTACTTGATTTTTCTCAAGCAGTCAAGTTTTCCGGGTTTTAGGTCTCCAGCAGACGAAATGATATAGGTTTTACGTCTCTAGTCCGACACCACAATAGTACAAACTAAGAACTATTCAGATCATTGACGGTTTTGCTAGTCATTTATTTATTTCATATCTCTTCAATACTACCTATAAAATGTGATTCATCCGCTTCGTGCAATTTAACCAAATCACGGCAATTTTAATGACAATCAACAATTCAAGTAATATTATTAAAGTGATGATGGTGAATATCAATACAATAAAACAAAAAATACAAAGCCTAGATGCGGGAGAATTCCAAACATTTTGTGAACAGTATCTCTCAATTGAAGGATTAAGGTTTAATGCTTCTCTAGGAAGTGTTTCAGGAACAAATAAAACAAAACTTGGGACCCCTGACCATATATGTCAAGATGAGAATGGAAGTTTTATTTTTGTAGAAGACACCACTCAAAAAACTAAATTAAAGAGAAAAGTCTTATCGGACTTGGAAAAATGCGTTGATTCAAAAAAACATAGCATACCCATCCCTAAAATTAAGCAAATAATTTACTGTTACAATCAGGCTTTGTCTGATGATACTGTTTTATCAGAAAGTACAAAGTTCTGTGAGAAATACAATATTAAGTTCAGATTTCTCAGTCTAGAAGAAATATCAAATACAATCTTTAATAACCCGTTCAAGTATGCAAGACTTGCCCGGGCAAACCTTGGAATCAATATTGCATATGATGGCATTTATTCTTTAGAAGAATTTATGGCACAACATGAACGAAACAAAATAGTTCCAAGATTAAACATAGAGTTCTTCAATAGGGACAATAATTCTCAGACACTCGTAGAAGATATCCAAAAAGGACATAGTCTTATCATATTTGGGAACCCAGGGATTGGGAAGACTAGATTTGCTGTTGAGATTTGTCAAATCTTATCCAAACAACAGTATTTAACTATTTGTATAAAAGGTAATTCTCAGATTTCGATTAGAGATTTAGAAGAAGTTATAGAGGACTCAACTGAGAAGAATGTAATTCTTTTTATTGATGACGCAAATGAATTGAGTCAATTAAAATCTATCAGTGATATTTATCTAAATACGGATAAAACAGTAACAATAATTGCTACTGTTCGAAAATATGCTGCAAATGAGGTTTATTGCGAACTATCTAAGTTTACGAATATTAAAAAAGTTGTTTTATCTCCTTTCAAAAGAGATGAAACAAAACTGTTTATAAAAAAGATATTTAATATTCAAAACCAAGAATACATTGATGCAATATGGCGGATTTCAAAAGGAAACCCAAGACTAATTGTATTAAGCTCAGAGTTGGCTTTGACAAAACAAAAACTGTCCTCTATACGTGATGCTTCACAGCTGTATGATAACTATTATTCTTCAATATTATTCAACTTTAGGGGAAAAGACTTATCTCTTAAGGTTTTGGGATTAATAGCATTTGAGAACAAAATCAATCTAAATAATCTAACACCGTTAGCTTCTATACTAACTACCATTGGAGTATCAAAAGAGGAATTTATAAATGAGGCAAAGTATTTAGTTTCGATAGAGCTTCTCAATAAAGAGAAAAGTGTAGTTTCCCTGCCGGATCCATCATTACAATGTTTTCTTCTCAAACATGTTTTTATCGACAATAAAACAATTTCACTAAAAACTATCATCCAAGAAAGATTTTTTCAAAATTCGTATTCAACAAAGAACACGGTCAATTCTATTCTTTCTGTTTTTAACAGCGAAGAAATATTTGATTTCATCAAAAAAGAGATTAATTCTGTTACATTTACAGAAGACCAAATGAACAATGACGAATATGTTGATTATCTTGCATTCTTTTGTCCTTTTTTTCCATTGAAGGCTCTGTCGTTTGTACAGTCTCGCGCTGAATTAATGGCAAATTCATCTATCACAATGAATCGTCATTTATTAGATATTCTTGGTGCATTTGACAATTCTGAATACTTGAAAGATGCTGTTGAACTGCTTTTCAAGATTGTAAAAATTAATAACGAAAC
>JAZLMO010000066.1:0-13491 GCA_045598675.1 Sphaerochaetaceae bacterium
ACTTATATACTTATGATGCAATGTAAAAATCTTATCCATGTCAATCTCTCACAAAAACAGATAATAAACCAGTTAAAAAAATAATAGATACAAACGGAATAATCATCCCAAGTGCCGGGTATATAACTCCCTGATCACTTAGCATCAATGTAATCATCTGAATTACATAATATACAACAGCAGTGCAAACAGAACATAAAATACTGAAAAACAATACGTTCTTCTTAAACCTGTAATTCATGCTGCATGCAATTATCATCATAACAAAAGGTGTAAAACAGCTGAGTAGTCTTTTGTAATACTCCGTACCTAAAGAAGCATACTGAGATCTGTTTATTTTCCTAATTTTATGAAGGTATTCCCGAGCCAAAGGCAAAGACATTTTGGAAATATCATCAGATATGTTTTTAAACAATTCAGGATGGATATTGAAAACAGATAATTCATATTCATCAAAATGCTCAATCAAGGCATCTTCTAGTTCTAAGGAAGGAGTATAAATATATACATCCTTAAGAACCCAATCAGATTTATCCTGATTCCAGACAGCATTATGAGAATTAAATCTTCTGAGCAGTTTTCCTTCTGTATCTTTTTCAATAATTGAAACTTTAAGTAATGATTTGTTTTCATCAAAATAATTCAAAGCATGAATTATCAATGTATTGTCTTCATTATTGATAGCAATATTGGAATTAGTATCCGTTTGCTCGGCTGAAGAATCTATTATATGCATTTTTGCTTCTTTTATGTTCTGAAACCTGATAGCTACGGTTTCATTGATTGCAAAGTACATTATAGAAACCAATGCAGCAGTGAATATAATCGGAATCAGGAATTGTTTAAAATTGATACCGCTGTTCAATATTGAAATCATTTCATTGCTGGCGCTTAACATAGAGAGAAAATATGTTACGGAAAAGAGAAAAGAAGGACCGAGACCTATCAAAAAAGCATTGGGAAAATATAATAATGTAATTAACAATATTTCTTTTCCGCTGACTAAATTTGTTGTATAAAAATCTAAGTTTTTAAAAAGATCTATTCCCATCAGCATCAATGCAGCCAATAGTGTAGATATTATTCCTACTCTGAGAACAGAATGAATTGAATATTTTGTTAATACTTTCAATTTCTACCCAACATCTTAATTAACAACAAACCGCAGATAAAGATTACCACATTAGGCATCCAAAGCAAAAGTGCAGGATTGATTGCAGAATTTACCGCTGTCAAATGCATATAATAAAGGAAAAACCAGTAAATACAAGCACAGAACATTGATAATCCGAAACCTACCAATCTTCCGTATCTGATTTTGAAAAAAGAAAGCGGAAAAGCAACAAATACAAGAATAGTACAGGCAACGGAAAGTGCTATTTTCTTATGATATTCGCTTTTAAAATATTGATAATAGAAACTGTATGCAGGAAAATTTCTGCTGTCCTCGTATTCTTTATAATCATATATCAACTTATTTACAGAAGAACTGAATTCACCAGATTCATTATTTTCAATTTTTATCAAATCCTTACCTACTGCAATCTGTCTGAGGGCAATATCATAATTATTATTACTGAGTTCTCTTATATGTTCAGGTTCTTTTTCGACTATAAGATTCTTAAGTTCCTGTAATGACATTTGAGAAGGATTTATTGAAACAAGAGCATCCGAGTTTGAAGCAAGATCAATATTAAGAGTAAGGTGAGAAGCCTTTGCAATAGAAAAATTCTGTTTGGAATCAGCATCTGTGATAAATATTTCAGGATTATCAAGATCTATCTGATACAGGAATTTATTAATATCCCTGACTGAGATTTCAGCTTTATCTGAAACTATAATTCTACTGTCATTAGGAACACTGTCATCAAAGATCATTACATCATTGATAACATTTCCTTCAACTTTTCCGTTCGAAATTATGATATTCCCGAATTGTGTTGTTGAATAACTTTCCAATTCCAAAGTAGGAATATTCTGAATCATACGCGAATAAAGATATCTGTACTGCATCGCAGTATAAGGTATAAGTTTATCTGCTATGAAAAATGTTCCGATAGAAATAAATACAGAAACAAAAACAATAGGAAAAAATATTCTTACAGTATGTATACCATTGGATCTGAATGCCAGAATTTCGTTTTGTGATGAAAAATTACCTATTACCATACTGGCAGAAGATAAAGAACTGAAAGGCATGGTATACATGAGAAATTGCGGGATAGCAAGAATTACCAAGGTAAAAACATCTGAAATTCTTACATTCTTCAGCATGATTTTCTGAGCAATTACAAGAATCTGATTAACAAAGAATATAAAAAAGAAAAAAATAAAAGAAACAAAGAAAGAGAGTAAA
Organism: Sphaerochaetaceae bacterium; assembly: GCA_045598675.1. Taxonomy (GTDB): domain Bacteria; phylum Spirochaetota; class Spirochaetia; order Sphaerochaetales; family Sphaerochaetaceae; genus JAZLEZ01. The sequence goes on from JAZLMO010000066.1 coordinate 2,357, forward strand.
TACTCTCTTCCTATATAATAATTCAATTTATTAAATGAACTTTTATACTTCAACTTTTAATACCTGTAGAACCAAAACCGCTGTCACCGCGTTCTGTATCATCTAAAGATAAACAAACATCAAATGTTACTGTTTCATGCTGAGCAATAACCATTTGAGCAATTCTGTCACCGTGATGAATAATAAAATCTTCATCAGATAAATTTATTAAAATTATCTTGATTTCTCCGCGATAATCAGAATCAATTGTACCGGGAGTATTTAAGACAGTAATTCCGAATTTTGCAGCAAGTCCTGATCTTGGTCTGATCTGAGCTTCATAACCGACAGGAAGTTGCATGAATATTCCGGTTGGAATAACAGCTCTTTTACCGCTTTGAAGAATATAGTCATTATCAAGACAGGCGCAGATATCTGCGCCTGCTGCTTGAGAAGAACTGTATACGGGAGCCTTTGCTCCGTCTTTAAGCTGAATTTTTACTTTGCAGCTATTTCCCATATTCAACCTTTATGAAATCTTTTATGAGGTTTGCCGGATTTCTCTGACTTTTCTTCATTTTTGGATTCACTTTTTGCTCCATCAGGATCAATTGCATCAACATAAGAAAGACTTAATCTTCCGCCGGTTCTGTCAACTTCAATAAGCTTTACAGGAATAACCTGTCCGACTTCAAGAACATCTGATACATTTTCAACTCTTGTTCTGGCAAGTTTTGAAATATGACAAAGACCTTCTTTTCCAGGAAGGATTTCAACAAAGGCACCGAAGTCCATAATTCTCTTAACAGTACCCTGATATACCTTTCCGACTTCAGGTTCTTCAATTATAGCTTTAACCATTTCAAGAGCGGCCTGAGCAGAAGCGGCATTCTTTCCGTAAATTGTCACTGTTCCTACATCATCAATATTTACTTCAGCACCGGTAACCTGGGCAATGCCCTTGATGGTTTTTCCACCTGTTCCTATAACTGCACCGATTTTTTCCTCATCAACTTTTGTTGTAAGAATCTTAGGAGCATACTTATTTACTTCACTTCTCGGACCGGCAAGAGTCTGTTCCATAATTCCCAAAATGTGATATCTGCCTTCTTTGGCCTGCTGAAGAGCCTTACTCATAATTTCAGGTGTAACTCCGGCAATTTTAATATCCATCTGGAATGCAGTAATACCGTCTCTGGTTCCGGCAACTTTAAAGTCCATATCACCCAAATGATCTTCTTCTCCCAGAATATCGGAAAGAATCTGATACTTGGAATAATCTGCACCTTCTGTAATAAGACCCATTGCAATACCTGCTACAGGTTTGGAAATAGGAACACCGGCATCCATAAGTGAAAGACATCCACCGCAAACAGAAGCCATGGATGAAGAACCGTTGGATTCCATGATTTCAGAAACCACTCTTACGGTATAAGGGAATTCATCTTTTGCAGGTACTACTGCCTGAAGAGCTCTCTGGGCAAGATGACCATGACCTATTTCTCTTCTTCCGGTTGTAAGCTTTCCTGTTTCACCTACTGAGTACGGAGGGAAATTATAATGTAACATGAAGTTACTGTAATTCTTATCTCCGTCAATGTTATCAAAAAGTTGTTCATCCTGAACCGTCCCAAGTGTTGTTACAGCAAGACTCTGTGTTTCTCCTCTTGTGAAGAGAGCACTTCCATGAGTTCTGCTCAAGACACCTACTTCACAGGTAATAGGTCTGATTTCAGTTACTTTTCTACCGTCAACTCTTACACCTTCGTAAAGAATTGAAGATCTTAAAATATTGTATTCCAAATCATCAAACAATTTTGCAAGTTCGGAAGATGAATCTTCATGCTCTGAAAGAACATCTGCAAACTTTTCATTAACAAGGGCTTTGACTTTTGCAACATTGTCATGACGAGCGACTTTACTTGTTCCTCTGAATGCTTCTTTTACAAGAGGTTCAGCAAAACTCTTTATAGGTTCAAGCCATGAAAGATCTTTGTCTTCTTCTGTAAGAACAGGCAACTTTTCCTTTCCGGCAAGTTTCTTTAGTTCAAGCTGTGCATCACAGAGTTTTGTAATAACAGGTTGAGCGGCTGCAATAGCATCAAGCATGTTCTGTTCAGATACTTCATGTGCACCACCTTCAACCATTGTTATACCATCTCTGGTTCCCGCAACAACAATATCAAGATCAGCTTCTTCTATCTGCTGAAATGTAGGATTTATAACATACTCTCCGTTAATAAGAGCAACTCTGACACCTGCAATAGGACCGTTAAATGGAATATCGGAAATAGTAACTGCTGCAGATGCTGCATTGATTGCTATAATATCAGGTGTATTTACCTGATCTGCTGATATAACAGTCGGAACAATCTGAATTTCACGGCTGAAAGCTTTTTCAAACAAAGGTCTCATAGGACGGTCAATAAGACGGCTTACGAGAATTTCCTTATCTTTAGGTTTGGATTCCCTCTTAAGGAAACCTCCGGGAATCTTACCTGCTGCATAATACTTTTCATTGTATTCTACTGAAACCGGCACATAATCAAGCAACTCACTTGGCTCATCAGAACAACATACTGTTGCAATAACTGCAGAACCTGCATAGTGAGCATAGACAGCACCGTTAGCCTGTTTTGCGATTTTACCTGTTTCGAATACCAGATAATCATCGCCAAGTTTGACTGAAACTTGTTTTACTTCTGACATAACTTCACTTCCTCTTTCTTTTTTTTGTTCTTTGCTTAAACGCAACAAAGCTCCGGTAATAACCGGAGCCGATAAAACAGAACTTATTTTCTAAGTCCAAGTTCTTCAATCAATGAACGATATTTATTGATATCGGAATTCTTAACATACTTTAAAAGTCTTCTTCTCTGACCGACCATCTTAAGAAGACCGCGATTTGAAGCATGATCCTTAGGATTAGCCTTGAAATGACCCTGAAGATCATTGATTCTTGCTGTAAGAAGAGCAATCTGTACTTCAACAGCACCTGTGTTTTTTTCATTGCCACCGAACTTGGCAATGAGTTCCTGTTTTGTTTCCTTTGTAACCACTGTGTTACACTCCCAAGGAAAAATTTTTTTTAACAGCCGATATCTGACTCCTGACGGAGAATATACGGTCTGCCAAGCAACCTTTCTACCTTTTTCAGGTCACCTGTTAAGAGACACCTGCGAATCAAAGAGCTGCTCACAACTTCTCCGTCTATGAGAACGCTGGGAACTACTTTAAGAAAAGCAGATGAAGTAAAACGGGAAAGAAACTTTTCAATTTCTTTAACTGAAGCATAGGATGCAGAATTACCGCATCTGAAGTCTTCACCCACTACCATGGCTTTGACATCGTACGACGTACATAACAAGGCCATGAACTCTTCACCTGAAAGTTTACTCATATAAGAAGAAAAGTCAATTACACAATGATAATCTAAAGCTAAATCATTCAATAAATTATCTCTTTCTTCATCAGAAATGATGGCATCTGACTTGTTTTTCAATCCAAGAGACATTTTAGGGTTGACATTAAAGGTAATCACTACACTTTTTGCATTGAGTTTTTTTGCAAGATCCCTGCATGATTCAAGTATTTTTTTGTGACCTAAATGCAATCCGTCAAAGACACCTATGGAAATTACACAAGGAGTAGTTTTAAATATTTCTGCACAGAATTCTTTTTCAATCATTTCCGGGTTTTATGTATGCATCCAAAGCATTTAAATAATCTTCTGAAGAATCAGTATTCAGAGAAGAAAGTTTTTCCATATCATAATAATCAATTGCCTGTTCAAGCTTAAAAGGACCTATCTGAATTCTTTTAAGTTCCGTAACATAAGCGCAACTTGAACATAATTGACCTAAATCGTGAGCATAAGATCTGATATAAGTACCTTTTGAAACATGCAATAAAATTTTAAGCAAAGGCTCTTCATAACTGATGATTTCATAATCAAAAATCTCAACTTCACGACTCTTCAATTCAACATTTATTCCTTCTCTAACAAGTTGATAACTTCTCTTACCGTTTACATGAAGAGCACTGTATACGGGTGGAATCTGTAAAATTTTACCTTTAAGTTTTTTAACGGAATCATTGATTGTTTCAATAGAAGGAACAGGTTTTGAATCAATAATCTGCCCTTCAGGATCCAATGTGTCAGTTTCCTTTCCGAACATAATGGTTGCAATATAGGTTTTATCCAAACCCATGAAACGGCTGTTTAGTTTTGTATATTTTCCGCACAATGCAATCATCAAACCGGTTGCAAATTTATCAAGAGTTCCGCAATGTCCGGTTTTTCTGTTTACTGTTTTTTTTACATAGTTCAAACAGGAAAAAGAAGTAACTGAAGGTCCTTTGTTGATTAGAACTATTGCATCTTTATTGTTCATTTGTCTTTAGCGAATCCAACAATTCATCCATATGCTTTGCATTGATATATGTTTCATCCGCCAGAAAGGTAAGCTTGGGAGTATTTTTTGTTTTCAGAACCCCTGCTAATCTTGACTGAATAAAACCTGCCGCTGATTGCAGCGCTTTTACTGAATTATTCAACTGTTTTTCATCAAGACAATTAACATATAAAGTGGCATAAGCATTATCTTTGGATATGGTTGCATCTGAAATACCGGCAAACCTTGACAGTTTGGGATTTTTAATTTCTCCGTTAACTATCAGGGTATTAACAGCCTGTATGATACGACTTTGCAATCTGTTCTGAATATAATCGCTCATCAGATAATCACTCCGGTATCTTCAAGTTTTCTTGCAGTTTCCTGGATTTCAACAAACTCGATGATATCACCTTCTTTGATATCCTGGAAATTCTCAATTCCTATGCCGCATTCAAATCCGGCATCGACCTGACGGGCATCATCTTTAAATCTCTTTAATGAAGAAATCTTAAGCAATTCTTTACTGAGCTGGATATTATCTCTGACAACTCTGCAGTAGTTATTTCTTCTGACATAACCGCCGAGAACATAACAACCGGCAATCAAACCTACTTTAGGTACTTTGAATACCTGTCTTACTTCAGCAGAACCTACATCAATTTCTGTCTTCTCAGGAGAGAGCATTCCTTCCATTGCAGCCTTAACATCATCAACAACATTGTAAATGATATTGTACTTACGGATTTCAATATGTTCTTCATCTGCTCTGGACTGAGCCTTACTTGTAGGTCTTACATTAAATCCTATTACCAATGCAGGATTCTCACTGGCAGATGCAAGGTTAATATCATCCTCAATAATAGGACCTGCGGCAGCTCTGATAACTCTTACCTTGATTTCAGGAGTACTGAGTTTTTCAAGGGCCATCTGAAGGGCTTCAACAGAACCCTGAACATCTCCCTTGATTACAAGGTTAAGTTCCTTGGCTTCTCCTTCATGCATGACTTCAAACATATTTTCAAGAGTAACTTTCTTGAATCTGTTTGCCTGATTAAGTCTTTCAAGTTCCTGACGTTTTGCACCTATCATTCTGGCCTGTTTTTCATCTTCACAAACCTGAATAGGGTCTCCGGCATTGGGAACATCTGAAAGACCGATTACTTCGACAGGTGTTGAAGGACCGGCTTCTTTGATTTTTCTTCCATGATCATCAAACAGAGCTCTTACATGGCCTGAATAAATTCCTGCAACGTAATAATCTCCCTGTTTCAATGTACCTCTCTGAACCATAACAGAAGCAACAATACCACGTCCCTGGTCAATTCTGGCTTCCAGGACTTTACCTTCTGCTCTGACTTTAGGATTAGCCTTAAGCTCCATCATTTCAGCCTGTAACAGAATAGTATCCAAAAGATTTTCTATTCCGATTTTCTGTTTTGCAGAAATCTGACAATACAAAGTACTGCCGCCCCATTCTTCAGGCATCAATCCCCTGTCTGAAAGCTGTTGCATAACCCTTTCAGGTTTAGCTTCAGGAAGATCGATCTTATTAATTGCTACAATGATAGGAACATTAGCCGCTTTTGCATGATCAATAGCTTCAAGAGTCTGCGGCATAACACCATCATTTGCTGCAACGACAAGGACTACAATATCAGTAATCTGAGCACCGCGTGCACGCATTAAAGTAAACGCAGCATGACCCGGTGTATCAAGAAATACAATATCGCCTTTATCAGGAATGCAGACTTTATATGCACCTATATGCTGAGTAATTCCACCGAATTCGCCTTCAACGACATTTGTCTGTCTGATAGCATCAAGCAATTTGGTTTTACCATGGTCTACATGTCCCATTACAGTTACTATCGGAGCTCTGGAAACAATATCTTCATCTTTATCTTTTTCACTTTCAATAACAGTTTCCTGATAAAGATCAATGAGATGTACCTGACATCCGTACTCTTCGGCAATAATTGTAGCAGTATCACTGTCTATACTCTGGTTTATTGAAACCATCATACCCATTGAGAAAAGCTTACTGATGATTTCAGATGCCTTGATATTCATTTTCTTGGCAAGATCACTGACTGTAACAGATGCCATAATATCAATACTCTTTGAAACAACGGCAACAGGTTCATTGGATTTCTTTTTATTTCCGTACTGTTTCAGTTCAAACTCATCGTCCTTCTGTTCATGACGTCTGTCACGACCTTTATCTTTAGAGAAAACTCTTTTATTCTTCCCTTCAGGTAGTGATTCTCCGCCAAAGCCACCTCTGGACGGTCCTTTATTGAATCCGGGTTTAAAACCGGAATTATTGTTACCGTCACGTTTGAAATCTTTATTAAAAGGACCTTTCTGATTACCCCTTGGAGTATAAGTTCCGGTAATAGGTTTTCTTTCGCCGTTCTGGTTCTGAGATTTCTGATACCTCGGTCTAATTATCTGACCGTCCTTACCGTAATTTACTCCACCGACAGACCCTACCGGACCTGAAGATTTTGTCTGAACAGAATTTTTTGGCAGAATAGGAGGCAAATTTGCACCTGAAATAATTACAGGGCCATTGTTGATTACAGTATTTGCAGCCGAAACTCGTTTAACTACCTTTTTAACAGCAACATCAGGCTTGTTTTCTGTAACAACTTTTTTCTCAACCGGTTTAATTTCAGGAACTTGCTCAACAACCTTTTCCATTACCGGTTCAGGTACTTCTTCAACAACAGGCTGAGTTTTAACTACAACTACCGGTTTCTTCTTGAGAACAACAACTTTTTTCTTTTCAACAGGAGTTGTCTGAACAACTTTAATTTCAGCAGGACGACTTTGCTTAATCAATGTTGCCTTTGGCTTATTATCTTCTGGCATCTATTTAAATCACTCCTCTTCAAAACTGATTGCAACGTGGCAATTAGGACATTCAGTCATTCCCATCTTAATCTGATATCCGCATTCAGGACATTCAAATACTTCTTCTGAATCTTCTGATTCGCTGTCAACAAATTCAACATTTTCATTGATTACTTCTTTGATTTTTGAAATTTCCTCGTCAGTAATATCTCCGAGGTCCTTTAATTCTTCATCGGAATATTCAAGGAAATCTTCAACATAAAGAATATCATGTTTGGAAAGTCTGTCTGCAAGTTCTTTATCAAGATATTCATAAAGTGAAAGACCTTCATCATCTGAATAATCATTATTATCAGTAATATTTTCAACATTATTGAGATCTGTTGAGAAAGCAGCATCAGCAGCAGCTCTTGCCTGTTCGAAAATAGGCATGCTTTCAAAATCTTCCTGAGTCTTTACATCAACCAACCAGTCACACATTCTGTTTACAAGTCTTACATTAAGTCCCTGTTTACCAATAGCAAGAGAAAGCTGGCTTGGGTCAACAATTGCAACCGCTGATTTTTTGTCATAATCAGTAACATAAATTCTATCTACTTTTGCCGGAGACAAAGCATTTGAAATGAATTCAAGAGGATTCGGATCCCATTTGACAACATCAATTCTTTCGTCTTCGATTTCTTTCATAATTGTCTGAATACGAACACCCTTCAAACCTACACAGGTACCTACAGCATCTACATCAGACTTTTTAGACCATACGGCAACTTTTGTTCTATAGCCCGGTTCACGTACTATGTTGACAATCTCAAGCCCCGGATCTTTTGCAGAAAGTTCAGGAACATTAATGAAGAAAAGTTTCTTTATGAAATCAACACTGGCTCTTGAAAGCAGAACACGAATATTCTTATCGTTTTTTTCATCCGGACTTACTTTTTCAACAAAACAGCGGATTCTGTCACCTTTCTGATAGATTTCCTTAGGGCTCTGATTTTTCTTGGGAAGATAACCGGAGGTTCTTCCTATATCAATCATCATATCTCCGTCTTCATGAATAGTCTGAACATATCCATTGATGATTTCACCGATTTTGCCTTTGAATTCAGAATATAACTCATCTTTCTGAATTTCTCTTATCTGACTCTGAGCTCTCTGTTTTCCTGTTTGAATCTGTCCGCGGTTGAAAGTCTTGGGATCAATTGAAATAAGCAATTCATCACCTACTTCCGCTTCATCTGTAAGTTCAAGTGCATCTGAAAGTGAAATTTCCATTACATCATCGGAAAAATCTTCATCAGCAACAACTGTTTTTCTTGAAGCAAGTTCAACTGAACTGTAATCGTCTGCAAAAGTAACAACTGCATTTTCATCAGTATGAAATTTGTTTTTATAAGTTGCCTTTAGAGTCTGTTCAATAGTATCCTTGACTAATTCCAGTGAAATACCTTTTTCATTAACCATTGCATCAATGGCATCTCTGAGTTCAGACATTATGTTTCTCCTTTTTTGAAGCAAAAACATATTCCAGTTTTGCTTTCTGTATATCTTTAAATTCAATTTTAAGTTCTTGTAAATCTTTGTTATTATCTTCTATATGGACATCTGAAAGAATAACCGATGTGTCATCAGTTTCTGAAATTATTCCTGCCACATAAGATGAAAGAGACAAAACATATACTCTTACTTTTTTACCTGTGAATACTGAAAATTCATGACAATCTTTAAATAATCTCTGAATGCCCGGAGTAGATACTTCCATGGAAAGATTATCTCTGCCGTATTTAAGTTCAAGTCTTGGTTGAATTGTTCTGTGGAAATGTTCACAGTCGTCAATTCCTGTCTCTTTTGAGTTGGAATAAATTGTAATGGAAATATGAATATCCGAGTTATGCACTGTTTTGGAAACATCAACTATTGCCAAACCCATATGTTCTGCAACTTCTGAAACTTCTTTATACAAATCGTTATTCACAATTTCATTGATAAGCATCAAAACTCCATAAAAAAGGGACCGAAAATCTCGATCCCTTAAAACAACGTTTTAAAATCTAACCTAAATATAGTTTTTTACATAAATTATGTCAATTACCCCGAATTGAATCACGACAAACCAAACTTTCATTATTCATTGAATCTTTAATTTATTTTCGATGAACAACAAAAAAAAGCACTTCGGAAAACCAAAGTGCTTTGGATATCAAAAAACTATTGATAATATACGACATCCCAATTTTTCGGAATAAAATTTTTATTCGAAGAACCATCCGTATCACATTTCAATTCAAGTTCTTTCGGACAAGTAAACGTCCCTGTTGAAGCAACATTTATAATCCAATCGTTTGTCCAAGTTTCCTTCCATTCTTTAAAATGAACAGAAATCGAGCTTAACTTGCTACAATTAACGAACATACCTAAATAACAATCTTTTACTAAAGTTTCAGCAAAAAGTTCAGGTGCCTCTGTCAGTGAACTACAATCGCGGAACATATTAGAACAACAGCCATTTGCTAGAGTCGTAGCAAGAAGTTTAGGAGCCTTTACTAATGAAGTACAGCCATTAAACATATGGTTGTAGCAATAATCTTGAAGAGTTAATGCAGGAAGATTCGGAGCATCAGTTAAACTCGTACAATTGTTAAACATATAGTAGTAACAACCGCCAGCCAAAGAAAGAGATGGCAATTCCGGTGCTTTAGTTATACTCTTGCAACCTTCGAACATATAACTATAACAATAATCTTTCATTACTTCAGCAGGCAATTCAGGAACAGTCCCTAAATTTGTACAACCATCGAACATCTTGTAGTAACAGTAGTCAGTCAAACTTGTAGCAGGAAGTTCAGGCGCTGTTACCAAAGAATTACAACCTTTGAATAAGTAACAGAAACAATAGTCTGACGGGATATCTGTTCTTTCTCCGGAAGGATCTAACAAATACATGATACTTCCACTTGCAGCAATCTTACCATTCATTACGAAATGGTAATAATTCTCGTCATTCGAGCCTATACCCTTATTAGAGAATCCTTCATTACCATTCTTTCCTGCCCTGAAATATACCTTATCCCCTTTTTTTGCAAGAGTAATGATTGGACCCTCAGATGTAGAAGTAACATAAGTACCAGTTTGTGTAGTAGCTTTTGTACCGAACTCATATTTTGTCCATGATGTTCCATCACTTGTGCAGTATTCTAATTCAACAGGAGATAATGGGTTCTCTTCTGTAGGAGCTTTAGGATAAACAAATAAATGTTCACAAGTACATAGTTTTACAGTTGAATTATCTTCCAATGCTGTAAAACAAAGCAATCCGCTTGGCATAGTATCATACTTCGTCGGGAACATATCAGTTGTAGTTGTATTGATGTATACAGTTGCAACTCCGATTGTCTTGTTCTCTACTACAAGTGATTCAAGCTCTGTCTCAAGATTGTTGAGTATGTATACTTCTACCGCTGAATCTGTTGGTGATGACAGTGCAAATATGTTTTCTTTTTCACAATCTGTTGCTGTTGTTTTTCCATCATCTTGCATTCCTATGAACTCTACAACAATATCTGAAGGTGTTGTTCCACTGTCACTTACTTTAATATTCTTGATTTCTATAGGAGCATATTCTGCTTTTCCATACTGATAGTCTGTATATGTTATATCTGTTACAGTTGTATATATCTGACCGCCAACCTTTATTGTTACCTTAAGCTTCTTTATATCAGATTCTGAAGTTATTGAGTCAAACTGATCTTTTGACATCAGATATGTAAGTTTCTTTATCTTAAGTGAACCTGTTTTTCCACTCTCAAAGGCTACTGCCTCATCAATCTTTGGCTCAATTGTAATAATTGTCTTTGTCTTTTCAACTGTATCGTTTGCAATACCTTTGAACATGTATGATACTACAGG
>JAZLMO010000067.1:0-13167 GCA_045598675.1 Sphaerochaetaceae bacterium
ATTCCTAAACCTTTCTTCATACCATCTCACACTTATATTATACGTTTCTATAAATAAACGTGCGCGTACGCACACATACTTCAAAGCAGTCTAAACCTACAGGGGGGGGGTATGTCAATGTCAAAAGATTACAGTCCTAATTGTTTGCAGGCAAGTTGAGCAACATTCTGCTCAGCATCTTTTTTATTATGACCGCTTTCAGGACCGAATACTTTATTATTGAATTCAACAGAATAATAAAATAATTGATTGTGTTCCGGTCCCTCAGTTCTGACCAAAGTGTAAGTAGGTACAATCTTATACTTCTTCTGAACATATTCCTGGAGCATGGTCTTGTAGTCTTTATGATGTCTGTTTTCAAGAACCAGTTTTATTTCATCCATAAGTTGACTTAAGATAAATTGACGGGCAGCCTCAAATCCTCTGTCAATGAAAACAGCAGCAAAAACCGCTTCTGTACAATCAGCAAGAATAGCTTTTTTATGTCTGCCGCCTGTCTGCTCTTCCCCTTTACCCATCAAAATGAGTTTATCAAGAGAAAGATTTAAAGCAACCTTTGAAAGGGCATCCTCACTAACAACAAAACTTCTGATTCTGGTACATTCACCTTCATTTACATTCATGTTTTCATAAAGCCATTTAGAAATAGCTAAAGAAAGAACACTGTCACCTAAAAACTCCAAACGTTCATTATCTTTAATCTTAGGATCTTTTGCTTCATTTGCAAACGATGAATGGGTCAGAGCATTCTCAAGAAGAGAGATATCATGGAATTTGAGATTGTTTGTTTTACAAAATAATAAAAGCTCCTTCATTCTCTTATCAGAGATATCAGGAGCCTTATTTGCAATGACTTTGAACATAATCAGACGATTGTTGCCAAATATTCAACTGCTTCCTTTACTGTCTCAAAAGTTCTGCCTTTTTCATCAGGAATGGAAATATTGAATTCTTCTTCAAAACCGCTGACAAGATCAAGAATATCCATACTGTCAGCCTTAAGGTCATTTACAAATGAAGAAGACATCTGAATAGAGTCTTTATCTATTGCAAGTTTTTCAGCAATGATTGACTGAACTTTTTCAAATAATTCGTTTTTATCCATGGATTATTCCTCCGGATTAACTACCTGAACACCCTTATAATAACCGCATTTAGGGCATACACGATGAGGGAGAATAAGTGAGCCGCACTTAGTACACTTTGAAAGTGTAGGAGCAGCAAGTCTCATGTTGGTAGCTTTTCTTGAAGCTGCTGTTGCTTTAGAAGTCTTATATTTTGGTGTTGCCATATTTTACCTCGACAATAATTAATTTATTTTTACAACATTGTGAGAATATATAAAATAGCGTAATAAGTCAACATACAGATATTTTTTTTACAATCTCACAATTAACGGAATCCGGAACAAAACTGTTAAAGTCAAAGCCTTTACAAGCTTTTTCTTTTACAAGAGTGCTGCTGATATCTTCATATATAGGATCAGATTTCAAAAGCATGAAATCCAACTGAGGACAAGATGCTTTGTAAACACTGAACAGATTACGTTCATATTTTTCATCAACTTTGTTTCTGAAACCGCGGACAATTACACCCACATTGAACTTTTTTAAGAAATCTACAGTAAGACCATCCCAGACAATTACTTCTATTTTCTTATTCTCTTTGAAAATATCAGTAAGCATCTGTCTTCTTTCATCAGAAGAAAACATATAAGATTTTATAGGATTGACAGCAATAACCACATAAACTTTTTCAAAGAAATTGCATGCCCTGTTGATAATATCAATATGACCAAGAGTGGGAGGATCAAAAGATCCGGGAAATGCCGCCCTGCTCTTATCCATTTTTCTTGGAATCCTCAACAAACTGCTTCATTGCAGCATAAGTCTCATTGTTTTCATACTGAATTCTTTCTTTAAAAAACAGAGAACCGTCTTCATTTTTTGAAACAACAGCAAAACAACCATGACCTACATAAGAAATTTTATCAGGAACCTGAACATTGTATTGTTTTTTCAGTTTATCCAAAACACAATCAAAATGACTGTATGAACCGTCTTCTTCCTTAATTGCCTCAATAATTGCACTGATACTTTCACCGCAAATTGAACAGACAGGATTAGGTTCAACAATCTGAGGAACATCTACTTCCGGAAAAACCTGATGAATTCTATTCTCATCTGTCTTATTGACATTATTGATATTTGAATGATTCTTATGTCTTTTTGCTGCCATCAGAACGCTCCCTTGAAATATTCAATGCGGTTTCCGTAAACGGCTGCCACATCAAAGCTGATTAAATCATATTTTATATCTTTATTCTGGGCAAGATAATAAGAAGCACTTGATTTGATCTTAAATTGTTTTATATTATCCACCTTTCTGGAAATATCACTGATTTGCCATGAGGAAATCATTTTCTTAACTTCAACAAACGAAATTTCTTTATCCTTAAATGCAATAATATCAATCTCACCAAGTTGGGATCTGAAATTTCTATCAAGAATTTTATAACCGGATTTTTCAAGAAAATCTGAAACAAAAATTTCTGTTTGCTGTCCTATTTCTGAAGTACTTATCATTGTTTTAACCATAAAAAAAGCGGAAGACTGACTTCCGCTTGATATAAAATAAATTACAGTAATCAAATGCCCTTATGACCGCGAATCTGCTCAGGTACTTTGGCATTCTTACCGACTTTATTTCTGAGATAATAAAGTTTGGCTCTTCTGACTCTGCCGCGTCTTACTACTTCAATCTTTTCTACTCTAGGAGAATGAAGAGGGAAAATTCTCTCAACACCAACACCGTAAGAAATCTTTCTTACTACAAAAGTTCTTCTTACACCTGAATTGTTTTTAGCAATTACAGTACCTTCATAAACCTGAACACGTTCTGTAGCACCTTCAACAATCTTGAAGTAAACACGAACAGTATCTCCAATATGGAAATTTTCTGCATCAGCTTTAATCTGCTGTTCTTCAATAGCCTTAATTAAGTCCATTTTAACTTAGCCCCTTGGTCAATTTAATATCTTATAAAATTTTGGCGGTATCTGCATCCAAAGATGCACCGTCAAGCAAATCAGGCCTGTTAGACAAGGTCTTTTCAAGCCTTTTCAGCAGCCTCCACTTCTCTATGTTGGCGTGGTGCCCTGACAATAATATATCAGGAACAGACATTCCGCAATAGGTTTCCGGTCTGGTGTACTGCGGGTACTCCAGCAACGGGCCGGTGAAGCTCTCTTCATCTAGTGAAGAATCCGTGATTACGCCGTCTATAAGCCTGTAAACAGCATCAATAATCACCAGGGTGGCTACTTCCCCTGAACTTATTACGTAGTCACCTATGCAAATCTCATCATCAACGTAACGGTCGATTATCCTTTGGTCAATACCTTCGTAGTGACCGCAGATGAAGACCAAGTCAGGTTCAAGGCTTAATTCCCTGGCATAGTCCTGTGTCAACCGCTTCCCTGATGGAGAAGCGTAGATAACACGCTTATTCATGGCGTCAAGCTGATTTAGAGCTTTGAAGAGCGGTTCGGGTTTAATGACCATACCCGCACCCCCACCAAAGGGTGAATCATCGCACTTGTGGTGCCGGTCAGTTGTAAAATCCCGCCAATTTAACAAATTGTAGGAAATTATTCCCGATTCAACGGCCCTTGCCATGATAGAATTCGTGAAGAATCCTTCAATCATTTCAGGAAACAGTGTAAGAATATCAATATTCACTGCACTAAGTCCTTTCTGAGAAGTCTCATTATACCGTTTTCAACATTCACATCATCAACAAAAATCCCAATCATGTACGGAACCATGCGAATCTTAGAATCATTGCAACGGACTTCCAGCAAAAGGGATTGAGCACCCTCCATAACTGAAATGACTTCTCCGGATTCTTCGTTATCATATAACAGCTTCATTCCCAAAAGGTCTGCTGTATATATCTTATTTTTTCCAAGCTTGCTTGCCTGTTCTCTAGGTACCAGTATCTCCCAACCGGATAACAATTTAGCATCTTCAGGATTATCTATTCCCTCAAACTTAATTAACAGTTCTCCGTTGAAATTCTGAACTTTTTCAATAACCAGACTCTTCTGTCTTGAGAATTTCTGAACCGTAACTTCCTTTAATTTGAAAAAATGTGAAAAGTCTTCAGCATAAGGACGTACTTTCAGAAAACCCTTAATACCATGCGTGGATCTGATTATTCCGGTTGTAAGAACCTGTTTCATACCGATCAGTCAAGAATCTCCAGGCTGGCATGCTTGCCGGTCTTGGTTGAAGTTGCACTCAGAATAGTTCTGAGAGCTTTTGCAATTCTGCCCTTTTTTCCGATTACCTTACCTATATCATCAGGAGAAACCCTCAATTCCAGAATTGTTGATTTTTCACCTTCAATAACGTTAAGTTCAACCTGTTCAGGATTATCAACCAAGGATCTGACAATATATTCTACCAGTTCCTTTTCCACAGAATCACTCCTTTACAGAAGCAGTTCTGGTAATATGAATACCCTGTCTTGAAAGTAAACCCTTTACTGTATTTGTAGGCTGTGCGCCTTTTGAAAGCCAGTATGATACTCTGTCTGCATCAATCTGTACCTGTTTGGATTCTTCCTCGATCGGGTGATAGAAACCGATTTCCTCAAGTGGTGCGCCTTTAGTAGCTTCTCTTGAATCAATAACTACAACTCTGTAATAAGGTCTTTTCTTTGTACCGAATCTCTTCAGTCTGATACTTACGCTCACGTTTTCCTCCTAGCGAACTCAATTCATACCCATCTGCTTCATCAAAGCATTCTGGTATTGTTTATTTTTAGCGAGCTTCTTCATGTTCAGCCGCAACTTTTCAAATTTTTTTAGCAGATGACCTACTTCTCCAACGGAAGTACCGCTGCCCAAAGCAATTCTCTTCTTCCGCGCCGGACCTATTATATAAATATTTTGCCTTTCTGTTAAGGTCATTGACTGAATAATTGCTTTTTCTCTGATTAATTCTTTTTTGTTTATGTCATCTTCGAAAATATTGCCTTTTGCACCGGGAATCATATCGATAAGTTTATCTATTCCACCCATCTTGGTCATATTTTCAAGCTGATCAAGATAATCCTGAAGGTCAAATTCCTTATTGGCCATCTTCTTCTGAAGTTTCTCAGCTTGTTCAATATCAAAAGTTTCCTGAGCTTTTTCAACAAGAGTGACAATATCACCCATTCCCAAAATACGGCTGGCTATACGGTCAGGATAGAAAATCTCAAGGTCTTCAGCCTTTTCACCTGTACCGATGAACTTAATAGGTTTTCCTACAACTTCCCTGAGAGATAAGGCTGCACCGCCACGGGTATCTGAATCAAACTTAGTAAGAATTACACCTGTAATACCTACCTTTTCTTCAAACTCGGAAGCGATGGAAACAGCATTCTGACCTGTCATGGAATCTGCAATGAAAAGCTTCTCGTCAGGATTAAGAGCTTTAGAAAGCTTTTGAATCTCTGCCATCATCTGTTCATCCAGATGCATTCTACCTGAAGTATCAACAATCAGAACGTCATATTGTTCTTTTTTAGCCTTTTTATATGCTGATTCAGCAACTGAAACAGGATTTTTTGAATCATGTTCGGAATAGACAGGGAAACCGTACTGTGAACCCAAAACTTCCAGCTGTGTAATGGCAGCAGGTCTTACAAGGTCACAAGCGGCAGCCATGACCCTTCTTCCGTCCTTATTCAGTTTTGCAGCCAGTTTTGCTGTTGTGGTTGTTTTACCTGAACCCTGCAATCCCATCATAAGTATTACAGTTACGGTATCAGGTCCTCTGAGATTGAGTTTCTGATTGTCTCCATCCCCCAAAAGCTGAACCATCTTATCGTAAACAACTTTTACAAACTGCTGACCCGGATCAACAGCCTTGAGAACCTTATCTCCCAAAGCCTCTTCCATTGTCCTGTTTACAAAACGTCTTACAACTCTGAGGTTAACATCAGCATCAAGCAGAGCAATCTTTATTTCCTCAACAGCATCCTGAATATTTTTCTCGGTGAGTTTACTCTTTCCCTGAAAAGTACGGATTATTGATGAAAATTTATCACTGATAGAATCGAACATAACGAGTATTTATATAATAAATTTACGCGAGTTGTCAATTTAGCTAAATCAGCCTTTGAGAACTTCCTGATTGTCTATCTTGTTTTCAGAACTGTTAAGCTTATAAGAAACCAACTTTGAAACACCTGCTTCCTGCTGTGTAACTCCTAAAAGACTGTCGGAACCGAGAACTGTATTCTTGTTATGGGTAATGATTATGAACTGACTCTTATCCCCGAATTTCTCCAGTACTTTCATAAATGAACCGATGTTTCTTGCATCAAGAGCAGCATCAATCTCATCCAAGACACAGAAAGGAGACGGCTTAACCATATAGGTTGCAAATAAAAGTGCAACAGCAGTCATGGATTTTTCTCCACCTGAAAGTGATGGAAGATATGCCATCTTCTTTCCAGGTGGCTGTGCCTGAATATCAATGCCTGACTCAAGGACATTTTCCTCATCTGCAAGAGTAAGTTTTGCATTTCCTCCGCTAAACAAAGTACTGAACATTTCACTGAAAGCATTGTTTATTTGTTTGAATGTATCAATGAAAAGCTCTTCACTCTTTGTTTTTATCTGAGAAATAACAAGTTCAAGATCCTGTTTTGCTTTGGTAAGATCATCAACATTTTTCTTATAGAAGTCATAATTCTTCTTTGCCTCGTTATATTCTTCCTCTGCCATAAAGTTTATGTAACCCAGATCCTGAATCTTTCTCTTGACTCTTTCCAAGTCAACCTTAAGTTCTTCTACCGGAGCAGTAATCTCATGGTCATTGAATTCTCTTAAAGATTTACCGGTTTCGTCAAAGAAATCCGTATAAACTTTCTGAATACTTTCATTAAGACTCAGAAGATTTGCTTTATCTGTGGCAATCTCTGTCATCAATATCTGTTTTCTGTTGAACTTCTGTTGGAAATCAGAGTTGTATTTGTTTATCTCAATTGTTTTTGCATCAATCTGGACATTAACCTGTTCCAAATCGGATTTATGCTGGCTTATGAGATTTTTCAAATCCGAAAGGCTGTTTTGTACTCTTTCAATCTGATGTTGAGCTTCTTCTTCCTTGCTTTTTTCCGCCTGAATGTTATGACTTGCATCAGAAAAGTCAAATTCAGCCTGTTTCAAAGCATCTCTCTGTTCGGAAATTTGAATGGAAAGAGACTCAATTCTTGTTGAATACTGTGTCAACTGAAGTCTGAGGTCACTGAGCTCACCTTCTTTTAAAATAAGCAGTTTCTCAAGACGGTCAATCTCTTCCGAAAGCTGGAGGATTTTTTCTTTGTTTTCATTTTCCTTCATGTATGTGGATTCAAGAGCCTTATCAAGTTCTGCTTTCTTTGCAAGAGTGCCCTGAGGAGAAATAAACTCATCAAGAAATGTAGGAATGATTCCGCTGTATTCCTGAAAAAGTCCTTTGATTTCATCAAGTTCTGCTCTGATGCTTTCATCTGCTTCATCAACAGCTTTAATAAAAACTTCTTTTTCAAATTTCACACTTGAAATCTCACGCAGAAAATTCAGTCTTTCGTTAAGAACTGCAGAAGCTTTTCTGAGTTCGTCAAAAAGACTTTTTTCCGCCTTATTTCTCACAGCCGTACTGTAACCGCAACCTTTTATGTTTTCTTCCAGTCTGTTGGTGATTTCATTGGCAAGTTGGGAAATCTCATTTGTAATACGGATTCTTTCGTCTGCAAGACCATTGCTTTCAACATTGATGTCATCTATTTCAGAGGAGTATTGCTCCTTACCTGAACGACAATTATCTATGTCTTTAGAAGCCTTCTGAATACTTAATTTAAGAATCTCTACATTATCTCTGAGAGAATTGAGACTTTCTTCTTTTTCTTCAAGATTGATTCTGTCCCTGTTGAGCTTTTCTTCAAATTGCTGTGCCTTAAACTGAGCCTCTCTTGTTCTCTGATGTACTTCGCGGAATCTTTCATTGTAAATATCAGATTCTCTGTTCAGGGCAATAATCTGCTCTTCTGTTCTGTATATACCGGCATTGATGGATTCCCTGTTGATTCTCAGTTGTTCAAGTTCAGACTGCTGGGAAGACAAATCAGATTTCTTTTCATTGAGATCACTTTCGATTTTGTCAAATTCAAGTTGCTTTGCATTGAGTTCTTCTTCACGGACTTTATAAAGTTTGCTTAAAGCCTGAACATAGGAAAGTTGAAGATCGACTTCCAGTTCTTCTTTTCTTGAATTCAGTTCTCTGCTTTTGAGGACTTTATCAAGCTGACCTTTTCTGGAGTTCAGAATCTTTTCCTGTTCATGATAGATTATCTCTACCTGTTTGAGATTCTCATCAGTTCTTTCAAGTTTTCTTGAAGCTTCCTCGCTTTGCTGTTTGAATCTGCTGATTCCTGCGGCTTCTTCAAAAATATATCTTCTTTCTTCCGGTTTAAGAGAAAGAATCTGATCTATTTTTCCCTGTTCAAGAATACTGTATGCAGACTTTCCTACACCTGTATCCATAAACATATCTTTCACATTTTTCAGAAGAACTTTTTCACGGTTGATAAAATATTCATTTTCACCGTTTCTGAACATTCTGCGCTTGATTTCAACTTCACTGGCCTCAATTCGGAGGATGTTTTCTTCATTATTCAGAGTCAGGATGACTTCACACATAGGCATCATCCGTCTTGTGTCTGTACCGTTGAAAATTACATCTTCTCTTTTTCCTGCTCTGAGCTGAGACAGAGACTGAGTACCCAAAACCCATTTAATTGCATCTACAACATTACTCTTTCCGCTTCCGTTAGGACCCAAAAGAGACGTAATACCATCAGAAAACTCAAATTTAGTTCTGTCTGCAAAAGACTTGAAACCATATAGTTCAACGGACTTTAAAAACATCTGAACCTCAAAATCAAAAATCAGGGAAATTTTAACATATTTGTGATAAAATTCAAACATGCAGGAATTACAACCTAATCTGTTTGAAACTGAAGAACCGGGAATTGTAATAGGAACTGACGAAGCAGGACGGGGTCCTCTTGCAGGGCCTGTATGTGCTGCTGCCGTGGTACTTCCTGATGATTTTCCCTTTGAAATACTCAATGACTCAAAAAAGCTTTCAGAGAAGAAAAGAAACTATGCAGAATCTGTAATCAAGGAAAAAGCAATTGCTTTCAGTGTTTGTTGGGCAACTCCATCGGAAATAGACAAAATCAACATTCTTAATGCATCACTTCTTGCAATGAAAAGAGCCTATGATAAAGTTTGCATTCAACTTAAGTCAAAAAGAATTAAGGCTGAGATACTGCTTGTTGACGGAAACAAAAAAGTTGATGTTGATATTCCGTGCAAGCCCATTGTCAAAGGGGATTCTTCTGTTTATGAAATAATGGCCGCTTCCATCCTTGCAAAAACTGCAAGAGACAGATTCATGTTATGTGCAGATAAAAGATGGCCGCAATACGGTTTTTCAAAACATAAGGGCTACCCCAGCAG
Organism: Sphaerochaetaceae bacterium; assembly: GCA_045598675.1. Taxonomy (GTDB): domain Bacteria; phylum Spirochaetota; class Spirochaetia; order Sphaerochaetales; family Sphaerochaetaceae; genus JAZLEZ01. The sequence continues at coordinate 9,563 of JAZLMO010000067.1, forward strand.
AATGCATGCAGCAGCCCTTGAAAAATACGGTATGTGTCCTATTCACAGAAAGACTTTCAGATGTCCTTCTTATCAGCATTGACTTTCATAAAGTCAACAGCCTTCTGAAATTCCCTGATGAATTCACCTAAATCTTCAGGATAGACAATAATACTTTGACGAATGTATCTGTTTTCATCTTCGGTAGCCTTACTTTCAACAACATTAAGATACATATCCCCTCTGAAGTTTTCCTTTACATTGAAAAAATAAGTACGATCATTTGTAATGAATTTAGTTGAAAAAACTTCTCCACGCTGACCCATAATGAGCCTCCCTCCACAGTGAATTAACACTTGATAAAAAAAATAACTCCTTTTGGGAGTTTATTTATCAAAACTCCGGTTTCCCGGAAACTAAGCGCCCGACGGGAGTCGAACCCGCGTCTTCAGCTTGGAGGGCTGAGGTAATACCGTTATACCACAGGCGCAATTACGGGAATTACTTCCCGCGATTCTCTCAGAATGCCTTACTTGAATGCATCTTTCTGACTTTCTTCATCTGCTTTCTTGCAAGAGCTTTCTTTTTTCTGTGCTCAATTGCAGAAGGTTTCTCGAAGTACTGGCGCATCTTGAATTCTCTGATTACGCCTTCTTTTTCAACCATTCTCTTGAAACGCTTTATAGCTTTTTCAACCGGCTCGTTTTCATCACACTTTACGTATGCCATTAAACTTCTCACCCCCTCTGCCCATCGGCTCAAGAATCGCGTTAGTAAAGTTATATGTTTACGGATAAATTGTCAATAATAATTGTTTTAATAAATTATTTATTCCAAAAAGAAACCTTTTCTGACAATTTCATGTTCCTTTCCGTCAAATCCTGAATAATATACAGATAAATTATCCGGTAAATGTAATTTTAAGCTGTAGACACAGGTGTTGAAAGAATCAGGAATAGAGTTTTCATCCTCAGGCTCTTTCTTGAAATTTCCAAGCTGTGATCCACCCAAAAACAAATCAAATGACTTATCTGCCATTTCCAGAAATCCCGGTTTAACAACATTCAGATCATAAGACATAAGGGTTTTAAGTTGTTTTGAATCTGAACAATCAATGAGTTTACCGTTTTTATACTTTAAACAAACTTTCTGTTTTCTTCCTAAAATAACAGATTCTGCGTCAAGATTACCTTCCATTGAATTCATGTCCAAAGTACAACTGATTTTTTCCAAATCTGTACTGCTGATGAAATCGCGGCCGTTTGAAAGCTGAACATGGTTGGAATTGAATAAATTATAATAAGGTATATCAACAGTGAAATCAGTATTCCCACCGATAAAATGAAGTTGCTCAACATCTTTGCCGTTTAAGAATTTTTTTCTGTAATCAACATAAATCATCTTGTCTGAAACTGAATCTTTGAAATCCACGGCAGAAGAAGGTACAACACAATACGGAATTGCAAGTCTTCTGTTAAGAACAACAGGTTCCGCAAGATGATTCAGCTTTTGAATTGAAACAAAATCATCTTTATCCGGATAATTATCCAATATTTGTCCATCAATTATTTTCCCTTCATCAGAATTTTCAGAGTGGGCAATTCTCAGAAGAGCAAAACCGATTGTTTTTGTTCTGCCCGGAATTTCAGGATCAAATTCAATTACATCAACAGGTCTACCTTTTTCCGTAACAACAATTTTCACCTGAACATCAGTAATTCTTATTGCCTCTGAAGCAAAGATTTTGGCAATGTCAAAATCAGATTCTTCAACGTTTACAGATAAGGCATCACCTTTTTTCAGTTTAAGAAAATCATTCAGAATTGTTTTTGCATAACGCTTATAATCGGAATTCATATAAAACACTACTTTAATTTTGAAGAATTCATTTCAAATGCAAGACGCTCACCGGTAAGGGTCCAGTAAACATCCGCAATATGCTCTCTTTTAAGAATTGTACTTATATACTTGGATAAACCGCCTGTAAGGACAAGTTTTACACTATGACCTATTTCTTTTTCAATCTGATTCAAAATGGCTTCCAGCTGGCCTTTTGCACCGAATACAACACCTGCTCTGACAGATGAAACAGTATCCAGTCCCAATACGGTCTGCGGCATATCCAGCATTATAGGAGGAATCTGAGCAGTATTGGAAAAAAGAGATTTAATAGATGTCCAGATTCCCGGAGCAATTGTTACACCCAAAACCTTTCCTTCCGGAGATACAGTTTCAGTTGTAAATGCAGTTCCGAAATCTGCAACGGTAACATATTCATCAGGATAAAAATGATGTGCAGCAATAAGGTTGCAGAGGATATCGGATCCCAACTCACAGGGAATGGATTCTTTTATCAAACCGGATTCAATATCTTTTGTTATGACAAGTTTCGGTTTATTAATCAGAGATGCAACTACTTCTGTAAGATCGGGAACAACACTGCTGATTACGGCATTATCAAAATCAGTATTCTGAAGATATGAAACAATCTGAGATAAAGATACGCTGTCCCTTGTCTTGAATCTGTCAAACGAAAGAATCTTATCGTCATCAAACAGAGAAACAGCAATATTGGTATTACCTATATCAACTATGAGAAGCATTACAGAGCCACAGGATTCTTTGATCCGTATTTTTCCATTCTGAGCTGTCTGATTGCAGGATCAGACATATAGTCATCAAACTTCATATATTTGTCTATTACTCCATTTGGAGTAAATTCAATAATTCTGTTTGCTATAGAATCTACAAACTGATGGTCATGGCTGTTGAAAAGAGCAACTCCGTTAAAATCTATAAGTCCGTTATTCAGACTTTGAATTGCTTCAAGATCCAAATGGCTTGTAGGTTCATCAAAAATAAGACAATTTGCTCCCTCAAGCATAAGTTTAGAAAGAACACATCTGACCTTTTCTCCTCCGGATAATACAGTACAATCCTTTAGAGATTCATCACCTGTAAAGAGCATACGTCCTAAAAATGATCTTAAATCGGTTTCATCTGCATCTTCAGTAAACTGTCCAAGCCAATCTGTTATGGTCATATGTTCATTGAAAAGCCTGTCATTGTTTTTAGGGAAATATCCAAGACTGGTTGTAACACCCCAGATATATTCACCTTCATCAGGTTCCATATTTCCGCTTACAATCTCAAACAGTACTGATTTTGCATAATGATTCGGTCCGACAAAAGCAATTTTGTCTCCGTTGTTGATAAGAAGGTTGAGTTTATCAAAAACTTTCTCTCCGTCTATTGTCTTGCAAAGGTCCTTGATTTCAAGGATGTTTTTGCCGCATTCCCTGTTCGGTTTAAAAGCAACATAAGGGAATCTTCTGGAAGAAGGCTGAATATCATCAAGTGTAAGTTTGTCTATCAGTTTTTTTCTGCTTGTAGCCTGTCTTGCTTTTGCTACATTGGAAGAGAATCTCTGAATGAACTCTTTAAGTTCAGCAATCTTCTCTTCTCTGCGTTTCTTCTCGTCTTTCATCTGTTTGGCAATCAACTGAGAAGACATATACCAGAAGTCATAGTTTCCTACATACAATTGAATCTTACCGAAATCTATATCTGCAATATGAGTACAGACAGTATTCAGGAAGTGACGGTCATGGGAAACAACAATGACA
>JAZLMO010000068.1:0-5991 GCA_045598675.1 Sphaerochaetaceae bacterium
TGATCTTTATAAGTGAGTGTAAGCTTGCCTTACACCACTTAAATGACACGGTCAAGGTTGAAAAGCGAAAGCGTACCTTGACGGTGTCTTATAAGAAGTAAGCTTGCCTTACTAAGTAAGGAGTGTTGCAGATTATATGTCTGCCGCACTCCTTTTTGTTTTACATGAAATCTATAAAGCAATGTCCAGGGGATTGAATCCGGGGCATACATGGTGTGGCAAACATGGCAGGATGTAACCAAAATACGTTTTCCATAATTTGGTACTATATTCTCCGCGGTATTTCATAGATATTGTCTTACCGAATTACACTTTTTTAAAATCAGTACTATTTTCTTGCGTGGAATTCTAATACCAAAAAGGCATTTTCTTAATTTGGTACTATTTTTCCAATGATATTGCATTGTTTTTGTATTACCGACTTTCATATTTTTAAATTCAGTACCATTTCCTGACCGGAATTGTATTACCAAAAGTTCATTTTCTAAATTTGGTATTATTTGTCCCTCGGCAAGGTAAAAAGTCAAAGAGGTGTTCAGTTTAGAATCAATAATGGGGAGGCTTGCGGTTGGGTCTGGCTTCAACGTCAAGTTCTTCAACTTTCTTTGCCAAAAAATCTACCTGCTTTTCAAGTTTTGTTATAATTGCACTTTGATTTGAGACAATGTCATTAAGTTGTCTGACTTCGTCCTGAAGATAAGCAAAATCTGTTTCAAGTTTCTGAAGTTCTTTATCCATAAAAACAGTTTATCACAATTTGTTTATTGCAACAATGTTGCATAATTGGTAGCATTGTGAGAAATTGCAACAAAAATACAACAAGGAGCATATTGTGAAAGGCGAAAGAGTTGCACAACTTGAACTAATTTTGAAAGCACACCCTGAAGGGCTCAGAAAATCTGATATTGCAAGAAGAATAGGCGTACACAGATCTACAGTGGGAAGATACATAGAAGATCTTAAGAAGTACAGTGATGTTTATGAAGAAAACAATTTGGTGAAGATAAGTGTCAAAGACACTGAAGAAAAACTTGATTTGAGTGTTTATGAAAGCCTTGCCCTGAATATGGGAGCGGAAATGCTTTTAAACAACTCGGAATTTCAAAGTCCTCATCTTGCATCCGGTTTGAGAAAGATTGCAATGCATATGAACGGATATGCTCCAAAAGTATCCAGAAATATTATTGCAATTGCAGAAGAAGCAGAAAAAGCAAATATAAAAGGGAGCGGAAGGAAATACAATGACGTTTTGGAAGTACTGATTGATTCGTGGATTTCCGGGCGTATGGTAAAAATCAAACACAGCCGGAACGGAATTCAGGAAGAAACAGAACTTGCACCTTACTTCATAGGATTTGTAGAAGGGGAGAACGGAAGAAACCCCATTACTGTTACCGGAAGACTCAGACATACAACTGAAATAGTAACCCTTGATATCAATAACATTCTTAATGTAGAACTTCTCAATGAAACTTATACAATTCCGGATAATCTGAAGGTTTTCAAGAAAAATGATGAGGTTGCATCCGTATCAAACGTAATAGATACAATCCCGCTTACACTTATAGTCAAGGAAAAATCTGCACTCAATGCATTCAGAACTCTTGCTCACAGTGAAATTCAGACACAAACACTGCCGGACGGGAAAATAAAGTGTGTTTTTGAAGCAGAAAACTCAATAGAACTGTTTTTGAGAATAGTTCAGTGTTTTGATTCGGTGGAAGTTGCCGGTCCTGAAAAATACAGAAACAGAATAGTAAGCACATTAAAGCAGATACTCTCTATATATGAGTAGTTAAACAATACCTGACATTTGACTAATAGGGAAAGTTTGATTATCTTTAGTTTTGCATTAACTACATGACTTTAATGACAATTAATTAAGAAATAATTGGAGGATACAATAGATGGCAAAACAGCTTCAATTCAGTGAAGAAGCCAGAAAGTCTCTGGTTTCAGGTGTTGAACAGATTGCCAAGGCAGTAATGACAACCTTGGGACCGAAAGGACGTACAGTACTTTTGGATAAGAAATACGGTGCACCTATGATTACAAAAGACGGTGTATCAGTTGCAAAAGAAGTTGAACTTGAAAACCCGTTTGAAAATATGGGAGCTCAGCTTGTCAAGGAAGTTGCAGCAAAGACAAATGATGTTGCAGGTGACGGAACAACTACTGCAACAGTACTTGCATGGGCAATTACAAAAGAAGGTATGAAAAGTGTATCTTCCGGTGTAAATCCCATGGGTATCAGACGTGGAATTGATAAGGCTGTAGCAGATGCAGTTGATATCATCAAAAAAGAAGCAAAGACAATCAGCAATAAAGAAGAAGTTAAGCAAGTAGCAACCATTTCTTCAAATTCAGACAATACAATCGGCGAAGAAATTGCAAATGCAATGGAAAAAGTCGGAATGGATGGAGTAATTACAATCGAAGAATCAAAGAATATTGATACAACAACAGACTTTGTTGAAGGTATGCAGTTTGATCGCGGTTATATTTCTCCGTACTTTGCAAATAATCATGAAAATATGACAACAACATTTGAGGATCCTTACATTCTCATCTATGACAAGAAGATTTCTTCAATGAAGGAACTCCTTCCTGTCCTTGAAAAAGTAGTCCAGACTTCCAAGCCTGTACTTATCATTGCAGAAGATGTTGACGGAGAGGCTCTTACAACACTTGTTGTAAACTCACTCAGAGGCACACTCAATGTATGTGCAATCAAGGCTCCGGGCTTTGGAGACAGAAGAAAGGCAATGCTTGAAGATATTGCAATTCTTACAGGCGGTCAGGTAATCAGCGAAGAACTCGGGATGAAACTTGAAAGTGCTGAACTTACTCAACTTGGCAGAGCAAAGAGCGTAAAGATTGAAAAAGAAAATACAACAATCATCAACGGAAAAGGCCAGTCAGCTGACATTGCAGACAGAATTGCAATGATTAAGAAACAGATTGCAGATACAACAAGTGATTATGACAGGGAAAAGCTTCAGGAAAGACTTGCAAAGCTTTCCGGCGGTGTTGCCGTTATCAATGTAGGTGCCGCAACAGAAGTTGAACTTAAGGAAAGAAAGCACAGAGTAGAAGATGCTGTCAATGCAACAAGAGCGGCTATTGAAGAAGGAGTGATTCCGGGTGGCGGAGTTGCTCTTGCCCAGGCTTCAAAGAAGATGGAAAAGACAGATCTTTCAAAAATGACTGAAGAAGAAAGAATAGGTTATAAGATTGTAAAGCGTGCATTGGAAGAACCTATGCGCCAGATTGCAGAGAATGCCGGTGAAGACGGCGCTATCATTGCAGATAAATGCAAGAACAGCGAAGACGGATTCGGATATGATGCAAACAGCAACACTTGGGTAAACATGGTAGGTGCAGGCATTATTGATCCTGTAAAGGTAACAAGATGTGCACTTCAGAATGCAGCAAGTATTGCATCTTTGATTCTTACTTCTGAATGTGCAATTACAGATATTCCTGCTCCGGAACCTGCAGCTCCGGCTGCTGCTCCTGGAATGGGCGGAATGGGCGGATTCTGATAACAGTTTATTGAAATTTCATTTCCGAACAATGATTTCGGAGAAAGGCAGCAGACTTTGTCTTGTTGCCTTTTTTTCTGGAATAATATTAAATAGTAAACAGCAAAAATAATATTACTTTGTGAGGTATAAAATGAACGCATTAATTGCAATGGGCAGCACAGTTTCATCTGATGCTACGGCCAATGGCGCAGCAGCCGGCGGATTTTCATCACTGTTTATGATTATCATAATGGTTGCCATCTTCTGGCTTCTTCTGATCAGACCTCAGAAAAAGAGAGAGAAGGAAACAAAGAACATGCTTGCAGCTCTCAAAAAGGGTGACAAGATTGTTACAATCGGCGGCATCAAGGGAACAGTTACTTACGTAAAGGATAATTCTGTTGTTGTTAAGGTTGATGACAACGCAAAGATTGAATTTGTAAAATCTGCTATTTCACAGGTTCTTGCTCAGGGTGAAGCACCTAAGGCAGAAGAAAAGAAGGAAGAAGTAACAGAGGCTCCTAAGGCAGAAGCTCCTAAAGCAGAAGAGAAGAAAGAAGAAGTTGCAGCAGCTCCTGTAAAGAAAGCTGAATCAAAAGCAGCTCCTAAAGCAGCAAAGAAAGCTTCTGAAAAGAAGGCTCCTGCTAAGAAAGTTCCTGCAAAAAAGGCTGAACCTGAAACTGCCGCAAAGAAGGCTCCTGCAAAGAAAGCAGCACCTAAGACAGCAGCAAAAAAGGCCCCTGCAAAGAAGTAATAACAGAGCAGATAATGCCAGTTGAAGAGTACTCCCGATTGGGAGTATTCTTTTTTTTAAGATGAAAGTTGTAAAAAGCAAAACACTCGGCTATTGCCACGGTGTTGCATCTACATTGCAAAAGGCTCAGTACTGCATTGATTTGGCAAAACACAGTAACAGGAAAGCTTACAGTATAGGCACTCTTATTCATAATCCGGATGTTGTGAAATCTTTTTCCGACCAGGGACTTGAGGTGATTCCAGACTCTGATTGCCAAGCCGGCATTGCATTGATTCGTGCCCACGGAATAGCAGATAAGGTCAGAAATGAATTTGCAGAAAAAGGTTTTGAGCTTATAGATGCAAGTTGCGTCAATATTCTTCATACAAAGCAAGTCATAAAAAACGATTCATCTCAAGGCAGAAGAATTGTTCTGCTCGGTATACCTTCTCATGCAGAGACAAAGTGCTTAATCGGTACAGAAGGCTGTGAATGTATTCTTGTTTCTTCGGAAAATGATCTGAAGGCTTTATTTGAAAATGTCCCAGCAGATGAAAAGATTACACTTGTAACTCAAACCACATTTCCCCAGGTTCAGTATGAAAAACTCAGCAATGCAATTCTAAAGTACTACGCAGATTGCAAAATAGGAAGCAGACTCTGTCCTGACTGTATTAAGAGAAAGAAAGACGGACTGGAACTTGCTTCCGAAGTTGATGCGGTTGTTGTGGTAGGTGGTAAGAACAGTGAGAATACCAAGGATCTTGCATCATTTATTTCAGGTTCGGGAAAGCCTGTATATTTGTTTGAAAATGTAAACGATTTCACAAGTCAGACCGATAGAGCGCTTGGAAAATTCAAGTCTGTAGGTGTCTGCAGCGGAACATCAACCCCCATAGAGATTATCGATGCAATATGTGAGCATCTTGTCGGTCTTGATTGCAACAATTAATATATAGAAGAGACTACAACAAAAAGGGAACGGAAAAATGAACCTGCCCAATAAACTTACACTTACAAGAATGATTCTGGCACCTGTTATTTTCTTTTGGTATTTTACATCAGATTTTATTTCTGAAATGCCGGCAGTTCTGTATTGCATTGTCCTGGCTATGCTTTACGCAGTAATGGAACTGACAGATCTTCTGGATGGAAAGATTGCAAGAAAGAGAAAGCTTATAACAGATTTGGGAAAAGTCATGGATCCGTTTGCAGATGTTATGTGTCACATCACTTTTTTCACATGTTTTACTTTCTCTTCATTAATGCCGGTATGGGCTTTCATGATAATTTTATGGAGAGAGCTGCTTCAATGTTTCATGAGAATGCTTTTAATGGGAAAAGGTAAGGCAATGCCTGCAAATATTTTCGGAAAATCAAAAACATGTCTGTATGCATTTACTTCTGTTGTAGGTTTTGCATTAAGAGTCCTCATAATGTGTTCGGTAATGCCTGCATGGTTGGGAACTTTCATGGTTGTCCTTTGCGGACTTTCTGCTCTGGCTTCTGCTGTAAGTTTCATTATCTACATATATAATACTGTAAAAAGCGGCGTTTTAAGCACATTAACACGCTGATTTCACTGAAAAATAAAAAATAATAAAAATTTATTGAAAAAATTTTTTTTACTGTTGACATAACAGTAGCGTTTAAGGTATTTTAATCGAGCACGCTCAAAACTACGGTTTTGAAAATGCACTTGTTTTTTACAGAGATATTAAAGAAGAG
>JAZLMO010000069.1:0-15727 GCA_045598675.1 Sphaerochaetaceae bacterium
TTTTCAGTCCGATGCTGCGGCTTTTGACAGAATAGGAATGCCGGAAGGAAACTATCAGCTTACTCATGCCTGTCTGTATCTTGCCACGGCTCCTAAAAGTAACAGCGCACTCGGTTTCTTTGATGCACTTAAAACAGTTGAGCAGGAAGAAAAAAATGCCGAGGTTCCGAATCATCTCAGGGATAACAGCAGGGATTCAAAAGGGTTCAATCACGGAGAAGGATATATGTATCCGCACGCCTACAGAGATCACTGGGTTGCCCAGCAGTATCTTCCAAATGAACTTCAGGGAAAGGTGTACTATCAACCCGGCGAAATAGGATACGAGGCAACAATCAGAGAACTTACTTTGCAACGCAGGGAAATACAACTTGAAAGTGTTGATATTAATGCATTTCCCGAGAATCTTACCTACTCGCCTGATGACAAAGACAAAGATATGTGGATCAGAAGAACGAGTGAAAACAGAAGGAGTGCTCTGAACGAAATCCGTTCTCTGATTTTTGAGAAAAATCATATTGTCAGAAGTGACAGAATCCTTGTCCTTAATTCAGGTCATGGACTCTTGGTCTGGGAAGCCTTGAGAAAGACTCCGGAAGGATTTGTAGCAGCACAAATCAGAAACAAAGAAGATGAACAGTACATCATGCATTACAGCAGCGAGCTCAAAGACATTGAGAGACCTCAGATAATAGCAAACCTTGATCAGCTAGACTGCAACATTCGTTTTGAACATATCCTTGGGAGAAACATTACAATCAACAACTATGATTTGTACAAAATCAGAGACCTTATGCAGGAAGGGGCTAACATCACAACTTGCGAAACTGTAATCAATGAAGCGTCAAAACTGTCTGACTTCGTTCATATGGGACCTGTTCAGAATCTTCTTCTTAAAGCAGAAAGTAAAATCTACGGCTCAGATCAGAGGAAGCAGATTATTGAAAAACTGAGCATCTGTTTTTCAAATATTGAAACAGAAGATTACCGATTTACAGAAGAAAGAGTTGCATCAAAACTGGACATTGAAAGATGGCTTACCAAAAGTTATTTTCCCAATCTCAATCTTACACAGACAGAAGAAGAAAAACTTCTTAAAGAACTGTGTTCAACACTTGCGGAAAAGAGCCTGAACTGGAAGACAGTCTGCCTTATAGTCAATGCAAAAAAGTAACGTCCTGAACCTGACCGGACTTCAGTTCTCCTAATCTGTAATCCCCTTCTTCCGTCCTTTTCAGATAGGTTACTTTTACACCCTGGCTTGCAAGCATTCTCTTTACCTGATGGTACATACCTTCACAGATTGTAACATTGCATGAAGACTCAGATAAAACTTCAAGAACCGCACTTTTGCATTTGCTTGAATCTTTGAGAACAATACCGTTTTTGAAGTGTTCAACTGCATCACTGTCCAAAGTACCTGCAAACTCTGCATAATACTTTTTTCTTACATTACTTTTGGGAGAAATAAGATGGTGAATCAAATCTCCGTCATTTGTCAGAATAAGCAGACCTTCCGTATCTTTATCAAGTCTTCCGGCAGGAACTACTCCCATTGCACGGTACTGCTGCGGAACAAGTTCCATAACAGTAAGATTTCCGGAATCTTCAGTTGAAGTCACATAACCGGCGGGCTTGTTCATTATCAGAACAACCATATGCAATGTCTGAACCTTTTGTCCGTCTATACAAATAGAATCAGAAGTGTCAACTTTTGTTTCAGGTTTGAAAACTGTCTGTCCGTTTACCTGAACATGCCCTCTTTTGATAATGAGTTTAAGTTCTTTTCTTGATGCAACGCCTGCATCACCGAGCACCTTATCCAATCTCTGCATTATCTTGATTATATTATTGTACGCTATTGTATTTCCATATTGATTTGAAGTAATCTCACATCTATGAAAAACAAGATATTAAGCGGAATTCCGGCAATGATGCTGGCTTATCTTTTCTGGGGCACACAGCCTCTTTATTTCAGCATTTACCCAAGTACTGATACAATAGACCTGATGCTGTGGAGAACTCTGTTTGCCGCACTTTTCTGCTTTATTATCATCTGTTTTCAGAAAAAGACTCATACACTCATAAAAGCCTTTCACAATCCGCAGATTCTGAAAATAGAAATTCCTGCAACATTGTTTCTTGCAACCGATTGGATTGTTTACCTTATTGCAATCAAAAACGGCAGAGTTCAGGAATGTGCTTTGGGATATTACATCCAACCTATAGTAATCTTTTTGTTCGGAATGATTTTTTTCAGGGAAAAATTTTCATACCATTATATTTTTGTCTTTCTGCTGATACTTACGGGAATATTCTTTTTTGCAAAAGGAATCGGAAAACTTCCTTATGTTACAATTGTCCTTTCATTTGCCTTTTCCATTTATGCTTCACTAAAAAAAAGACTGAATCTCGATTCGATTACAAGCACTTCAATGGAAATAATCCTTATGGCACCGGTTGCTTTGATTTGTCTTTTATACAGAGCCTTAATTTTCAATATGCAGGTTTTAAGCAGTCATGTAGAGTTGTTTTATCTTATAGGATGCGGTCTTTTTACGTGTCTTCCTATGCTTTTCTACGGATTGGGAGTTGTCTCACTGCCTCTTAGTGTAGTTGCTTTATGCAACTACATGAGTCCTTCAATAAATCTGATATCAAGCATCATTTTAGGTGAATCGGTTTCCAAAGAGAAAATCATTTCATTTATATTTGTATGGGCAGGAATTATCCTTTTTACTTGTCTCTCCCGTTTGAAAATCAAAGACCTCTGAGGGCACTGTCCATCCAAGTATATCTTTCCTTCAACCAAGCCAAAAATTCATCTGAAGTTGCTCTCCACTGTTCGTATGTAACAAGGTTAGCCCACCTCTGGCCGTTAAGCCGAACAGATACATCTATGTAATCTCTTACCTGATCAAATTCCGTATCTATAATATTCTTAACCAAGTTCGATTTCTCAATCCACTTGCTTTTGACTCCTTTTATGAACTCGGGAGACTGCATCAGCTCGGAAATCCATGCTCTGTCTGTGAGATAGAATAAATCAGGGTCTGATTTGGCACAATTGTCGCAATCCCAAATAGGTCCGAAATACAACTTCTGATCAGCAGGATTCCACCACATATATACAGATCTGATATAGCCGTCAAACTCCTGAACAAATTCTTTTACAAGGAAGAAATCAACCAGAGATTCCAAATCAACCAATTTATCGAACTTTTCCCAGTCATGATCATAAAGAGCGTCCTCTATCTCATAAATAATTTCCTTTTCACGGGCAACCACAGCATCAATAAAATCCTGATCTGCGTCATCCATATCAGGATCGCACAAAGCATAGCCCCAATTACTTCTCTTTGGAGAAAATGTTATGCCGTCAAGACCCATTCCGGCTTCAAGAATAAAACCGTACTTTTCAACAGAATCAGTGGGTGATGTATAATCCCAATCTTCAATGGAAGCAACATTGATTCTTCCATCATCAAATCTGATTTTTTCATAAAGAGAATAAATTCCCATGTACTGTCCGTTGAGTTTGAAATCAACAAATTCCTGCTGTGGAGTCCATCTGTATTCTGTAATTTTATTTCCGTCCAAATTGATTACAGTTGCCATTCTTGTTGCAAACCAATTCTTCATGAAAGAGTGGTCATTTGCATTTGCTGAAAGAACCCAGTTTCTGCTTTTTTTAGCACCTTCGTACTCAATAAGTTTTTCCTTTTCGCCTTTTTTAAATTTCAGATTATAACTTTTTTTACCCCACGATCCGGAATATGAAAAGTTTCCTCTGAGATATACTTCTTGCAAATTATCAGACTCAACATTATTTTTTGTATATGAAAACGAATAAGCCTTATGCTTTCCTATACTTTCATCAGATACTTTCAGAGTAAGTTTATCTCCGTCTATTTTTTCTTTTGACAATACAGGTTCATTGTTTTCTGTTGTAACTGACAACAAAGGAATACCGGTATTTGCAACCATGAAAAGCTGCGTCTTTTCAGTCTTGTTGCCTTTGGATACCTCGCAGAAATAATACTTTAATGTTCCATCAGCAAGCTTGGGAATATCAAGAAAAGAATCAGTCTTTCCGTCAAGCTTTTGAGTAACGGACTTATCGGCATTGGATTCATACCACTGATATTCATAACCGCTGCCTGATATTTCAACCTTAATCTGTGCACTTTCTTCATCATAAGAGACAGCCATAGGCTCATTTCTTTTCAGAGAAAGCCCGTCAAAAGAAGTAAGCATCTTATTCAAATCTTTTGCAATATCCAGGTTACAGGAAGCAAGAATGAGAACAAGTACGATAATAAAGAAACAAGTAATCTTTTTCATTTCAGACCTCCTTAATTAAGATGGATTACACAGCCTACTCTTGACATATATTTCAAACAGAAAACATCATAGTCCATAAGCTGTTTTAATGTAGGCAAATGAGCATCACTGCCATCCTGCAAAGTCAATGCAAATACAGGAAGTCCTGTTTCTATATACAACCCGAATGTTCTTCCGATATTGACTGTTGCTTTCAAATCAAGGTTCAGATTTATATTCATATTTCTCATGGCAACATCTATGTAATCACCATGGAATTGGTAAACAAAAAGCTGAGGTCCGGCTTCAATTGACAGCACTTTATCCTTGTACAAATAGTAAAGTGCAGAGCCGTCTATTCCAAAACTTGTAAGACCTGCATATGTTCTGTCCGGAGAATCATTTCCCGTCTTATAACCGGAATATTTAATCTGATCACGTCTGTAGATATAAAGATTAGGATATGTTATGTAAAACTTACTTCCGAATTCCCAGTTGTCATAATCAAATGAAACACCGAAATGTGTGTACATATAACTTGTTCCCAAAAACAGATTCATGGGAAGACGTTCTGTTTTTGTTTTAACTCTGTTGTTCTTATTGTAAGCATCACAGAACCTGTAACCGCCGTAAATTCCGAATGTCCCTTTATAGATTTCGCTGAAATTCATAAGTTCTGTCCAGTTCTTTTTGTCAAACTTGAACTCTGTGTTCCACTTTCCGTAAACACCGAGAATTATTCCGTTGAAATCATAGTTGACATCTAATTTTTCACAAATTTTTTCATCGTCAAAATCATAACCGCTTCCGATTGAAAATCTGAATTTTCTCAAAGGTACAGAAGCGTTAAGGAAAAACTGGGAATCAAACTCTTCGTTTCTGAAATCATATCCTACAATTCCCTGAGCAGATAAGAACTTATATCTTATATCACCGCCCAAGTTCAGGATATGCGGTTTTCCCCGTCCTATATCAAATTTCTTTTCAATGACAAATCAGCTGTCAAGACCGACAGATGCCGTAACATCAAATCCTTTTACTGCAAAAGCAGAGGAAGAAAGGACAATAAACAGTAACAGTAGTAATAATATTTTCTTCACGAATATCATATTAACATGAAATACAATCAATAAAACAGTAAAAAATGAATCATTCATTTAGTTAAATGAACGATACGAACATATCAATATTGATATAATCTCAAAATATCAATTCATGGTAATTTATGGCAAAAATCAATTTTCTAGCAGAGAATTTCAGCAAATTCCATTACATATAATATAGATAAGGAAAGATAAGAAAAATCACAAAAAAAATTCAAAAAAATGTTTTTTTCAATTGACAGTATCTTTATCCATGTGTATATTCCAGTCACAAAATAACGAATAGATATTTTGTTTTAATAACAAATATGTTATGTATTTTGCGGAGGATGCTACCATGAAAAACAGCTTGATGAAAATTGCTTTCCATTATCTGGAAATGTCTGCAATGTATATGCTTTTGGCAATGTCCAACGGCAGTGAGAAACTTGATACAATCAAAAAGGTTCTTGAAGAAGATGAGCGAAAAAAAGACTCTGACAATTAAGCACTTTTCAATTTTCAATACAGTTTTTGAATGTGAGAGTGTTACAAAAGCAGCAAACAAGCTGAATATCCCCCAGCCCTCAGTTTCCCGAGCCCTGCGGGAAATAGAAGATTCTTACAACATAAGACTTTTTGAGAGAATGATGAAGAAAATCATTCCCACGCAGGACGGTAAGAAACTTTACTCTCAGACCGTACATCTTCTGGATTATTACAGAAAAATCGACGATAAATTGTTTTCCGAAGACAGTAAGGAAGTTTTACGTATAGGAGCAAGTGTCAGATTCGGCAGTGAACTTATTCCAAAACTGGTTCGTGAATTTACAAATACACATCCGAATGTTGAAATCTATGTAAAAATCACAAATCAGAAAGTCATGGAAGAAAAACTTATCCGTAACGAACTTGACATTGCCTTCTGTGAAGGAATTCATAACAGCGAGCAATTTGTCAGTTCAAAGTTTGCAGAAGATGAACTGACAGTTGTTGTTCCGAAAGGTCATGAACTTCTGAAAAAAGATACTGTTGTTCTGGAAGATATTCTTGACTACCCTCTTCTTTTGCGTGAAGAAGGCGCAAGCTCCAGAGAACTGCTTAAAAATGTTCTCAGGGCAAACGGATTAGGCGGAAAACCTACATGGGAAAGTATCTCAACAGATGCTCTTATGAGGGCCGTGTACAGCGGATTGGGAATAAGTATTCTTCCTAAATCCATGCTTAAAAAGAATATAGAACGCGGACTGCTTTTTACAGTTGATATTGAGGGGAACCCGTTTATTCATAACTTATATGCTCTTTGGCATAGAGATAAGTATGTTACGGATACAATGAAAGATCTTATAGAGCTTTGTAAATCATATTATATCAAATAAAATAATAAGCACTCTTTATGTTTTATGTATATATAAATATAATGAAAGCAATATGCGAAGAGCTCTATCCGTTTTTCTTATTCTTGTTTCCTCATTTGGTTTTGTATATGCAAGAAAATATCCGGAGAGAGTTCCCCGCTTCCGTATGCCTGTAGAAGAAACAGAAACCGAATTATTTTCACAAAATACTGATTACATCTTCCTGACAGAAACAGATACTGAAAAAGATTCCGAAACAGTCGCCTCTGAAAAAGAGGCAGAAACAAAAATAAAATCAAAAGCTGAAATAGAAGCCGAAAAAGAGGCTCAAAAGGCCGATAGGGCTCAAAGAAAAGCGGAACGGAAAGCAAAAAGGAAAGAAAGAAAATACAAACAGGTTGAAGCAACTGTAAATTACACCTTTGATTCAATGGAGCCGGCAAAAGCAGATGCCGCAACATTCAGCTTTGGTATTTACAACGGTTACAAAATCGAGGACAACCAAATAGTCTATGCAATAACATCTGTCGGCTACACTGCTCCGTTCAACCAAAGAATTCTTTTCGGAGAAGTTCCTTCTTCATTTGATCTGATGTTCGGTCTTGGTTACAAGTTCAAATACAAATCATTTGCAATTTCTGCAGATGCAGATTTACTTGTAAAAGATGTTCTGTCTGAATTGAGTGATGGAATAAACTTCTACTCAATGGCAGGTTTCAGAACAACCTTCTACTATGATTTCTTTAAAAACAATAAAAAGAACTACAAAGACTTTTCTGTGGGCATTCCTTTCTCCATGTTCTTCAGTGATTCAGGCTGGCGTTTAAGTTCCGGTATCTCCTTCCAGATTCTCACAAAGAGATCTGCAAAAACACCGTTATACACAAAACCTCCTGTTGAGTTCTGATTAACGTTTACTATATTTGACAAATACACCTTTTTGTTTATAATAATTAACAGTACAGATATTATGAAAACAAGAAAGTGTATTATATTACCACAAACTCAAGAATATCTTTCTCAGATGGGAACGCAGATTAAACTTGCAAGATTAAGAAGAAGACTTTCTGTTGAACTTGTTTCAGAAAGAGCCGGAATCAGCAGAGCAACTTTATGGGCTATAGAAAACGGTTCTTCTTCTGTTTGTATAGGCAGCTATGCTGCAGTTCTCCATGCCTTGAACGGAATGGATAAAGACTTGCTTCTTATTGCCAAAGATGATGTTTTAGGGCAGAAACTTCAAGATTTGAACATTACCCCAAAAAAGAGAGCTCCAAAGAAACATTATGAATAGAACTGTCTATGTTTATGAAAACTGGTTAAATGAATCCCCTTCTCTTTTAGGAAAACTTTA
The DNA here is from genome assembly GCA_045598675.1 of Sphaerochaetaceae bacterium. Taxonomy (GTDB): domain Bacteria; phylum Spirochaetota; class Spirochaetia; order Sphaerochaetales; family Sphaerochaetaceae; genus JAZLEZ01. The sequence goes on from JAZLMO010000069.1 coordinate 8,118, forward strand.
TATTGATAATGATAAATATAATGAAACTTTTTCATTTGAATATGATAACAAATACCTTAAAGATAATTGTGCCGGTATTTTCCTTGATCCAGACTTGAACCTTTACAACGGAAGACAGTTCTGTCCTATGGACAAAAAACTATTCGGGTTATTCGCAGATTCATGTCCTGACAGATGGGGAAGAATCCTTATGCAAAGACGTGAATCAATTAAGGCAAAAAAAGAAGGCAGAAAACCTGTTAAACTTACAGAATCCGATTATCTTTTAGGCGTTCATGATTTGTCTCGTATGGGAGCATTAAGATTTTCTTTAAGCGAGAATGGAGAATTTGTTTCCTGTGATTCTTCTTTGGCTACTCCTCCTCTTGTTTTCCTAAGACAACTTGAGACTGCGTCATTGGCTTTTGAAAACAGTACGAATCTCTATGAAGAAAAATGGTTAAATCAATTACTTGCTCCAGGTTCATCTTTAGGAGGAGCAAGACCTAAGGCTTGTGTACAGGATACTGACGGTTCATTATGGATTGCCAAATTTCCTTCAAAAAACGATACCTACAACTGCGGTGCATGGGAGAAAGTTGCATACAAGTTGGCAAAAGAATGCAATCTGAATATACCGGAATCAAGAACAGAATCTTTCTCAAAACATGGTTCTACATTTTTAGTTAAAAGATTTGACAGAAAAGACAATAAAAGAATTCATTTTGCTTCAGCAATGGCCTTGTTAGGCAAACAAGACGGAGATCATAACGTCGGGTATCTGGATATTGTCTCATTTATTAAATCAAACTGTTTTAAGCCTGAAGAAGATTTACTGGAACTTTGGAAAAGGCTTGTTTTCAATATGGCAATTTCCAATACAGATGATCATTTAAGAAATCACGGTTTTCTACTGACAAAAAACGGTTGGCAGTTATCTCCGTTGTATGATATCAATCCAATACCTTATGGTAATTCACTTTCATTAAAAATAGATGAAACCGATTCTTTAATAGATATAAATCTTGCAATTGATACGGCAAAGTATTATGAAATAAACAGAAATGAAGCCATAAAAATATCTACAGATATTATTAAAACAGTTCAGGATAAATGGAAATATTTTGCAAAACTCAATGGACTTAAGAACAACGAAATTGAATACATGAGTCCGGCTTTCTCCTGCACTCTATAATTTAATAAATGAAGATTAACAAGTTTATACAAATATACAAAAAGGAGTGGCACATTTCTGCACCACTCCGATAGGTTTAATATCATCAGATATCAGTTGGTTGATTTACTTGTGATAGTCCAAGAACCTGGTTCTGATCCTGTGATATCCGATACATTAGTATCAACTAAATCTGTAGGACTTATAAAAGATATAATCTTTCCCTTATTGTTCTCTGCAACATCATTATCCCTGACAACTGCAATTTTACCTTCAATTGATACACCTGCTTTGATTGTAACAACAGGACGTCCTTTGTAACCGGAATTTTCTACTACTGCAATTGCATAACCTTTTGTTGAACAACCGTTATTATTCATAGCATGGGTTTGCGATTGTGCTGTCGCTTTAATTTTAGCAGAACCTTCAATATTTACATCAGCTTTGTCAACAACAGCTTCTCCGGACTTCATTTCAATACCACCCATGCCTTCTACAGTTCCTTTGATTGTAAGTCTTCCTGCACAAGGGAAATAGATTGCATTTTCATTGCTTGTAGATACTTTGGCTCCTGATTCAACTGTGATATATGTAGGTCCATTGAAAGAATTTCCAGTACCTGAAATAGCAGGAACATTTGTTGATGATACAGTGCCTTTCAAAATCAACTCAACATTTGCTGAAGCATGATTGGTTTTAGATCCATTGAAAACCGTAATACCGTAACACTTATTTGTTGAAACTGTTACACTTGTATCAACAGTAAGCTTTGCAGCCTTGTTAACAGCGTCTCCGACTCTGATAACAGAAGAATTTTCATCAATATTATCTGTTGAAGAAATTGTACCGCTTCCAGTGATGGTCATTGAACCTTCTTTAACCTGGATTGCTCTGACACCATTTGCTGTAATGTTATTGTTGTTCAAATTCAAAGTAATATTATTTGCACTGAACAGAAGTGTACTTGAAATGTTTGCGCTTGCAGACATTTCAATTGTTTCATTGTCTTTTACATCTGCAACTGCATCTGCAAGACTGTTGAAACTTCTTTCAACTGATGTGCCATTTGTAATCTTTGCTACAGGAAGTGTTGAAGGAACATCTGTAACGCCTTCACCTGTAATGATATCAGAAGGAGTTACATAATTATTACCCTTTTTGACTACAGGAATGTATGTACCCGAAACTGACTCAATCTGAATTACAGAAGTATAGCTTACAGGAAGATCAATTGCTTTAACACCTGAACCCTGTGCAAGTGCTACAAGAGCTGTATCAGAAGTTACTGCAAGTTTTTCAACCTTTGAACCTGATTCTGCTACGAAACGACCGGCTGCAAGTTTTACTTCCTTTGCCTGACCGAATTCATGGAAAGAATTGTTTGCAACAGCACTGATATCAATAACCTCTGCGTCACCGAAGTGTTCAACTGTATCCTTAGGTGCATTTACGTAAAGATTCTGACCGGCTGTTACGATTGCAACATGCTGAGCAGGGCCGGTTGTATTCTCGTAAACATAGTCTGTTCCACTGCGTTTAACAGTACCGTTACCGATTGTTACCTTAGAATCAGTTACTGTTGTGAGATCTCTGAGATCAGTAATGCTTAAGTATCTGCTTTTGTCAGAAACAAGAGCAACACTAGGATAATTAGGCATTGAATCTCCATCACCTGTGAAATTTGATTCTGTTGTAACTGCAAGTTCAACAAGAGCAAGTCTGATTTCCTTGTTTTCAACAGTAATAAAAGCAAACTCTGTTGTAAGACTGTTGATTACATAGATATTTGCAACACCACCGTTCTGGGCTGATGTTGAAAGTTCAAAAACATTGAACTCTTCTCCTTCATTTGCACCAGGGAATTCTTCTGGTTGATTGTTATCGTTAAGACCGACAAACTCAAGCTTGACATTTGAAGGAGTTGTAGCGCTCTTACTTACATAAACATTTTCTACAAGAATATTTTCAAACAGAGCTTCTTTGTAGCTTCCGTCTAAATTTGTTGTGAATTCTGCATCACATGTTGTTGTAACACCGTCAACAGTAACCTTTACACGAAGCTTTTTGACATTAGAAGCAGTTGTAAGAACATCTCTCTGGTAATTGGAAAGAATGTACTTAAGACTGATAATCTTTACATTACCTGTCATGTCTGTTGATGTTGTTGCACTGAAAGCAACTTCTTCATCAAGTTCAGGAGCAAGGTAAATGAATGTCTTTGTATCTTTGACAACTGCATCTGCAGTTCCCTTGAAAAGACCTTCTGCCTTAAGAAGACTTGTAATTGTAGTGTTGTTTGAATCTACAGGAGCATTGATACTTGTTGCAGAAGTGTTTTCACAGTAAGCCCAAACTCTCTGACCTTTTTGTACTCTGAAAGGAGCAGAATAGAGATTTGTATAAGAAGCTACGCTGGTTGGTGTTGTAGCATCAGCGGCTGTTACTACATACATGATTTTCCAATCAACACTGGCCCATTTTCCGTACTGAACCGTACTTTCACCGTATGTGATGATCTCTTCGGCTCCGTATACTTTTTCATCCTTTGCTCCTTTGGTATTAAGCCTGAAAGAAACAAGGCTTCCGGAGTTATCTTTCTCTTCCATAAAGAGAGAACAAGATACAACAGTAAATACAAGCATTGCAGCAAGTAAAACTGTCAATATTTTTTTCATGGTATTTACCCCCCCCCATAAATTATTTGCACATTTTGAGTAGATTATATTTCTTGCCTCACGAAGATTCAAGTAAAATAACGCGAATTCTCGAGAATTTGTTATTTATATACTTTATCAACGCGCGTTTTTATTATATAGTATGCTGATGTTTTATGCCCAAATTTTGGATATAATCGGATTACTCATTGTAAAAACAGGAAAAACTGGAGATAAATGAAAAAGCTTCTGATATGTTTGCTTTCAGTTTTGATTCTCTTAAGTTCCTGTATGTTTGAACCTAAAGTTAAGGAAAAAAGTACAGTTCACATCATAAGCATAGGTCTGGACTATACGAATACCACAAAATATTCCGAGCTTATCGGAGCAGTTAACGATGCTATGGACGTCGCTTATTGTCTTAAAGATATCTATACCCTGAAAGGACTTAAAAACGATGTTACATTAATGCTTTCAAGCGGTATTACAGCCAATGAAGAAACAACATACAATTACCCTACCGCAGAAAACATTCTGAATACGATAAAGAATCTCAAAGTGAACGAGAAAGATATGATTGTATTGTTCTACTCCGGACACGGCGGAGCAGATGATGAAAAAGCCCACCTGTGTACGGCAATAGACAACAGCGGCAACAATACACTTTTGGATATGGAAGAGCTGTTCAAAGCCTTGAATTCAAAAGGCTGCATAAGCACATTGATTCTTGATACATGTTATGCAGGAACAGCAACAGAGTATACAGAAACTGCACAGTACTTTGACTATGCATTCAGATATCTTGCAAACCAGAAAGTAACAAATGTAGGTGTAATTGCCTCCTCTGACCCGTTCCAGGAATCATACTATGACGAATCGGATCCCGAACAACACGGCCTTTTCACAACGGCAATGCTGGAAGTCCTCGGATGGGAACATCATACAAAACAGCAAAGACTTCATGATGCTCATAATGTATTGCTTTCCGAATTCGGAAGTGTTACAGAACTCAAAGGAAGAATGCCTTTAAGCGCGCTGTACGACCATATTGATGAAATATGGGATGATGTAATCTTCCATAAGATTCCTTTATTCGGAGTAATTACTGAACGTGACATGCAGTACCCTGCCCTGTCTTTCAATACAAAGGATATAATCCTTATACCTCTTGATAAAACAGATCCATTTGTAAATGTTCCGGATAATTCAGAAGAACACTTTGTAGCCGCCATAGGAAACAACAGATACAAGACATTGCAGGAAGCAATTGATGCAATTGCTTCCGGTGCAGATTCCGGAAAGATTTATGTTGTAGACAATATTGAAACAGATGAAAGCATCGTAATAAACACAGATAAAGAACATCCAATTGAAATTGAGTTCGGTTCACATACTGTCAAATTCAAAGAAGGTGTTAAAGAAGGGTTTGTATTCAGAGGTGAAGGTACTCATGAAGAAGGAACCGGAACAGTCATGATGAACGGCGGTGTATTTACCGTAACAGATCCGGATTGTATAACGTTCTATGCATACGAAGATCAGGGAGTCTACATTACAGCCGTATCAGTTACCGGAAATGCATTGGTAAAGGACACTGCAACTATTCAGTTAAAGTCCGTAAAGAAATTGTCTTTAACAGATTTGGATATTGAAGGTAATGGAAAAATCAAGATTTACAGTGGTGAAAACATGAACATAGAAAATCTTGACATTTCCGGCGATGGTGAATTTGATATTGCAGGCGGTACAATTGAAATTGATAAAACTCATGTATCAGGTGACGGACAGTTCAACATTACTGGCGGTGATGTACAGTTCAATGAAGAAGTAATCAATGAAGGAAGCAACAAAATTCAAATCAGCGGTGAAGAAACAATAATAAGGGCTCCTGAAAAGATAAAGGAAGTTGATCTTCAAAATGCTGCCGACATCTCTGAAGAAGTTAAATTTGAAGAAGTTCAGGAACATGAAGGTCCACAAGAGGAAGGTTCCGGAATTTACATTATCCTTCCTAAAGGCAAATGTTACGGTAAGATTACAGGAGAAGCTCAGCAGATTGATGATAACCATTTCAAGGTTTCATTCTTCTATACTCACTCAAAAGGTGAACCGGAAATCAACTACAACTGGTTTGTCAACGGACACAGTGTAGGTAGAACTCTGAGACAAAGTACATTTGAAACTGTTGTAACAGGCAGAGCCGGCGATTCCGTAAGACTCAAATGTGAAGTCATGAACAACTTCGGAAGCAGTTTTACAAGTGAAATCAGCGTAACTCTCAAAGCTGATAACTAATTCTCTTTTATCTTTATCAGTTTAATCAGACCAAGGACATATAAAAGAGCACTGTTTATATACACTGTCCAGAAAAGGTCATTGACATATAACCATGCAACCCATGCAGGAATACCGAACAGTTTGGGCATTAAAGCCAGTATTGTCGGCACAATAAAATAAAGAATTATTTTCCCGAATGCTGTTCTTTTTTTTCTGAATGTAACTATTGCGTAGACCGATACAGCAAAAACAAATAAACAGACAGCATCAATTGCAGTATGTAAAAGAAGATAAATGTTATCTGAAAGAGTGCGTTTTTCTCCCAATAACGGTTTGACGACATCTGTTAAAAACTGTGTGAGAACAAAGTGGTCGTAAACATTTACAAGTACGGCTGCAGCAATTCCTTCCTGCGGCAGAATAAACATTCTTGCAATGTAGTTTTCTACAGAACCTGTATGGTAGACAACAGGTTGGCTGAACATTTTCTTCGAATATCTCCAACCCATTCCGTACGAATACGGAGTTTTGCTTTCCACTTCAACTCCTTCATACAACATTGTCTTTACTGTGTTCTCAGACAGAAATCCGTTACCGTTGTTAAGATACATCTGAAGATATTTGCCCATGTCTTCGGCAGATGATGTGATATATGCAGCAGAAGCCGGAATCCATACTTTATCTGCATGATCCACAGGATATTTAACATCAATTTTCACAGGAAAACCAAAGTAGTTCCGGTATCCGTCTATAAGGTTGTTTTGCTTACTGTCTTTCAGATTTGCAGCAGTATGTTCCAAGTTAAGAGGTTTGAAAACATTCTGTTTCATATAGTCCGAATAACTTTGTCCGCTTACATTTTCAATTATCTCTCCAAGTAAGCCGTAGTTCATATTTGCATACACATGTTTTCCCTGACTGTCTGTTTTTTTCAAGTGTCCGGAACGCTGATGTGTGGTAAGTCCGCTTGTCTGATTGAGAAGCTGTCTTACTGTAATTGTCTTTGCTTGTTCAGTATCTTTGAAATGTCTTGATACATCCATGTAGTCTGCAATGGATTTATCCAAATCGATTTTGCCTGATTCAACAAGTTTCATTATTCCGCAGGCGGTAAATGACTTGGAAAGAGATCCCAGTACAAACGGAGTGTCTTCATCATCACACATACCGTATGATTCGCAAAACAAAACATCGTCTTTATCTACAACCACTACGGCCATGCCTTTTATGTGGTTTTTCTTCACTTCCCTATTCAGATATTCATCAATTGAGTTGTAATTTACAGCCCACAATGAAACAGAACATAAAACAATACACAGTAAAACAATAAAAAACTTTTTCATAGAATGGATTTTATTCCTGTTTTCCCTGTTTGCCAATCTGAATATTATGTCTGAATATTATGCAACAAAGTGCAACATTTTTTCTTTACTTCTGATTATTCCGGTTTTAGAATTTAATTCAGACAAACCATTTCATAGGAGACAAAAAATGAAAAAAGTATTACCCTCAACTTCCTGTGATTT
>JAZLMO010000070.1:0-17071 GCA_045598675.1 Sphaerochaetaceae bacterium
CCACGGCTCATCCTCCTTTCAAAATAGTTGATAATCTGGCTTGTAGGGAATGTAAGACAGAAATAAACAGCTGCTGCAATCAGAAGCGGTTCTGCAATTCTGTATGTTGCTCCCTTTGTTGCAGAAACAGCATACATAATATCCTGAACTCCGATTGTGTAGCAGATTGAACTTTCCTTGATAATCGTAACAAATTCGTTTGCAACAGCAGGAAGAATATTCTTTATTGCCTGCGGTAAGACAATATACTTAAGGCTCTGGCCTGAAGAAAGTCCAAGTGAACGGGCTGCTTCAGTCTGGCCGAAATCAATACTCTGAATTCCCGATCTGATGATTTCCGAAAGATATGCACCGGAGTTTAAACTGAGTGCAACAACACCCGGAAGGTATCTTTCAAATCTTATGAATCCGAAAAGCTTGAAAGAAGGAAGTGAAATACCGCCGAAAACAACATAGTAAACAGCAAAAAGCTGAACCAGCATAGGAGTTGCACGGAAAAACTCAACATAACCGATGGCAAAACCTTTCAGAACTTTAATTTTGCTCATTCTCATCAATGCAAGAATAAGAGCAAGAATAAAACCGAAAACAACTGTAAGTGCAGACAAAGAAACAGTACATACAACTCCCTGTTTGAAGAGTTCTATGTACTGGAATGTCTTCGCAAAACCTGCGGAGCTAATCATTAAATCATACCCTCAATAATGTCACCTGAAGCATCAACTCCGGCCTGTTCAATGAATTTACCCATTGAACCGTCGCTGATACACTTTGCAATTGCTTCATTGACTTTAGCAAGTAATGAACTGCCTTTCTTTGTGAGAACAACGTTACCTTCTGCATCAAAAGGAACAGGCAGGCAAACCTGAAGTTCTGGATAGTTCTTTACATAGCTTTCTGCTACAGCTGTTTCAACATAAGCACCATCAAGCTTTCCGTTGAGAACTTCAGCTACGATATCTGTAACCTTTGTGAGTTTTACGATATCAGCCTTAGGACTGTTTTCTTCGGCAAGACCAACCTGAATTGAACCTGTCTGTGCACCAAGTTTCCACTTAGGATTATTTGTTGCTTCAAGGTTAGGGAAGTTTGCTGCATTTTTCTTAAGACAGAAGAAACACTGTTCTCCTGCATAGTAAACATCAGAAAGGCCAACAACTTCTGCTCTTTCAGGTGTTGGAGAGAAGCCGGAGATACCAAGGTCAACAGAACCCATCTGTACTTCTGCAAGAATACCGTCAAAATCCATAGGAATGACTTCAAGTTCAAGTCCCATGTAATCTGCAATATACTTTGCAAGAGCCATATCAAAACCGGCAAGTTGAGGTTTACCATCTTTATCAATAGCATAGAATTCATAAGGAGCATAATCAGGAGATGTAGCTACTACAAGCTTACCCTCTTTGATCAGACCGCTGTCTTTTTTCTTTCCACAGCTTACAAAAATTGCAAGGCAGGAAACCAAAACTAATAAAATTACTAATGTTTTCTTCATTTTATATACCTCATAAAATTTAGTTTTCTGAATGATTATGCAACTTATAACAAAAATCAAATTTTGTGTAAATAGGTTTTGAATATTTTTTCATAATTTTTGCAGTTTTATGCATAAATATTATTTTTTCAATTTTTTTTTGCAAAACCTATTTACATAAATCGCTTTAATGTGCTAAAGTGCTAAACGAGTTAAGAAACTGATAATAATATAAAAAGGAGAATATATTATGAAAAAGATTACATCTATATTATTGGTAGCAGTTCTCAGCATCTGCACAGTATTCGCAGCCGGAAAGAAAGAATCCTTTGATTCAGATAAGGCCTATGTAGTAAACAAAGGTACTCTTATTGTAGGTATCACGGATTTTGCACCTATGGATTATATGGAAGGTGGGAAATGGATAGGATTTGATGCAGATCTTGCAAATGCTTTTGCAAAAGAACTTGGCGTAAAGTGTGAATTCATTGAAATCGATTGGGATTCCAAGACAATGGAACTTGAGAATAAAACAATTGATGTAGTATGGAACGGTATGACACTTACAGATGGTGTTAAAGCAGCAATGGAAACTTCAAATCCTTACTGCAACAATGCACAGATTATCGTAGTAAACAAAGATAAAGCTTCTACAATCAAATCTGCTGCAGATGCAAAGAATCTCCAGTTCGCAGTAGAATCAGGTTCTGCAGGTCAGGAAGCCGCCGAAGCCAACGGATTCAAGTTCACAGCAGTTTCAACACAGCAGGATGCAGTAATGGAAGTTGCAGCCGGAACATCACAGGCATGTATCATAGATTCACTTATGGCTGCTGCAATGGTAGGACCTGGAACAAGCTACCCTAACCTCACATACACAGTAGGTCTTACAGAAGAAGTATACGGTGCAGGTTTCAGAAAGGGTTCAGACCTTGCCGCAACACTCAACGATTTCTTCAAGAAATCATACAAAGACGGTTCAATGATGAAGATTGCAGAAAAATACGGAACACAGGCTTCTGTAATTCCTCAGTAATAAATCATCGGAGTAATTGTTAATGATTAACGAAGTAATGCTCCAACTGACGGTAGGATTCTGGAAAACATTACAGGTTTTCTTCCTTACATTGGTTGGAGCAATTCCACTGGGTTTGATAATCACTTTTGGCTCAATGAGCCGATTCAAACCATTGAAAACTATTGTCAAATTCATAGTCTGGATCGTAAGAGGAACTCCTCTTATGCTCCAGCTTATTGTTATCTACTACGGTCCGGGTCTCATCTTCGGTGCCAACATCTGGGGTATGGGGACTCATGGCCGTTTTGTTGCTGTTATAGTAGCTTTTATTTTCAACTATGCTTGTTATTTTTCTGAAATTTACAGAGGCGGAATTGAAAGTATCAGTCAGGGACAGTATGAAGCAGGTGAAGTACTCGGTCTTACCAAAAGACAGGTATTTTACAAGATTATCCTGCTTCAGGTAGTAAAAAGAATTGTACCTCCTATGGGCAATGAAATAATTACTTTGGTCAAAGATACATCAATAGCAAGAGTTGTTGCAGTTTATGAAATAATCTGGATGGGTCAGTCTTTCATTAAATCTGATGGAATCATCTGGCCTTTGTTTACAACAGGTGCATACTACCTGATTTTCAGCGGTATATTGACAATCATCTTAGGAAAGATTGAAAAGAAACTTGATTATTTCAAATAGGATTCTGTATGGCATTTTTAGAAATCAACAACATTCATAAATCATTCAAGTCACTTAACGTACTTAATGGAGTCAGTTTTTCTCTGAATAAAGGTGAGGTTCTGGCAATAATAGGATCATCAGGAGGTGGAAAAACCACTCTACTCAGATGCATCAACTTTTTGGAATCTCCGGAACAGGGAACAATCACAATTAACGGTGAGAAAATTTTTGATGCTTATGACAAAGATATAGATCCTGAAATTATCAGAAAAAACCGTCTTAAACTCGGTCTTGTTTTTCAGCAATTCAATTTATTTCCTCAGTATACTGCAATTGAAAACCTTAAACTTGCACCTAAAATGCTGAATAACTACAACTCAGAAAAAGAATTGGAAGAAAAAGCAATACAAATATTGAAGAAAGTCGGATTGGAAGATAAGGCTGAAAGTTATCCGTGTCAGTTATCCGGTGGACAGCAACAGAGAGTTGCCATTGCCAGAGCACTTATGATGGAGCCTGATATACTTTGCTTTGATGAACCTACATCTGCTCTGGGTCCGGAACTTACAGGAGAAGTTCTTAAAGTAATAAAGAGTCTTAAATCAAAAGACAGTACCATGATAATAGTCACACATGAAATGCAATTTGCCAAAGATATTGCTGATAAAGTCATCTTCCTGGATCAAGGTCAAATTGCAATAGAGGGTACAAGTAAAGAAGTTTTCGGTTCAAAATCCGAAAGAATCAAATCATTCTTGGGAAAATACTCCGAACAATAATGCAACAATAGCGTTAAACGGAAAAGAGTAACTCCTCTATTGTAGGGAATGGCCAGTAATTGCGGCTCATAATCATTTCAAGATTATCGGAAATATCTCTGATTTTATTCATCAACGGAATAATACTGCTGCTGTAGAACACGGCATTCTCAGTCAAATCTTTAATTGATTTAGCTTTCTCAGATAAGGACCTGAGTTCATTTCCGTTATCCAACAACAAGTTAATAAACCTCTGAATTTTTTCCAACAGTTTTGTTTCTGCAAGAGTATCTATGGAAATGGATACTTTCTTCTTTTCCGAAATACTTTTTGCAACCATTCCGGAATATTCAATAGATGCAGGAATAATCTGAGTAAAAAGCATTTCCATCAAAACATTTGCTTCTATGTTTACTGTTTTACTGTAATTATTAAGGATAATTGACATTCTGCTTTCAAGTTCGTGTCTTGTGAAAATTCCGAAATCTTCAAATAGTTTTACGTTCTTTTCATCAAGCAGAGCCAAAGCAGCGTATGCAGTGCTCTTATAAGATTTCAAACCGCGCTTTTTTGCTTCTTCAAGCCATTCTGAAGAGTAATTGTTTCCATTGAATACAATTCTTTTGTGCTTTTCATAAGTTTCTTTGACTAAACGGGTTACATCAAGTTCAAAATTTGATGAATTTTCAAGGAAATCTGCAAATTCCGATAACGCTTTTGCTACTGCCGTATTGATTACAACATTAGGTTCAGATGCATTTAACTGAGAACCCAACATTCTGAATTCAAATTTAGAACCTGTAAAAGCAACAGGACTGGTTCTGTTTCTGTCTGATCCGTCTTTAGGGAGATTCGGAAGAACATGTACACCAAAACCTATCTCTTCTTTCTTTCTCTTTGTATCCGCTCCCGGAGTAATAGATTCAAATAAATTTGTAAGATCATCTCCAAGATAAATACTTACTATGGCAGGAGGTGCTTCAGAGCCTCCCAAACGGCAATCGTTGGACGGGCTTGAAGTTACACAACTTAATAAATCATGATACTCGTCTACAGCCTTGATAACGGCACAAGTTACCAGTAAAAACAATGAATTCTGTTTAAAAGTCTCTCCGGGCTCAAAAAGATTGAGACCTGTATCCGTAGTCAGAGACCAGTTGTTATGTTTACCGCTGCCGTTGATTCCTTCAAAAGGTTTCTCATGAAGAATACATGCAAGATTCATTGAATCTGCAACTTTCTTCATTTCTTCCATAATGACAAGATTTCTGTCTACTGAAAGATTGACAGTAGAAAAAATTGAAGCAAGCTCATGTTGAGCAGGAGCCGTTTCATTATGCTCTGTTTTTGCAGGAATACCATATCTCCAGAGTATTTCATTCAAAGCCTTCATATACTCATTGATTCTTGGTTTTATGGCACCGAAATAGTGATCATCAAGTTCCTGTCCTTTTGAAGATTTTGCTCCTACCAAGGTTCTCCCGCAGAATTGAAGATCTTTTCGTTTTAAATATAAATCTTTATCTATAAGGAAATATTCCTGTTCAAGACCAACATTTGCACTTACATGTTCAACAGACTTAAATCCGAAAAGCTTCAATATTCTGAGTGCTTGGGTATTCAATACTTCCATGGATTTAAGTAAAGGTGTTTTCTTATCAAGAACTTCACCGCTGTAAGAACAGAAAGCCGTTGGTATACACAATGTTTTTTCTTTTATGAATGCAAAGCTGGTAGGATCCCAAGCAGTATAACCTCTGGCTTCAAATGTTGCCCTGAGACCGCCAGAAGGAAAAGAAGATGCATCAGGCTCGCCTTTAATCAGTTCTTTACCGGAGAATGCCAGAATCATGGATCCGTCTTTTTGAGTGGAAATAAAACTGTCATGTTTTTCAGCAGTAAGACCGGTCATAGGTTGGAACCAATGAGTGTAATGGGTTGCACCGTTTTCAATAGCCCAATCTTTCATTGCATTTGCAACTACATTTGCAATATTGATATCAATATCACGACCTAATCTAATGGTATCTTTAAGTAAATTATATGTTTCTGAAGGCAATCTCTGCTTCATTACCTTATCATCAAAAACCAATGAACCGTATATTTCAGATAAATCCATAAAACTACTCCATAAATGTTTACTTTCTTTTAGCATAGTATATACAATCTGAAAATAATTGCAAAGAATCTATTGAAATCTTTTACTCTGTTATTTTCGGATTTTTAATATTTCCTTATTGATTGTTTACTTGTCTTATAGTATGCTTTTTTCAAGTTGCTAAAATTTCGATAATATAGTAGCAAAAATTCTATTATTATGAGTTTATTTTTATCTGATTTAAGACATAATTACCGTACACGGAGGAATTACCTATGAAAAAATTAACTTCTGTATTAATCATTTCTGTTTTGATTCTTTCATGCATCTGCATGGTCAGTTGTTCAAAGAAAGAATCTGAAAAAAAAGTTGAAACATCATTTCTGAGCATGGCAACAGGCGGAACAGGTGGTACATACTACGCACTTGGTGCTGATCTTGCAAATATGTTCAGTAAAGTTGTTGATAATGTTGAATGTACTGCATCTATCGGTAACGGCAGTGCTTCAAATATAAGAGAACTTGCATCCGGTGATGCAGATCTTGCATTCTCACAGAATGACGTTGCAACCTATGCATGGAAAGGCATTGAATCTTTTAACGGTGAACAGATTCAGGCATTCGGCGTAATCGGAAATCTGTACCCGGAAGTTGTTCAGGCTGCTTTCTGTGACAGTACAGGCATAAAGACAATCAAAGACTTCAAAGGAAGAAGAATTTCTATCGGTGCAGCAGGAAGCGGAGTTTATCAGTCAGTTCTTGATTTCCTTGCAGCAAATGATATGACTCTTGACGATATTGATCCTCAGTACCTTTCATTTGCAGAAAGTGCTGATGCCATCAAAAACGGTCAGATTGATGCTGCTTTTGTAACAGCAGGTATTCCTAACCCTTCAATTCAGGATCTTGCAGCCACAAAGGACATAGAAATGCTTTCTCTGTCAGATGATGCCGTAAAAGCTCTTTGCGCATCAAAACCTTATGTAGCATACACAATCAAGGCCGGAACATATAAGAGTCAGGACAAGGATGCAAATACAGTAGCAATCAATGCTCTTCTTCTTGCCGCAAAAGATCTTGATGAGAATATTGTTTACAATCTGACAAAAGCAATATACGAATCTACTAATGAGCTTACCCATGACAAAGCAAACGATATTTCACTGAATACCGCTCTTGACGGCTTTGATATTTCAATGCTTCATCCGGGTGCAGCAAAATATTATAAGGAAAAAGGTCTTATTAAATAATAGATATGGCAGATAACATCACAAAAGAAGAACTCCAGCAGGTGCTGGAAAAGTATGATAAAGATTCTGCAACAAGAACATTTTCAGATTACAGAAAGAACGTTCTTTCTGTAATCTGCATTGTTTTTTCATTAATTCAGCTTTTCGCTGCATTTACAGGCAGAATACCAAACACTCAACTCAGACCGTTACATCTGGGTTTTGTCATGACATTGGCCTATATTCTCTATCCTGCTTCAAAATCACTGAAGAAAGATTCTCTTCCTTGGTATGACGTTATTCTTGCTTTTCTTTCACTGGCATGTTGTTTATACATTGCAGTACAACACATAGATATTGCAAACAGATACGGAAAAGTATTTCAACCGGGTCAAGAGGGTTATTTACTGTATATAACAGATCTTACAGTAGGTTCACTTCTGATTCTTCTGCTAGCTGAAATTTGCAGAAGAGTTGTAGGCTACCCTATCCTTTGTGTTGCAACAGTATTTGTTCTATACGGATTGTTTGCAAATCATTTCCCAGGCTTTCTTGCAAGAAAACCTATAAAACTAACAAAAGTCATCACAACACTTGTTTACAGTACAGAAGGAATAATGGGAACTCCTCTCGGAGCTTCTGCTTCATTTATTTTCCTGTTTGTACTTTTCGGTGCATTTCTTGATGTAACAAAAGTCGGTCAATTCTTCATAGATTTTGCAAACTCAATTGCAGGATCCAGAAGAGGAGGACCTGCAAAAGTGAGCGTACTGTCCAGTGCATTAATGGGAACCGTATCAGGTTCATCTGTTGCAAATACTGTAGGTACAGGTTCATTTACAATTCCCATGATGAAGAAATTGGGATACAGAGGAGAATTTGCAGGAGCCGTTGAAGCAGCCGCATCAACAGGCGGACAGATTATGCCTCCGGTAATGGGAGCGGCAGCGTTCCTAATGGCTGAATCTGTAGGAGTCAGTTACACAGAAGTTGTAAAAGCCGCAGTTATTCCTGCAATTCTTTACTTTACAGGTATTTGGATAATCATTGACCTTGAAGCAAGAAAATATAATCTTAAAGGACTGGATAAAAAAGACCTTCCTGTATTTAAAGTAATATTTCTCAATCAAGGATATCTGATTATTCCTCTGATTGTTATCATTTACTTCCTTTGTTCCGGATATACTCCTATTTATTCTGCATTGATAGGTATTATGGCCAGTGCTCTTTGCGGTCTTGCAAGAAGAATTCATGCAACAATAGCAATGAATAAATACGGAAAAATAATTTATGAACAAACCGATGAAGATATCAAATCAGCATTCAAGAGCTTTGGTAATGACATTCTCACATCACTTCAAAACGGGGCAAAAAGTGTTTTAAGTGTTGCAATAGCCTGTGCAGTAGCAGGAATTATAGTAGGAATGATTACACTTACCGGTTTAGGTCAGAAACTGGGAAACGGTCTTATTGATCTTGCACACGGCAGTAAACTTCTTACTCTTATGCTTACCATGCTTGCTTCTATTATTTTGGGCATGGGAGTTCCTACAACTGCAAACTACCTGATTACTTCAACTGTAATGGCACCGGCTGTCATGAAGATTATGGGATGCAATATGTTGACTGCCCATATGTTCACATTCTATTTCGGAATTGTTGCAGACATTACACCTCCTGTAGCTCTTGCTGCAATGGCCGGAAGTGCAATTGCAAAATCGGATCCTATGAAAACAGGTGTCAATGCCGTAAAACTTGCAATAGCAGCATTTATTATTCCTTACATGTTCGTATTCAATGAAAAAATGCTTATGATTAATGCAACTTGGTTTGACATTGTCAGAATTGCATTCACTGCTATTGTAGGAATGTTCGGAATAGGAATGGCTTTGGAAGGATTCTATAAAGCCAAATGTTCTATTATTGAAATATTCATTGCTGCTTTGGGAGGCTTGCTCCTTATTGATGCAGGTCTGGTTACAGATATAATCGGAATAAGTCTTGTTATATTGGTTGTAATAATCAACAGATCAAAAGCTAAGACTTCAACAAGCGATTGACAATACAGTCAAATAAATCAGCAAAAGCCTTCACATCTGAAGGCTTTTGTTTTTTCTGAGCATCTGCAAACACACCCCAGGAACGCAACTCTGCATTGACCGCTCTGTCTGATAATCTTTTTTTAATATCATCTTTGGTGTACTGTCCTCCCCTGTCATCCAACACAGTACATTCTTTTTCCAGAAGGCGGCTTGCCAAAGGTATGTCATGTGTAATACAGAGAGAACCGGGCAAAGCATTTTGAACAATGTAGTCATCTGCACTGTTTTCTCCGCTTTGGACTGCAATCATTTTGATTTTGGACTTAAGGGAAAGGTCTTCGGATTCTGTTCTGACTCTGTGAGTATCATCTGCAATAAACTGTTTTACATCAGGTAAATCTCTGTCAGCAACAAAATAAGCAGCCGTGTTAAGACGTACGGCTGCTTTGAGAATAATTGTCCTGAGATTTTTAGGAACTGAATCCGAATCTACCCAAATATCAAATTTCAATTACTGTGCTCCAGTTTAAGTGTCATTGTTGTTAAATCACATACTTCAGAAGGTCCGAAATACTGAATTGCACCCGGATAAGTATAACAGGTTTCAAAAGCCCATTTAGTTCTGTTGGAATCAAAATATTTGAATGGATTACCTTTAAGATCTACAAGCGCTTTTTTAATAACAGGCTTCAGTTCTCCGTGGCGCTGTTCCATATTCATCATCATTGTAATAGGAATACCTCCAGCCTGCCATTTTTCTGCAGGTTGTGAAAGATTTGTAACGCTTGAAAGATAACCTGTAAGACCTGCAGAAAGAAGCATGTATGCATTGTACCCCAGGCTATAACAATAATCAGCATCAAAATTTGAAGGGAAAGCACAACGGCCTTCATATCCGAAGAAATGATGCTGAGTACTGAATTTTCCGTTGAATTTGCCTTCCTTTTTCAGTTGAGCAAGGCGTTTCTTTACAGTTTCAATAAGAAGATTTTCTGTTTCAATAAGACTTACCTGAACATTTCCGTGAGGATCTCTGTCAAGAAGAAGCTGGGCTTCAATAGACTGAGGTAGACTGTTGAAAACCTTTTTTGAGGCAGAAGTAAGTTTATCTTCAACGTATGCAATTTTTGATGCAGTAGTTGAAAGAGAACTGAATTCTTTTTCATTCTTTGCAACTATATCATTGATTTCGGAAATCAGAACCTTAAGAGAAGGAACAAATTCAATAAGTCCTTCCGGAACCAGACATACACCGAATTTATCTCCGTTTTCAGAACGTTTGATAACGATATCTGCAATATAGTTTGTAAGGTCTTCGATGCTCTGGTTTTTTGCTTCGACTTCTTCACCTATAAGACAAATATTCGGCTGAGTCTGAATTGCACATTCAAGGGCAATATGACTGGCACTTCTTCCCATAAGTCTGATGAAATGCCAATACTTTCTGGCACTGTTGGCATCTCTTTCGATATTTCCGATTAACTCACTGTATGTTTTACATGCAGTATCAAAGCCAAAGGAGGCTTCAATGCTTTCATTTTTGAGATCTCCGTCAATTGTCTTGGGACAACCTACTACGCAGATGTTATCTCCATGGGCTTTGAAATATTCTGCGAGTACCGCAGCATTTGTATTGGAATCATCTCCGCCTATAATGACAACAGCATTGATATCATGTTTATGACAAACTTCCGAACAGACCTTGAACTGTTCTTCAGTTTCAAGTTTGGTTCTTCCGCTCTGGATCATATCGAATCCGCCGGTGTTTCTGTATTCATTGACTAAGTCATCTGTCATAAGGATGTATTTATCCTCAAGAATACCGCTTGGACCTCCGCAGAAACCGTAAAGTTTATTTGATTTGTTTGCTTTCATAAGAGCATCATACAAACCGCAGATAACATTATGACCGCCGGGAGCCTGACCGCCGGATAGAATAACACCTACATTGAATGTTTTTGAAACATTTTCATTATTACCTTTCACAAAGCTGATTTTCTCAAGACCGTAGGTATTGGGAAATAATTTTTTCAGTTCTTCCCTGTCAGACTGTGACTGTGTTTTTTCACCCTTCAACACCTTAATGTCCGAAATATTCTCTCTGAGTATCAGAGGGAGCTTCGGATTGTACTGGTATCTTGCAATTTGTAATGCTGATTTGTCCATTTTTTCCTCTTCTTATTTTTACATTAAAATAATATTGTTTTCCAAAGCAATTTTCTTATCTTCTTCCGGCCAAACAGAAGCCTGAACTTCCCCGACATGTGCTTTATGAAGAAGCAACATACACAATCGGCTCTGACCTATTCCTCCGCCGATTGTCTGCGGATATTCTCCGTTGAGAAGTCTTGTATGCCAATACAAAGATGCTCTTTCTTCCTTTCCGCTTTCTTTAAGCTGTGTTAAAAGTACATCTTTGTTTACTCTGATTCCCATAGATGACAACTCAAGGGAATCTTTTCTTACCGTATCCCAGACAATAATATCTCCGTTGAGATTCCAGTCATCATAGTCCGGTGCTCTCATCCCATGTTTGACACCATCTGAAAGCTTATGTCCTATTCCTATGATGAATACGGCACCGAATTCTCTTGCAGCCTCATTTTCTCTTTTATCCGGCGTTAAATCAGGATATTTATCACAAAGTTCCTGAGAAGTAAGGAATGTAATATTTTCCGGAAGTGTAGGATTGCATACAGGATAGTTTTCAAAGACAAGAAATTCTGTTCTTTTCAGTGCCTGATAAATTTTTTTCACAACTTTTTTGAGATAGTCAACGTTTCTGTCATTATCGTCAATTACGGCTTCCCAATCCCATTGGTCAACATAAATTGAATGTTTGTTGTCTATATCATCATCCGGTCTGATGGCATTCATGTCAGTATACAATCCGGTTCCTTTTGCATAACCGTGATCTGCCAATACCATTCTCTTCCACTTTGCAAGAGACTGAACTATTTCCATTTTCTGATTGTTCATGTTTCCGACTTCAAATCTTACCGGTCTTTCAACTCCGCTCAAGTCGTCATTGATACCGCTTCCTACAGGTACAAACAACGTAGAAGTTACTCTTGAAAGCTTAAGCTCTGAAGAGAGTTCTCTTTCAAAAGTATCTTTAACAAATTTGATTGCCCTTTCAGTAAGTTTCTGATCAAGAAGCATTTTGTAATTTTCAGGAACTATGATACTCATTGTGAATCCCCATTCGTTTGAACATATTATATTAATTATGATACTATTTGGCAAAGAGGTTACATGATGGAAAGTAATTTAAATAAGTTAATTACCATGCGTATTACCAGAACTATTGAGAACCTTAAGAAAAATAATATGAATGCCTTTTTTGTTCCTTCAAGAACAGAAGCATTGGCTTTAATTAAAACTCTTCTCAAAGACGGTGAGACTATTGCCGTGGGCGGATCTGTTACATTGAACGAAACCGGAGTCCTGGATTTTATCAGAAACGGGAAATTCAATTTTATAGACCGTTACGATAAAAATGTTTCAAAAGAAGAAATTGTAAAACGTCTGAAAGCAGGTCTTGCAGCAGACACATTCATAATGAGTACAAATGCAATTACGGAAAACGGATATCTGTACAATGTCGACGGAACAGGCAACAGAGTTGCTGCTTTGATATACGGGCCTGACAGAGTAATAATACTTGCCGGATACAACAAGATTGTTCCTTCATTAAGAGATGCTGTACAAAGAGTCAAAACAACTGCTGCACCTGCAAACTCAATAAGACTTGATTGTGATACCTTCTGTGAAAAGAACGGCAGATGCATAAGAGATTATTGTGATGAAAAAGATCTTATGGCAATTCCTGCAGGAGCCTGTGAAAACACTATTTGCTGCACTTCCGTTGTTAGCGGAAGACAAAGAATCAAAGACAGAATTACCGTAATCATAATCGGAGAAGAATTAGGATATTGATATGAACGAAATGAAACTCAACGTAAAAAGAACTATGAAAATTGGATTTGCCTTTTTCGGCATCCTGCTTTTATGGCAGGTTTATGATTCCTGGTGCCCTACTTTCCTTACAGATATTTTTGCCAGAAAACTGTACGGACTTTCTTCTTCAGCTCTTAATGCCTCAGGACAGGCTGAACATATTTTAAGAGTTCAATGGATTGTAGGAATAATCATGGCTTGTGATAATCTTGCAGCTTTGATACTTCTTCCGATTTTCGGAAAACTGTCAGATAAAACAAATACAAGAATAGGAAAAAGAATGCCGTACATTGCAGTAGGAACAATTGTTTCTGCCATAGCATTTCCTTTTATTCCTTATTTCTTTCATAACAACAATATAGGTCTTATGGTAACCTTCATGGGTATAGTACTTGTATTCATGATGATGTACAGAAACCCTGCAGTTGCACTCATGCCGGATATTACTGCAAAACCTCTCCGTTCAAAAGCAAACGGAATAATCAATGTCGTAGGATACTTCGGTGGAGCATTTGCAACTGTTTTGGGCATTATTTATAAGCTCAGCGATTATATTGTTCTTCCGGACAGTGAACGCAAACTGCTCACAATTGAAATGCCGTTTATAGTTGCATCCATTCTTATGGTTATCACAGCGGCCATTCTGTTTTTCACAATCAACGAAAACAAACTTAAAGAACAACTGAAGGATGAACTGGAAGAAGGTGAAAAGCTTGCAGAAGTTGAAACACCTATTGACGACAACAAACCTATGAGTAAAGCAAATTTACATATGTTACTTGCACTTCTGTTCTCTGAATTCCTTTGGTTTATGTCTGATAATGCCCTTACAACATACATCGGAAACTATGTAATCTATTATCTCAGAGCCTCTTCAAGCGGCACTATGATTCTCATAATTCTGGGCGGATTGGGTTCTGTAATCGGTTTCTGCATTGCAGGTAATATTGCACAGAAAATCGGAAGAAAATGGACAGTCGGATTCGGTCTTATTATTACAACGATTGCTTATTTCTTTATGATTTTCGTAAGACCGAGTAAAACAGTACTGAGTAACGGAATGCTCGCCTTCCCTTCTTTCCTTTATGCCGTTTATCTGGTAAAAGGATTCGGAATGGCTCTTGTATTCAACTGTTCTTTCCCTATGGTTCTGGAACTGTGTTCTGCAAATAAAATCGGTCAGTTTACAGGATATTACTATATTGCAAGTATGAGTGCTCAGACAATTACTCCTATCCTGATAGGTTTTATTCTGACTAAAACTCTTGCATGGAATACTCTTCCGGTTTATGCAACGGTAATGATAGTTTTCAGTCTTACCACTTTTACAGTCCTTGTTAAAAACATCAAAAGCAATAAGGTTAAAGACAAAACAGGATTTGAAGCATTAGGCGATGCAGAATAGCATCATTACCTGCAATTCAGATTTTCTCAATGATGATGCTGTTTTCAAGTTTCATTATGATCAGATGTCACAACAGAGAAAATCAAAAATCGATAAGCTCAACATCAGAGAAAGTAAAAATGCTTCCCTTCTTGCCGGTATTCTATTAAATAAACTTATTGAAGCAAACAACTTTTCAGATTATCAGATAGTACAATCTGATAACGGGAAACCTTATGAAAAGAACAATAAGTTCTTTTTCTCTATTTCACATTCCAAAAGTATGGTTGCAGTTGCAATTTCAGACATTCCTGTAGGAATAGATTTAGAGATGAATTCCAGACAGGAAAAAAAGAATATCATTAAAAGATTTTTCAATGAAGATGATATGAATAAACCTTTTCTTGAAGTATGGACACAAAAAGAGAGTTATACAAAACTCAAAGATTTGAATCTGATTGATGTGTTGAAAAATCCTATTGATAATAACGTATGTTTTCAAACATCAATATCAAAAACTTATACATTATCAATATGTACGGAAGTAGAAACCGAGTTTACAATTACTGTTGAGAACGGAGAATCCTATGTTTGATTTTCATAATCATTTTACTGATGATAATGCTTTTAAATACACAGCCGAACTTTTGCCAGAAAACATAAGTTCAGAATATGACATAAAGCTTACGGGAATTTCAGAAATAGGTCTTGATAAACGGTATTCTTCAATCATTTCAATGGGAAAACAGGTAAATCTGCTTACTGATATGCTTATCTACGCAAAAGAAAACAATATAGGTGTATCACTGCACTGTGTACAGGAAACAGAACTTATGATAGATATCCTACAAAAAGCAAAACTCAAACCCTACAAAACTGTATGGCACAGTTTCAACGGCAGTAAAGAAACCGCATCAAAGCTTCTTTCTCTTGGAGTGATAATTTCAATCAGTCCTAAATTCAAGGGTAATCTGAATGAGCTTTATGCAGCAAATCCTCTCCTTGTTCTTGAAACAGATTATACTGGAAACAATCCTGATGAATACGAAGCAATATTAAGAAACCATTATAACAGATGTGCAGAAGAGCTCTCTATTCCGCTTGCTGCCCTGGAAATGCATTGTAATGAATTAAAACAGGCATTTGAAGCATGAGAGATAACAGTTTAATAAGAACAACAAGTTTACTCGGGAAAGAAGCAATTTACAAACTTAATACAGCAAGAGTGCTGATAGCAGGTCTGGGAGGTGTAGGCAGTTTCTGTCTGGAAGCACTTGCCAGAAGCGGTGTGGGTTCTTTTGTCCTGATAGATGCTGACACTTTTGAAGAAAGCAATCTGAACAGACAACTGTTATGTACTGAAGATAACATTAATTTGCTTAAAACAGATGCAGCAGAAGAAAGAGTTCATAAAATCAATCCTGATGCAAAAGTTCAAAAACATTCATTGTTTCTCAACGAATCAAACATTGATGCTTTTCTTAATGATATAGACTTAGTTGTAGATGCAATAGACAGCCTTGATAGCAAATGTTATCTTCTAAAAAGATGTATTGAAAAAAAGATTCCTGCAGTATCTTCAATGGGTGCTGCGCTTAGAAAAGACCCAACTCTTGTAAGAACCTCAGACATAAGTAAAACTTCATCTGATCCTCTTGCAAAAGCAGTAAGACAGAATCTCAGAAAAGACGGAATTGAAACAGGTATTCAATGCGTCTATTCAATTGAAAAACCAAAAGAATTCAACGGAGAATACTTGGGTTCAATAGTAACGGTAACCGGCACATTCGGTCTGGTACTTGCTCAACTTGCTATCAATGAACTGACCCCATAGACATCCCCGAATCATTATAATTCGAACCACAAAAAGTAGGATTTCTGACTGAGGGTTGCTGTCCTTCTATTTTGTCCATGGCATCGAACCCCGGGCATACATGGCATAATGTAACCAAAAACACGTTTTCAGAAATTTGGTACTATATTCTCAGCGGTATTTCATTGATTTTGTATTACCAAATTTCATTTTCTCAAATTCAGTACTATTTCCTGACTCGGAATTCTATTACCAAAATTATGTTTTCTTAATTTAGTACTATTTTCTAAGCAGTATTGCATTGCATTTATATTACCAAATTTCATTTTCCCAAATTCAGTACTATTTCCTAACTTGGAATTCTATTACCAAAATTATGTTTTCTTAATTTGGTACTATTTTTCCCTCGTTATTGCCTTGCTTTTGTATTACCGAATTTTATTTTTTTAAATTCAGTACTATTTTCTAAAGAAACGTAACCGGTGATTATAAGTCTACCGCCAATAAATTTTGAAATCATTATTCTGTAATCATGAGTACAGAAATAACAAAAACAACAGTTCCACGAAGCAGATGGGAGTTCACACCAAGGGAAAGAGCATATCATGTATATATG
>JAZLMO010000071.1:0-4532 GCA_045598675.1 Sphaerochaetaceae bacterium
TGGAGGTACTTTAAGTCTTGAAATGATAAAACCGTTGACAAGACCGATAATACAACCGATTGTAACAACAATGAAAAAGACAACAACCATGTTCATTTCAGGGAGGTTCTTATAAAGTCTTCCGGCATAGTCAGCACGCTGAATCAAAACACCTGAAAGACATGCAGCAAGACCAACCTGACGGCCAGCTGAAAGGTCTGTACCTTTAGTAATAAGACAACCGGAAACCCCAAGGGCAATAAGAAATCTTACAGCTGTATTACTGATCAAGTTTCCAAGGTTACCCCAGCTGAAGAATTTATCAACTGAACAACCGACGACGATACTTACAACTACCAGTCCGATAACAATAGGATTGGACTTTGCATAAGCCAGAATTTTCTGAGCTGTAGTTTTATTTAATTTGGATTCTCTCATATTTTACCTCCTATTTCTCAAACAGAGTTGCATAAGTCAAGATGTTTTCCTGTGTAGCATCTTTACCGTCAACAAAACCGGTAACACGGCCATCACACATAACCATGATTCTGTCACTCATACCTATGAGCTCACTCATTTCAGAAGAAATCATAATGATACTCTTACCCTGCTTAGCAAGGTCGGCAATAATACAATAAATTTCATATTTTGCACCTACATCAATACCTCTTGTAGGTTCGTCAAGAATAAGAACATCAGGATTATTAGCAAGCCATCTACCGATAAGAACCTTCTGTTGGTTACCACCTGACAAGTTTTTGATCAAAGTCTTGGAAGAAGGTGTTTTAATGTTCATTTTCTTAACGTTATCCTGAACAAGTTCCTCTATCTTTTTACCGTTAAGATAAACATTGTGCTCAAGATACTTAGGAAGAGATGCAATTGAAATATTATCTGAAACAGGAAGAACACCCAAAATACCTGTACCATATCTGTCTTCGGTAAGCATTGCAATACCTTGGTCAATAGCATCTTTAGGTCTGTGGATATTGATTTCCTTTCCTTTATACTTGATTGTTCCGCTTACATGGCTTCTTGTACCGAACAAACCTTCCATAAGTTCCGTTCTCTGAGCACCTACAAGACCGCCAACACCGAGTATTTCACCCTTTCTGAGCTGAAAACTGACATGTCTGAAGCTCTTCGGATTGATAGATGTAAAGTCATTTACTTCAAAAACAACCTCACCGGGTTTGTTTTCACGTTTCGGATACAAATTAGTAAGTTCTCTACCTACCATCTTTGTAATAATCATATCTATTGTAAGGTCTTTTGCATCCCAAGTCCCGATGTAATGTCCATCTCTCATAATTGTAACTTCGTCTGATATTCTCAGAATCTCATCCATCTTATGAGAAATATAAACAATGGCTACCCCCTCTTTTTTCAAGTCATCAACAATTCTGAACAAAGCCTCTACTTCATTTGATGTAAGAGAAGAAGAAGGCTCATCAAGAATCAAAACCTTACAGTTGGCGGAAACTGCCTTGGCAATTTCAACACTCTGCATCTGAGAAACACTCAAGTTTCCTACTTTTTCTTTAGGATCAAAGGTCATTTTGACTTTCTTAAGAAGTGTGGCTGTATCTGCATACAGCTTATCGTGGTCAATAACAGGAATGAATCCCAAAACCTTTTTCATAGGGTATCTTCCCAAGAAAATGTTCTCACCGATAGTTCTGGCAGGAATAGGCTGAAGTTCCTGGTGTACCATTGCAATACCCTTTTTTAGAGCATCCATAGGGTCTGTAATAGAAACAGGTTCACCGTTAAGAAATATCTGGCCTTCATCCATTTTATAAAGACCGAACATACACTTCATAAGTGTAGATTTGCCGGCACCGTTTTCACCCATCAGAGCATGAACATGTCCTGGTTTTAACTGAAGTTGTGCATGATCCAAGGCTTTAACACCAGGGAACTGCTTACAAACATCTTTCATTTCCAGAAAAAATTCTGACATGTAATATCCTCCCCATTAACTGGTTCAAAAAAATGGGCGAGAAAAATCTCACCCATCCTGTTTCAAACAGTTAATTACTTAATCATTGCATAGTCAACCCAGTAATAGTTGTTCATCTTTCCGCCGTTAAGAGCAGAAACAGCAACATCTACTGCTGTGTGAGCCTGAGCGATATGGTCGTTACGTACTGTACCTGTCATTGTGCCCTTTGAAACCATTTCAACACATTCATCAAGAGCATCAACACCAACAAGGTAGACATCCTTTCCAACTGTTCTGCCAGCTGCTTGAAGAGCTGCTGATGCACCAAGTGCCATACCATCGTTGTTACAGAATACTACTTCAATGTCCTTGCCATACTTTGCAAGAGCGTTTGCACAGATTTCCTGGCCCTTTGTTTGGTCCCAGTTACCTATCTGATCATCAAGACACTTTACCTTTACGCCGGCGTCTGTGAGAGCCTTAACCGAGAACTGTGTTCTGTACTGAGTATCTGGGTTTTCCGGGTCACCTTCAATCATGATGTAACTGACAACGCCATCACCGTTGATATCACCCTTAGTAGGTGTTGCAAGAATAATGTTACCCTGCATTGTACCTGACTGACGAGCATTACAACCTACATAACATACTGTCGGATTGTTGATGATACCGCCGAATGATTCATCTCCGTTATCTCCGAGTGGTTCACGGTTGATAAGTACGAGAGGAATATTTGCAGCAACAATCTTGTCGATGAGAGCATCTGCAGAAGATGTCTGAACTAGGTTAAGAATAATAACATCCATGCCAGATGCAATCATTGTATCAACCTGGTTTGACTGTTCGGCCATATCGTTCTTACCATCAAACATTGTTACTTTGTACTTAACTGTGTCAGTTTCAAGTGTCTTGAAATATGACTCGATTTCGTTTCTGTAAAGTGTCATAAAGTTGTTGTTATACTGGAAAATACCAACACCAACCTTGTAAGTCTTTGCACCGGATTCTGCTGCACCGTTAACAAAAACACATATCACAACAATAATAGCTATGAGAGATACTGCTAAAGTTTTCTTCATTTTTTCTCCTTTGTATGAAAAATCTTGGATAAATATCCTTTAATTATTTTGACATACAATCTGCCATCGTAAATAAAAAAATTACTGATAGCTAGGGAGTTACCATAAAACCACTTCTTTTTTGCAAGAAAGGCAAATTCAAGATTTATAAAGGAGTCCTGAAAGTTTTTTTATTATATCAAATACAGCTGTTAAGGTCAAGCGTCTTGGCAAACCGGCTCATTAATGAAAAAGTACCATCAGAGTCAACGGATTCTATAAATGTGGACGTTTGCTCTCTTCTGTTGTATAATTCAGTGAAAAGCTGATAATCATGGGAGGCATAAACTGCTGAAAAAAACAAGAATTGAACGCCCTGAAAGAGCAAATTGAAATATTGAATAAGAAACTCGCCGAACGAAGTGAAGACGAACTTATGTAGATTGTTGTAAGACCCAAAGGGAGGAATAAAATATGCCATTTTACAGATTGAATGATTCTTTTGCATTGAGAAGCTATACAAATAAAGTTCCACTGATTGTCAAATATGGAAACCCGGGATTCAAGCATATGGTTTCCAATGAAGAAATGAGTTTGCTGAAGAAATGTGATGGTGTAAGTTCTTTCAAATCCAGTGATTTATCAGCTGATGAATTATCTGTTCTGAAAAAAATGATTGCAAACAATTATGTAAGTGAATTGAATGAACCACTTCCCCTGAAAGCACACAGAGCTTACAAAGAATTCAATCACAAAAGAATTGCTCAGGCCACTTGGGCTATTACCATTAAATGCAATATGAATTGTCTTCATTGTCTGAATTTGGCAGAAGACCTTTCTGTTAATGAACCGGAGTTCACATTAGAAGAAGCAAAGATAATCATAGACAAACTTGTTGATTATGGGGTTGAAGCTGTTGAGTTTTTTGGTGGAGAACCAACAATATATCCTTACTTTATGCAGGTTGTAAGGATGATTTATGAAGCCGGAATGCAGATTAATTCAATAGATACGAACGGAATGCTCATTAATGAGAAAATGCTTGATGAATTTGAAGAGATTGGAGCTCATCCCAGATTTGCAATCAGCTTTGACGGACTGGGAACCCATGAATGGTTACGAAACAGAAAGGGCTGTGAAGAAAAAGTGATAGAAGCTATCAAGCTTTGTGTGAACAGGGGCTTTGAAACAAATGTCGCCATAAACATTAACAAAAAGACATTGCCGGTTCTTGATAAAACAGTTGATTACTTCATTAACATAGGAGTTAAACGTTTTAAACTTCTCAGAACATCTGAATCGTTCAGATGGATGCAGACAGAAAAACAAAGCGGAGAAAAATTGACAATTGATCTTATTGATTTTTCTGCTTTAATGGTGAAGTTTATTAAAAAATACTTACCTGTCATCAGAAGAAGAGAATTGGTGTTTAATATTAATCATTCAATTACAATTGGTCCTAAAACAAGAGGAAAATCATTGTTTTCAAATATAGAAATTCCTTTGGACAAACTAAGCGGCTGGTGTCCGGTTGCAGAAAACGGTGTATT
>JAZLMO010000072.1:0-2523 GCA_045598675.1 Sphaerochaetaceae bacterium
AATGAATTATGTAGGGCATAAATCCAAAGATTACAAAGACTCAATTTACGGGAAAAACAAATATCTTAAGAAGAAACCTGTAATAGATGGCAAACAAGTAAATCCTGATTCCTGCATCTATGAATTTGATTATGAACAGCTTAAAGAAGATGAAATGTATGACGGTTACTACATCATATGTACCAATGTCATAGGAGTTGATGATGAATCAAAGATTCTGAGAAACAAACCTGAGAGTTTTGCCTATTACAGAAATCAAGATGGTTTTCTTGTACTCAATCATGTAGTTCCTGCTTCTGAAATTGCTGAAATCTATGGTGGACTTTGGAAGATAGAAGAGACATTCAAGGTAACAAAAACAGGAATGCTTAATTTAAGACCTGTGTTTCATTCAAAACAGGATAGAATCAGAGCCCATTTTATGATTTGTTTCATTGCTCTGTTTCTGGAAAGACTTCTTGAGAAGCAACTTGGCTGGAAATATTGTGCAAAAACTATTCAGGAGTCTTTATCGAATTTCAGTGCTGTACAGTTGGATAATTCAAACATTTATCAGGTTTCTTATTATGATGCTGTTATTGATGAAATCCTTAAAACTCTTGATATTCCTATCCAAAAGAAATTCATGACTCAACGTGAAATCAGAACATTGATTGGTCAGACGAAGAAAAAAGATTACGAGAACTAAAAAGACACAACAAAGAAATGTTTCTAACTTTCTAAGTTAATTGCTTGCAATGTAAAATGTTGCAACCATTTTTTGGCTATCTTGCTGTCAAAGTCAGGATAAGTTTAGGATTCTTTTATAAAAAAGGAAAATACTTTTTTCTTGATAAACATATAAGATTGTACTTATAATCGGTGAAGAGGTTTTGAAATGAATATAAATCAGATGGAAAGAATAGTATTTATTGCAAATGACGGGAGTATTACCAGCTCTGCAAATAAATTGAATGTTTCCCAACCTTCATTGAGTCAGATTATCAATGCAGTTGAAAATGAAATAGGCGCACCCATTTTTGTAAGACGCACCACACTTTAACAGTTAAACTCGGAAGATAATAGCAAATTTACTAAAAGCAAATATTTATCCAGTCAGAAAATAACTGGATTAATTTTTTGCTGATTTTAAAACATTTCTTTGTTTTTATTTGTTTTTGTTATTGCCTATGCTTCTCTCTTATGATAATATTCAAATATGGCTTATGTACTGATTAAGAAACAACTTAAGAACAATGATTTCAGTTACAATATCTCTACTGCATGCAGAGTCTCCGGAACTGTCAATAAACAAAAACGTGTTACTGTAAAAAGTTTCAGGGCTTCCGATTTGATTGCAAGAGGTATTGATCCCGACGAATATGCTTCTAAGTATTTAGAAAAACTGAAAGAAGATGCAAAAGCGGTTACAAGAACAGCCAATTATGTAGTTAATTTCTCAAAGCCTTTGACATTATCCTCATTTGGGACATTAAATGCAGATAACTCAAGCAGGAATCTTGGATTTGCAGTTTACAGTAAGCTTTACCACAAACTTGAGCTTGATGAACTTGTAAATAACAGACGCAGATATCTTGATTGCGAGTTCAATATCAATGTTATCTTTCAGCATCTTTTGTACTCAAGACTTTTATGGTCGGCATCAAAGAAAAATACATGGGAACATAAAGAGCGGTTTTTCGGAGATACAGATTATGAGATTCAACATATCTACCGCAGTATGGATGCATTGTTGAAGTGGAGAACGGACATACTTAAGCATTTAGATGGTAAAATCAAGGAAAAATTCGGCAGAAGAGATACTGTAGTTTTTTATGATGTTACCAACTATTACTTTGAGATAGATAATGAAGATTCTTTGGATGGACTGAGAGCTGATGGTGCTGGGAAAGAACACAGACCATTACCGATAATACAGATGGGATTATTTATGGACGAGATGTCACTTCCCATCACATATGAATTATTCAGAGGCAATACAAATGATTCTGTTACCCTTGCACAAGCCATGGATGAGAGTATTATAGATTTTTCAGATTCCAGGAAGATTGTTGTAGCAGACAAAGGAATGATGAGCTACTACAACATACTCAAGATAAGACAAGCAAGAAACGGATATGTAATCAGTCAGTCAATAAGAAAATCAGATGAACAGACAAAAACTTTTGCACTCTCATCAGAAGGTTGGACTATCAAAACAGATGAAAATGGACAGATAATCAGTAAAATCAAAGAACGGATAATCCCAAGAACTGCAAAATCTTATGGGGAAGTAGATAACAAGAAACACAGTGGAATCTACAATGAAAGACAAGTATTCATCTGGTCAAAGAAGTATGCGGACAGAGCAAAATATGACAGACAGGATGCTTTGAAAAAAGCAATGAATTATGTAGGGCATAAATCCAAAGATTACAAAGACTCAATTTACGGGAAAAACAAATATCTTAAGAAGAAACCTGTAATAGATGGCAAACAAGTAAATCCTGATTCCTGCATCTATGAATTTGATTATGAACAGCT
>JAZLMO010000073.1:0-3221 GCA_045598675.1 Sphaerochaetaceae bacterium
GGTTGAGGATATTTGGATTTTGCAGGATGACTTTGTTACTTCTCTTTTGGAAAAGACTCAGAACAACAAACTTATTGATGCGATGAAAAGTTTTATGGGACTTCATCAGGGTTTCTGCTTTGTGACAGATACAGGTGAAGATGCTGTTGTTGACTTAAAATATCACCCTGACGATCTTGCAAAGTTGGATAAAATGGGGTTGTCTGAATTTGTCAAAACATATCGTCCTAAAAAATGTCAGATATGTCTTTCATGGGATGATGAAGAGGGTGTTGTATGGAACAGGGTAAACTGATAATCAGCAGAACTGAAGATTTCAGAGATTCTGTTTCTTCACTTTCTTTTTCCTTTGACGGTTATGTTTACAATCCTTTGGTCTATGCGTGGGAAGCGCACAGGCAGTTTCTTGAAAAATATGTTGACCACAAGGTAAGAGTTTTGTTCTTAGGTATGAATCCCGGTCCTTTCGGGATGATGCAGACGGGTGTTCCTTTCGGAGAGATTAATGCTGTCAGAGATTATCTGAAAATAGATGCTCCTGTTTACAAGCCTGAATCGGAACATCCGGGTCGTCCGGTGCTTGGTTTTGACACAAAACGAAGTGAGATTTCCGGTCTCAGATTCTGGGGCCTGATCAGCAATGTCTTCCCGAATCCTTTTGACTTTTTCACAGATCAGACTGTTTTCAATTATTGTCCTCTCGGTTTTCTTATGAATACCAAGACGGCAAAAAATGAGACTCCGGATCATCTTGCAAAACCTGAACGTGATGCACTTGAAAAAATCTGTTCTTCCTATCTTTCAGATGTCATTGATATCCTGGCGCCTTCTGTTCTGATTGGAGTGGGTAAGTACGCTCAATCAAAGTTGATGTCTGTTTCTTCAAATCAGTTTGTCAGTTCAATAATCCATCCCAGTCCGGGCAATCCTCAGGCAAATAATGACTGGGCCGGCAAAACAAATGATAAACTCAGGGAGATGGGTGTATGGAATTGAAAGGTGTTGCCTATCCTAAAATAAATCTTTGTCTGTACATAGGAAGTAAGCGGCCTGACGGTTATCATAATCTTATTTCCATTTTCCAGCTTGTCAGGGATGAGAAGCTTTTTGATGATATTTCAATTTCAGTAATACCGGATAAAAAATCTGCAGTCACTGTCTGCGGTTTGGATGATGTGGCAGATAAAAATGATAATACTGTTCTGAGGGCTGCTTCTCTTTATTTGGCCGATTCGGATGTAACAGACAGTCTTTCTATTACAGTCAAAAAAAACATTCCTTCACTTGCAGGGCTTGGAGGCGGTTCTTCGGATGCGGGTTGTATTTTGAATCTTCTCAATCTTTTTTACAGAAGGTTTGACAATTTGCAATTGATGAATCTTGCTTTGAAGATAGGCAGTGATGTTCCTTTTTTCTTATGCGGTTCCGATACTGCGGTTGTTGAAGGCCGTGGGGAAATCATTTCTCCGATGCAGTCCAGAACAGATCTTTCATTTTCCCTGATTAAAGGGGATGAGAGGAAAATCGGTACGGGTTATGCCTACGGTGAATTGGACAGGAGAAAATCTGTTCCAAATCTTCCTGATAAAGAAGAGCTTGTCAGAATGTACAATAATCCGGTATCGGAATGGAATTTTACCAATGATTTTGAGATTCTTTATTCTCCGAAACCGGGTATGCATCTTACAGGCAGCGGCTCTTGGTTCTATAAAGTATCGGAGTGTAATTGACTTATTAGTCCCCATATTTTAGTATTTGTCTATCAAGTTCTGGGATGTAGTGTAGCGGTAACACAGGAGCTTTTGGTGCTCCATTTGTAGGTTCGACTCCTGCCATCCCAGCTTTTTTATCCGGAGGCAGTCTATGAAAGATTATGCAAAGACCAATGTCATTCTTACAGCTCTTATCCTTGTTGTTTTAATCGGAATTCTTGTTGCTTTTGTTTTTGTTGCACTTATGCTTAAAGATACTTTGCAGTCTCTTGAGCCTACTATCAATGAAGCTACGGCAACTCTTGAAAACGCTCATTCAATTTCAGACAGCGTCAAAGAACTTATGCCAAAGATCGAGCAGGCTCTGCTTACCAACGTAAAAGACACAAGTACAATGATTTTGGATCTTTTCCGCAAGAAATAATATCTTAATCAGTTTTGATTCTCACAGAATTTGGCGGACAATTATTGTGTCCTGATGTATGCAATAAGGTGTTCGCTTTTTTACTACTTCCGCACAGTATTTGATTGTTTCTTTTATTTTTTCGTTCTGTTCGACTACTCGCTTGAATATTTCTTTATCAGATGCATCCACTTCAATTACAAAACAATCAGGTTGGATTTCAAGGTGTTTTATTGCAGTATGCAATGCAAATGCAACTTGGCTTTCCAGGAGTTCACCTGCGGATAGGTCTCCGGCAATATTTCTGTCTGCGGCAATATCAACTTCATCAGCCAGTCTCATTATCGAGGTCAGATAGGGAAGGCATATTGTGTTGCCGCATGGTACTTTTAAGTCTGAAGGGTATTCTTCTTTATTGTAAAGATCTGTTTTCCTGTGTCCTCTGGCTATCTGTATTATTGCAAATTCGTGTTCTTTTGACGGAAAGTCAAAAAACTCTGAATATTTTTTTATAAATTCTCCGGAAAAATCGTTATGATTTCTTCTTATCTGTTCTGAAATGTTTTCTTCTGATACTGTAGGAAGATGCAGGTATGCTCTGAAATTATCGTAATCTTTCATGTTGAGTCCCATTCCTATGTCATGTAGATAACAGGCCATAAGGAAACAGTAAATCTCATCGGCATTAAGCTTGTCTGCATATTCATTGATTATTTTATTTCCGAAACTGACAACATTTATTGCATGCAGAATTGAGTGATCGGTATATGTGGGGAAAATAAGCTTGTATGATTCCAGAATTCTGTTCAGAGCAAAGATACTGTCTTTGAATCTTGTATGTAAATCGGAATTAAGAAGAGATAGCCTTTTTTCCAAATAGAAATCTACGTTCATAAATTGATTGTAACATTAACAATCAAGATAATACAAACAATTTGCCTCAATGCTCCCGACAATGCTTCCGACAGGATTCGCCTTCCGGTGTTCATAAGGAAGGTCGCACCTACAGGCCGCCTACGCTGCAAAATGCCTCAAGTGGCGGGATTTTGACTATCGCTCCGTTTCGAACCTGTTTTTCGGGAGATATGCTCCCGACAGGATTCGCC
>JAZLMO010000074.1:0-67308 GCA_045598675.1 Sphaerochaetaceae bacterium
TGAGAGCAATCTCAAAGCAACCGTAAAACGGGATTACATTTTTCTTTAGTTGTTGACTCTTCCCTTAGGGGATGCCCTAAACTGTAAAAAGAGGAAGGGAAAGCTGAATATATGCCATTTGATTTTAAGAAAGAATACAAAAAATTCTACATGCCTAAAAACAAACCTGAAATTGTAAATGTTCCAAAGGCAAACTATTGGATGAAAATTCAACTTGTGCATTTTTTGCACAAGTTGCTGATGGAGTAAATCAGACTTAATTATTGATTAAGGATATAGTAAATGGAAAACAATTCAGAATTGATTATTTATACAACAGAAGATGGTTTAACAAAGGTTGATGTAACATTTGACAATGATACAGTCTGGCTTTCTTTGGAGCAGATGGCATTACTCTTTCAGCGTGACAAATCTTCTATTTCACGCCATATCAAGCATGTTTTTGAAGAAGGCGAACTTGATAGAGAATCAACTGTTGCAAATTTTGCAACAGTTCAAATGGAAGGTTCTCGCAAAGTAGAGAGGTTTGTAGAGTTTTATAACCTTGATGTTATTATCTCAGTGGGATACAGAGTAAAGTCTCAGCGAGGCGTTCAGTTCCGCATTTGGGCTAGCACCGTCTTAAAAGAGTATATGAAAAAGGGTTTTGCCATGGATGATGCACGCCTTAAAAAATTAGGCGGAGGTGGATATTTCAAGGAACTTATTGAACGTATCCGTGATATCCGTGCATCTGAAAAGGTTTTTTACCGTCAGGTTCTTGAAATATATGCAACAAGTATTGACTACAATCCAAAAGCGGAAGAATCAATTCTTTTTTTCAAAAAGGTCCAAAATAAGATTCATTATGCTGTATCCGGAGAAACTGCTGCTGAAGTGATATATCATCGTGCCGATGCAGAAAAAGAATTTATGGGACTCACAACATTTGAAGGAAACTTGCCTACAATACAGGAAGCAAAAATAGCAAAAAACTATCTAAATGAAAAAGAGATGCATATTATGGGACAACTTGTATCGGGATATCTTGACTTTGCAGAACGTCAGGCAGAGAAAGAGATCCCTATGACAATGCAAGACTGGTCTAAACATTTAGATGGTATCTTGACATCAACTGGAGAGCAATTACTTGTCGGGAACGGAACAATTTCACATCAACAGGCAATGGTAAAAGTGGAAACCGAATACAAGAAATATAAAGCAAAAACACTTAGTGATGTTGAAAAAGAATACCTGTCAATTATTCAGGGTTTAAATAAAGAGACAAAAAACTGAAAGTTTTTATTCAGTAATTACGCAAATTAATACTTTGACTTCTATCCTCAGACGGACTATTCTTTGATTTCTACCCTTGCACCGACAGAAAATTAGATTTTTATCCACATACGGACAGGAATCTTTGACAAGGTAGAGACCTTAAAACGACTTTTCATTTTAGGGTTGAGACTGTAATACGACTGTCAAAAAGGATAAAAGAAGGCAGCCCCATCAGAGTGATGAAGTTGCCAGTGATTAGGCTATTTGTTTGATGTTTATGATGAAAAATATTACAGGCAATGTCGTAAAAAGATGTCGTATTAAGTGATTTGTAATTTTGTATTGTTATGTCCATATGGACATGATACAATGTCCATGATAATTAAGATAAATGTCCATGGTAGTGCAATGAATATTGGCAAAGAAAATGAGTTTGTAGAATTTAAAAAAACTACTGCTGAGAAAGATGCAGGAATAATCTCAATAGCAAGTATACTGAACAAACACCAAAAGGGAGTTTTATATTTTGGCGTAAAAGACAATGGGGAAGTATGCGGACAAGATGTAGGGAAAGAGACATTAAGATCCTTATCCAGGGAAATATCAAGTCAAATTAAACCACCTTGTTGGTATCAAATAGAAGAAAAGATTTCATCAGAGGGAAAAACATTTATTGAAGTTGAGTTTTCGGGAATGGATATGCCATATTCTGCTTTTGGAAGATATTATGAACGTTTTGCAGATGAAGATCGACTGTTGAATAATACTGAACTTGAACGGCTTTTCTTAAATAGACAACGTGATTATTCTGCATGGGAAAATACAGATTCTGAAGACAATTTGGACTCTGTTGATTCTTCTTTGTTAAGAATTGAGTATGACAAAGGTCTTGAAGAGAAGAGAATTCACAGTCCATTTGTTGATAATAAAACAGCTTTAAGCAAATTAGGTTTACTATCACCCAGCAAAAATACTCTTAATAATGCAGGAAAGGTACTGTTTTCATCTCAAAAGCCAGTTACTGTAAAATTAGCAGTGTTTGCAACGGAGACAAAGTCTACATTTTTAAAGCTTGAACACTTTCAGGGGAATGTGTATGAGTGTATCGAGGCTTCTATCAATCACATTTTTCAAAACATAGAATGGAATATTTCTTTTGATGGAAGCATAAAGCGTAACGAAGAGCCAGAGATTCCAAGGATTGCAATACGAGAAATAATTGTAAATGCCTTTGCTCATGGTTGTTACTTTGGTAATACAGATTTTGAAATTGATGTATTCAAAGATAGGGTTTCAATTTATAGTCCTGGACTTTTCCCATTAGGAATTTCTCCTGATGATTTCGCTAAAAAAGCACATGAGCCTTTGGTAAGGAATCCAAAGATTATTAATGCACTTTTTATTACTGCTGAAATTGAATCTTTTGGGACTGGGTTTGAGAAGACATTTAGTGTCTGCAATGAGCAGGGAGTAAAATATCACTATGAAAACTCCATGAGCGGATTTAGGTTTATTTTTTACAGACCTCATGGACAAAAAAATGTCCATAAAATGTCCATGATAGAAAAACAAATTTTCTCTCTGTTAGAGGAAGATGGAACGCTTACATTTGAAAAGATCAGTGCTAAGATTGGAAAAAGTGTAAAAACTGTTTATAGAGCGGTTAAATTATTAAAAGACCAAAACTACATTAAAAGAATTGGAAGTGAAAAAGATGGTTATTGGGAGGTACTATAATGGCAACTCGGAGCTGGGAAAAGGTGCTGACTTTGACACAGTCTTTGAAATACCAATTATCAAAGCTCCTGAGATTATTGCCATTCCAAAAGCCATTGTTCCTTTCAGTAAAAGAGATAAGGTAACACCTTCAAGCTTTGCAATTTGTGATTATTACAGGCATAGAATAATAACGTCTGTAAAATGACCATGCTTTGAAGTGGATAGAATATGTGCACAAGTATTATATCAAACAGGAAGAAAACTATTGTCGGATGGAATCTGGACATCCTTGATATGGAGTATCGGGTAGTAAAAACCGATGCAGGGGTTTTTATAGAAATCAATGATGCAACGGAAGGATGGCTTCCGTTATTCGGTGCGAACAGAAGAGGTGACTTTGTTGGAATGCCTACCTGTTGGCCATT
Source organism: Sphaerochaetaceae bacterium (assembly GCA_045598675.1). Lineage (GTDB taxonomy): Bacteria > Spirochaetota > Spirochaetia > Sphaerochaetales > Sphaerochaetaceae > JAZLEZ01. The sequence continues at coordinate 3,402 of JAZLMO010000074.1, forward strand.
TGATGAAAGGAGCAATCCGGCCGGTTCGGGCAATAATGTAATCATGCTTGATATTGATCTTCTTTTGGAAAAGAAAACCCTTTGGGAAATCCGTTCAATCGCAGAAAAAGAACCGGTCTGCAGTGTTCCGGGTGTAACTTTCATGTCTTCGTTGTCTGATAAGAACGGCAATGTTCTGCATATCATTCCGGGGCAAGGGTACAAATATTATGAGAAACCGGTCTATCAGGTGCTGACAAATTTCTCTCCGTTCAAGATGGACAGTGAAACACATCCGTGGATGGGTTGGGACAGATATCATATAGCAAAGAAAATGTTGGAGCAGGCGTCAGACGATTTTGACGTTAAAGATTGCTTTGCTATTCTGCAGAAGGTTTCCCAGGAAGTTTGTCCGACAGTTGTATCTATGGTTTTTGATGTTACGGAAATGAAAGTGTACTGGTGCGAAAACCGAAAGTGGAATAACATACAGGAAAAGATTTTTTTATAGGAGAGTGCTTTTTGATTAAGTACAACACACTGGAGATTGTGGCATAACCGGGAGGTTGCGCATACAATCAAACACAACCTCCCAGTATTGCAGTCAACAATTTTCAGGAGGAAAAACAATGAATGGAAATGACTATACAATTCGTTTAGAAAAGAAAGAGGATTACCGTGAGGTAGAAAATCTTGTAAGAGAGAGTTTTTGGAATGTTTACAGACCGGGATGTTTGGAACATTATGTGCTTAAATGCCTGAGAGATGACAAAGCCTTTGTTCCCGAGCTTGATTTTGTGATGGAAAAGGATGGCAGAATTATAGGTCAGAACGTCTTTGTCAGAACATTTATTAAAGCAGATGATGGCACAGACATTCCCATTATGACAATGGGGCCGATATGCATAACACCGGAAATTAAGCGAAAGGGATACGGAAAGATTCTGCTTGACTATTCGCTTGAAAAAGCTGAGGAACTTGGATGCGGTGCGGTCTGCTTTGAAGGGAATATTCTGTTCTATGGAAAGAGTGGATTCACTTATGCAAGCGAATACGGTATTCGATATCACGGACTTGAGGAAGGAGAAGATGCATCATTCTTTCTTTGTAAAGAACTGATTCCCGGATATCTAGACGGCATTACCGGAGAATATGCAACTCCTAAGGGATATTTTGTCTGTGATGAAAAGCCTGATGAGTTTGCATCTTATGAAGCCACATTCCCTGAAAAAGAGAAACTGAAGCTTCCCGGACAGCTGATATAAACGGATAAATCGGCACATTGAAGATTTTTCGATGTGCCGATTATGTAATCCGGATGCGTACATGAATTGTTTATGATAGATTAATAATATGCTTGGAACAAATGACTGTAATAAAGATTTAAATCTCAACATCGATGATATTTCAGCAGGCATAGAAAACAAACTTTTTGAATTGCAGGATAAGGAATATGCACTGTTTCAAAGTAAGCTTACTCCTACAGTAAATCCGGAGCTTTTCATAGGTGTAAGAGTTCCGAAATGCCGTGAGCTTGCAAAAGAGCTTTACAAAAACAATTTCTTGGAAGTAAAGCATTTTATTAATATGCTGCCGCATAAGTATTATGACGAGAATATGCTTCACGGATTACTCATTTCAGAGATGAAAGATTTTAATCAGTGTCTGGCAGAACTTGAAAAATTCCTACCTTATGTGGACAACTGGGCTGTTTGTGACATAATGTCGCCCAAGTGCTTTAAAAAACATAAAACAGAGCTTTTGGATGCTGTTTTGGGTTGGGTGAAATCTTCAGAGGAGTATACAATTCGTTTTGGGCTGGAAATGCTCATGACTCATTATCTGGATGATGATTTTAATCCAGAATACCTGAAAATCCCGGCTGAAGTTCAATCTGATAAATACTATGTTAATATGATGATAGCTTGGTTCTTTGCTACTGCGTTGACTAAACAATGGGACAGCACAATCGGATATATTGAGAAAAACGTTCTGAGTACTTGGGTTCACAACAAGACAATACAAAAGGCTCGTGAAAGTTTCAGAATTTCCGACGAACAAAAGCAATATCTATCTGAATTAAAGAGATAAAGACTGCGTATATTTAATTAGGACAGTTTTTTTGATAGGATACAACAATATGAGATATGGAATAATTGCTGCTTTGGAATTTGAAGGGCAACTCTTTAAGGAAGAAATGGAAAACGTAAAGGAGTTTACCATTTTGAATAAACCTGCATATTCGGGAATTATAGGGAAAAACGAAGTTGTTGTGATGCAGTGCGGAATTGGAAAAGTATCAGCAAGTATAGGTGCTCAGGTTATGTTCAGTGAATATCATCCGGATTTTGTAATCAACACCGGATGCGCCGGTGCTCTGAATCCGGATCTTGCAATAGGTGATGTTGTTATATCTCAAAGTGTTGTTGAATGGGATCTTGATTTAAGACAGTTGGGTTATCCTCTTGGTTATATTGATGCATTGGGTTGTGTGGAAATGTTTGCTGATGCAAAGTTGAATAAAATGATCAATGATGCAAGATCGGACGGAGTAAATGTATTCAACGGAATGATTGTTTCCGGTGATCAGTTTGTATCAACCCCCGGACAACGTGAACATATTTTAAAGAATTTTCCCAAAGCGTTATGTGCAGAAATGGAAGGCGCAGCCATAGGGCATGTCTGTATTCAGAATAATATTCCTTTCTGTATTATCAGGACCATGTCCGATACGGCAAGCGGGGACAGCGGTGTTGAGTTTACAACTTTTGCCCCGCAGGCAAGCCGCAAATCTGCATCATGGCTTATCAAGATGCTGAAGGAAAACTGAAATGAGAAGAAAAGACAGAGAAGTAACAGATAAGGATACAATTGAATATATCCTTGAGAAATGCAAAGTCCTGCACTTGGGTTTGACAGATGAAGGTAATCCGTACATTGTACCCATGAATTTCGGGTATGAATATACAGATGGAAAGTTAACAATATATGTACATTGTGCATTGGAAGGAAGAAAAACAGATATTCTTAAAAAGAACAATTCCTGTTGTGTTCAGATGGAATGTGAAACAAAGTTGATTGAAGGAGCGGTTGCCTGTAAATACGGATACAGTTTTTATTCGCTTGAAGGATTCGGGAAAGCCGGTATCATTGATGATCCTGCAGAAAAGATAGAAGCACTTCAATTGTTGATGAAACATCAGACCGGAAAGGATTTCAGTTTTACTGCTGATATGGTTGAGCAGGTAAAGGTCATCAGAATAGACTGTGATTATTACACAGCAAAACATAGGGATTAGAAAATATGACAAAGACAATCAAAGATTATTACATCAACGAAAATTTCAACTGTGCAGAAGCCACAATCAGGGCAGCAAATGATTTTTATGAACTGAAAATGTCAGACGAAGAAATGAAACTGATTGCAGGATTCGGAGGCGGAATGGGATGCGGACTTGTCTGCGGATGTCTTACAGCTGACATTGCAGTTTTGAGCAAACTGTTTGTAAAAGAAAAAGCACATGAATCCGACAGAATAAAAAAACTGTGCAGCCTGTTTATCTCTGAGTTTGAAAAGAAATTCGGAAACCTGAATTGCAGTGAATTAAAAACAACGTGCTCCGAACCTGAAACACGTTGCTTAAAACTTATCGAATCCAATTTTGAATTACTGAAAGAATTTATCAAAGCCGCTCAGAAATCAATGTTCTGATCCAGGCTGTCTGCAATACTCTTTTTATCCATCTCTGTTCCTATGATGCAGAATCTTATGATGCGGTCTCCAACTTCAGGATCCCAGTCTTTGAGAACATCAGGATTTGCAGCAAGGATTTCTTCTCTCTCGGATTTAGGTGCGCCGGCAATCCATTTGCCATATGGAGTGCAGTACAACTGTCTTCCGGAAGTTTCGAACAGATAGGCCATTCCGGGTTCATCACTGAACCAGCAGACGCCCTTGCACCTTATGATATTCTCAGGCCATGTCTTGACAAACTTTCTGAGTTTAGCACGGTTGAAAGGACGCCTTCTTGTATAAATGAAAGTACCGATTCCGTATTCGTCTTCATCCGAACCTTCTTCCTTGTGAACGTGATGATGTTCATCGTGTTCATCATAATCGTCATCATCTTCTCCGTTTTCTGCTTCTTCAAGAGCTTTGCACCAACCGGCGGAAGTATAGACTTTTTCAAAATCAAAAGATGAGGTTGAGAGAATATCCGATACTTCAACATTACCGTGGTCTGTTTCAATAACTTTTACTCCGGGGTGAAGTGCTTCAATGACTTTTCTGACTTTATTCAGCTGCTCTTCAGTTACAAGATCTGTCTTGTTGATTACAAGAGTTGAGCAGAATTCAATCTGCTGAATCAGAAGACTTTCTATATCGTCTTCTTTGATATCATCTTTTCTGAGGAGCTTTTCCCCACCGGCAAACTCTTCTGCAAGACGGGCAGCATCAACAACTCCTACAACATTATCAAGTTTTCCGTTCTGTACAAGCTCAAGTTCCTGCGCAATGGGCATAGGTTCGCAGACTCCTGACGCCTCAATCATGATGTAGTCATATCGTCCGCTTTTAATCAGCTTCTCGATGTTCTTTGCCATCTGACTTTTAAGTGTGCAGCAAATACAACCGTTAGTCAGTGGTACGATATCACTTGTATCCGTAATATTACCACCTTTGGCAATCAGTGAAGCATCTACGTTTACTTCTCCGATATCATTTACTATTACTGCAACCTTATAGCCGTTCTGATTATTCAGAACCTTGTTAAGAAGCGTTGTTTTTCCTGCTCCCAGATATCCGCAGAGCAATGTGATAGGTGTCTTACCTTTCATAGTATTTTCCAAACCCTCCTAGTACTTGTTTGCTTTAGAGTAAATGCGGAACATGTCTTCTTCTTTGAGAACCTGGAAATTTCCCAATGTTTTCTTGCCTTTTGCACTTGCTTTTTCTGCAAGAGCATGAATGTCATCTACATTGAGATTCAGACCGAGCTGATGCAGACCGATTGGCATTCCCATCTTCCTGAAAGTTTTTTCAAAAGCCTTGATTGTCTTCTTTGCTGCCTTTCTCCTGTTGTTGCATTTGATGGAGAAAACCTTTTCGCCAAGCCATGCAAAACGGTCATAGTTGTTATGGGCAACATATCTTGCCCAGCTTCCCCAGATGGCAGAAAGACCTGCTCCGTGTGCTACATCGTAAAGAGCGGAAAGTTCATGTTCAAGTCTATGACAGGCCCAATCTCCTCTGTTGGGAGAACCGAAGTGGTTGAAGTCATTATGCGAAACCGAACCGGCCCACATGAGATTTGCACGGGCATCGTAATTATCCGGCTGTTTAAGTGCAATCAGAGCATTATCGATGACATTTCTTATCAGTGTTGCGCAATACAAGTCAGTAAGCTCAAGTGCATAACCCTGATGGAAGAAACGTTCCAATGTGTGCATGATGATATCAACGCTGCCGCTTCCTGTCTGATATTTGGAAACAGTGTAGGTGAGTTCAGGATTCATGAACGCATACTTACATCTGATGAGCTCGGAATTCAGACCCGTTTTGTCATAAGGTGTAATCTCATCATTTGTAATAACAGAAGAGTTGCTCATTTCACTGCCTGTGGCAGAAAGAGTAAGAACAACTCCTACCGGAATAATCCCGGAAGGTTCTGCTTTATGGGTGTAAATATCCCAGATGTCACAGTCATTGGCTATTCCCAACGCTATTGCCTTTGCACTGTCAAGGGCAGATCCTCCTCCTACAGCCAGAACAAAATCAACGTTTTTTCTTTTCCCCAGAGTAATCCCTTTTCTTACAAGTGACAGTCTAGGATTGGGTTGGGCTCCGCCTAACTCAATAAATTTGATTTTATTTTCCGTAAGGGTCTTTTCAACTCTTTCGAGTAAGCCGCTTTTTACAACTGAACCCGAACCGTAATGAATCAAAACTTTTTTTACTCCGGCTTCATGTAGAACCTTTCCTGTTTCAAGTTCAGCATCTTTACCGAAAAAAACATGTGTAGGTGCACAGTATTCAGAAATAGCCATATTATCACCTCGTTTATAAAGTAATAAAAAGTATATCACTAAAAAAGTGATTGAAAAATCTTAAAAAAGACAATAAATTGCCTTTTGTGCATAAACTGATAGGTGACAGAAAATTCTATAAAACGGTTCTTCTCATTGCGGTTCCGATTATGATTCATAACGGTATTACAAACTTTGTAAACTTTTTGGATAACATAATGGTAGGCAGAACCGGAACGGAACAGATGTCAGGAGTTTCAATTGTCAATCAGTTGATATTTGTTTATGACCTCTGTATTTTCGGAGGTTTTTCAGGAGCCGGTATTTTTACGGCACAGTACAACGGCATGGGTGATAATGACGGAATTAGGGCAACCTGCCGTTTTAAACTGGTTCTTGGAGCTATTGTAACTCTTGTTGCATTTGCTGTTTTTCTTCCGTTCGGAAGCAGGCTCATTTCTTTGTATCTTAATGAAGGCTCTGAAGGAGATTTGAAAAAGACCCTTCAGTTCGGACAGACATATCTGAAGATAATCGTCTGGGGACTACCTCTTTACATGATTGTACAGGCCTATGGCAGTACACTCCGTGAATGCGGTGAGACTTTTGTTCCCATGTATGCCGGAGTTGCAGCCGTAATTGTCAATCTTGTATTCAATTACTTTCTGATTTACGGCAAATGCGGATTTCCGGAGATGGGAGTATCAGGTGCAGCGGTTGCAACAAACCTGTCGCGAATTATTGAAGCCTTAATAATTTTAATTTGGGCAAGAAACCATACGGAGAAATTTCCTTTTATCAAAAATCTTCTCAAAACCATGAGAATACCTAAGAGTACGTCAAAACAGATTATCAAGGTAGGTTCACCGCTATTACTTAATGAAACACTCTGGTCTGCAGGTATGGCAATGCTTACCCAGTGTTATTCTATGAGAGGTTTGGATTCTGTTGCAGGGTTCAACATATCTGCTACTGTAATCAATGTTTTCAAAGTTGTATTTCTTGCCATGGGAAATTCCGTGGGAATAATAGTAGGTAAACTGTTGGGTGCGGGAAAGATGGAAGATGCAGTTGACACAGACAGAAAGCTCATAGCTTTTTCCGTATTCATCTGTATTTTTGTAGGTGCGCTTCTGTATGTTCTGGCACCTTTGTTCCCTGAGATTTACAACACCTCCGACAATGCAAGATTGATAGCAACGCAGGCTATCAGAATCGGGGCTGTATTCATGTTTGTCGATGCTTACAAAAATGCAACTTATTTTACAATGAGAGCCGGAGGAAGAACATGGGTTACATTTTTCTTTGATTCGTGTTTTGTCTGGGTCATCAATGTTCCTCTTGCGTTCATTCTGAGCAGATTTACTGATTTTTCATCAGTACAGATTTTCCTTGCAGTATGTCTGAGCGATTTCATAAAAGTCATTGTGAGTACAATACTTGTGGAAAAGAAAGTATGGCTTAGAAATATAGTCGTATAAAATCAGAATATTACATTTTCTTATTTATATGATATATTTGGAAATGTTATGAAAAACAATGCAGATAATAATCTGAAAAAAATGTTTGTATCTCTGAGTTTTATACAGGCTCTTGCCGCTGCAATACCGTCAATCAATACCCTGATAAGCAGCTTTATCATAGGTAATACACTTGGAACTTCAGGACTTGCGGCAATAGGATTTTCAGGTCCGTATGTTTTTCTTGTTTCCGCCTTTGCTCAGATGATAGGAATAGGTTCTCAGTTGTTATGCTCAGAATACATAGGTGAAGGTCATAAAGACGGAATAAATATGGCTTTCAGCACCAGTATAATTTTCGGAATTGTTGCAGGAGGTTTTCTGGCCCTGATTTCTTCATTGTTTCCTTCCGAGATTTCTTTTGTACTGGGCGCGCAAGATGAGATTCTTGTAATGACTGCAGACTTTATCAGAGGTTATGCAATCTGCAGTTTCTGTTCGGTTTTTTTTATCTTGTTTCTTTCATATCTTCAGCTTGATCTTGCAAAGTCAGTATCAACAGCAGCAATTATCATTCAGATTGTTCTGAATATTGTTCTTAATTTATACAATGCAAAAACACTTCACCTGGGAATGTTCGGTGTTGGGCTTTCATCTTCTGTTTCATCTTTGATTTCCATTTGTATTTCAGCAATGTATCTGGCTTTCAGAAGCAAATTGTTCCGTTTCTCTTTCAGAAGTTTTTCGTTTGCAGAAATGAAGAAAATTATTTTACTCGGATATAATGCTGCTCTGGTTTTTGTTTGGCGTCTTCTGAGAGACAGAATATTCAATTCTGTTGTGTTCTCTGTCGGCGGAGCTGTTGCAATGTCTGCATTTGCAATTGCTGCAAATGTTTCAAACAGTATCGGCGGATCATTGCAAGGAGCCGTAGAGGCACCGAGCAGTATGATGGCAAGCATTTTTATAGGTGAAAGAGATATCAGTTCTTTGAGAAGACTTCAATTCTATCTTCCTAAAGTTGTGTGGCCGTTCTCTATCTGTTGTTATCTGACAGTTTTTCTTGCGGCAAAACCGATATGTTTTCTATTTGGGGCAGAGCCTGCAAACATAGCAGTCTATGTTATGATTGTGAGAGCATTTAATCTGTATTATATAACCAATCCGATAATTGTAGTAGGACTCAATATTTACAACGCAATGAAAAAGGACAGCGTTGTATGTGTTATGAACTTCCTTTCACTCTTTGTTTTCTCTTGTATCTTTTTCTATGTCGGAAAGGTTTTCAACAGTCTTTTGATTCTGTTCCTGTTTGCAGTCGGAAATGAATTTCTGCTTATTATTGCTTTCAAAATATATTATGTTATGAAGGGGCATTCCCTGTTCTCTTTTAATTATGTCTATATTCCAAATGAAATTGCTGTTCCCATGGATTGCAGATTTGAATCAACAATATGCAGCGTGGATGATGCCATGAGAACTTCTCAGAGAGTAATTGATTTTTGCAAAGATAAGAGGCTTGAAGAAAAGAAAAGTTATTACTGCGGTCTTTGTATAGAAGAAGTATGTGTAGATATTCTTTCAAGAAACAGCGGAAAAGAGTGTTCGGTTGATGTCAGGATAATATTTGAAAACAATAATGTTTCTATTATGCTCAGAGACAGCTGTAATAAGTTTGATGTATCCGAATGGCTGAAACTGTATGCAAAGGATGATCCTGCAAGGAGTATGGGTCTTAAAATGGTTTCTTCTCTTTCGAAGACTATGAATTACAATAGTACTTTGGGAATGAATGTTCTGACAATTGAGATCTGATTCATAGATAAAATGGGGATTCGGATATGAGTGTAAAGGTTGATTTTTTTGATAAACTGAATGACGGAAAAACGGTTGATTTAATATCTGTAGACAACGGTTTTTTGGGAGCAAAGTTTCTGAATTTGGGTGCAAATCTTTACAGTCTTTTTGTTCCGGATAGAAACGGTAACAGGGTTGATATTTCTTTGGGTCTTTCCAGTGCTCAGGAATATGTCGACAGGTTTTCCGCTTTTGGTATGACAGTAGGACCTGTTGCCAACAGGGTTGCAGGCGGTCACTTTATTCTTAAAGGAAAAGAGTACAGACTTAAGACCAACAATCACGGTAATACTCTTCACAGTTCAGATGCTGCAATTCAGTATAAAATCTGGTCATACAAAACAGAGGAAAAAGACGGATGTGTATCTGTTGTTTTCAGTACTGTCTCTAAAGACGGTGAGGGCGGTTGGCCTGCAGACCGAAGGATAGAGGTAAAATATACTCTTAAAGAAAAATCTCTTTTAATCGACTATAAGGCATCGGTTTCTTCTGATACCTATTTGAATTTAACAAATCACTCTTACTTTAATCTTTCAGGTAATGCATCCGAAGATGTTCTTGATTATCAGATGGTTATCAATTCGGGAAAATATACAGAGGTGTCAGCCCCGGGGCTTATTCCTACCGGTCGTGTTCTGCCTGTGGATTGTTCGCTTGATTTCAGAACTTCTAAGAGGATAGGCGAGAATATTCCCAACGGTGGATATGATCACTTTTTTGTTGTTGACGGTTATCCTGATTTCAGAAAGTTTGCATCGGTTTTCTGTCCTGAAACGGGAATAACAATGGAAACTTGGTCGGATATGCCGGGCATGCAGTTGTATACGGCAAATACTCAGGCTTCATCCGGTGTTGTAGATAAGTACGGTAAAAAATGTTGTGACTTCTGTGCTGTGTGTATTGAAACTGCTTTTTATACGGACAGTCCAAATCAGAAGTGGCCGGTGAATTGTCTGTTTACGGAAAACGATCATTTTGAGAGCAGAACGGAGTATCGATTTGTCTGATATCTGTTTGCAGGAAAGAGAAGGTTTGAAAATGGATATTGCAGAGAAAGATTCAAAACTGAAAATATTCTTCACTTACGTAAGACCCTATAAGTGGGCTTTTATTCTTGATATGTTTCTCTCCGTTGTAATATCGGTTGTAGATTTGGTTTTTCCGTATGTTTCCAGGTGGTCAATGAACACGCTTTTGCCTCAGGGATTGTTCAGAACATTTTTTGCTGTCATGGGTATAATGTTTGTTTCATACATCATCAGAGCCGTGCTTCAATACTTTGTCACAATAGTCGGTCACTTTATGGGTACAAGAGTTGAAGCTGATATGAGAAAAGATGTTTTTTCACATATGCAGGGGCTTTCTTTCAGTTTTTTCGACAAGAACAGAACAGGTGTTTTGCTGAGTCATGTTACAAACGATCTTTTTGAAATAGTTGAGCTTGCCCATCATGGTCCGGAACACCTTATTACATGTTCGCTGACTATCGTGGGTTCTCTTATTATTCTTGCTACAATCAACTGGAAACTCACTTTGGTTTTGGCTGTTCTTCTTCCTGTCTGCATTGTTTTTTCCTTAAGACAGAGAGTCAGGATGACGTCTGCAAACAGAGAGGTTAAGAGAAAGACCGGTGAGATCAACGCGGCCATAGAAAGCGGGATTTCCGGTATTCGTACTTCCAAGGCTTTTGCAAACGAGAAGGCTGAAGAAGATAAGTTTCAGATAGTAAATAATCAGTTTAAAAACACTAAAAAATATTTCTACAGAGCCATGGGTCTTTTCAACTGCGGAATTGAGGCAACAATAGGTATTGCACAGGTTGCAGTTGTTACCGTCGGTGGCTATTTTATTATGAAGGGTTCTATGGATTTCATAGATCTTGTTACATTTACCCTTTATATTTCCGCGTTTGTTTCTCCTATCAGAAAGTTGGCTCAGTTCATGGAACTGTACAGTCAGGGTTCAAGCGGGTTTGAAAGGTTTGTAAACATAATGAAGACCAAACCGGAGATTACTGACTCTCCGGATGCCTATAATCTTGATAAAGTGGACGGTTCAATCAGTTTTGATCATGTTTCATTTTCTTACGGTAACGGCAGGAAAGTTCTTGATGATGTCTGTCTTGATATCAGAAAGGGTGAAAAGATTGCGCTTGTAGGTCCTTCAGGTGAAGGTAAGACTACAATGTGCAGTCTGATACTGAGGTTCTATGATGTCAGTTCGGGTTCAATTTTATTGGACGGAAGAGACATCAGATCAATTAGGCAATCCTGTCTCAGAAGCAACATAGGTATCATTCAGCAGGATGTGTTCCTTTATGCCGGTACTGTTATGGAAAACATCCGTTTCGGGAAACCGGATTGTTCGGACGAAGAAGTTGTGAATGCTGCAAAACTTGCCGGTATCCATGATGAGATCATGCAGATGCCTGATGGATACAATACAAATGTCGGAGAGCGGGGTGTGTCTCTTTCCGGCGGTCAGAAACAGAGAATTTCCATTGCAAGAGTCTTGCTCAAAAATCCTTCTGTGCTTATCCTTGATGAGGCTACTTCTGCATTGGACAGCATTACGGAAGCAAACATTCAGGAAAGCTTTGATATGCTTTCCAAGGGGAAAACCTGCATTATGATTGCCCATAGACTTTCCACTGTTAAGAATGCTGACAGAATTGCAGTTATTGAGAACGGGAAAATTGCTGAACTCGGTACACGTGAAGAGCTTTTGAAGCTTAATGGAAAATACGCAGCTTTGGAGAGAAAATGATGAACATTCATGAACAGGTTGAATTACAGGATTGTCCGCTTTGTCACGGTCCGGCTTTACTGGAAGAAGAAAACGGTTGGTGCTTTTATGTTATGTGTCTGGACTGCGGTTGTCATACTGCAGAAGCCGCATATAAGACAGAAGAGGATCGCCTGGATGCTGCGCAAAAAGCAGCACATCTGTGGAATATCGGAAAGGTTCTTCCGAGTAATCCCGGGGAGTGATTTTGAAGAATTGGATTTGTCCTTTCATAGGGCAGTGCGGCGGCTGCTCAAATCTCAAACCTTATGATGTACAGCTTTCTGATAAGCAAGCTTTGATAGAAGACTTGCTTTCTTACTATGGAAAAGTTTGGCCTATCATAGGTGCTGAAAAACCTTTCTATTACCGCAATAAGGTCAATTGGGAATTCTCATGCGACAGACAAGGTAAACAGTTTGACGGTATATATGCAAAGGACAGTCATTACATTATTCCGGTTGGCAACTGTATGCTTCACGACAAGTCTGCCCAGAGTATAATCAACGATGTTGCTTCCTATTTCAGAAAGGAAAACATTCCTTTTTACAACGAGGATTCAAGAGAGGGTTTTCTCCGTCATGTTCTTGTCAGAAGAAGTCCTCTGACAGATCAGAGTATGGTTTGTCTTGTTACCGGTTTCTGGAAGTTTCCTCACAAAGATTCATTTATAAGTTTTATTACTGAAAAACATCCTGATGTTGTTTCAATTATTCAGAACAGAAACAAAGAAAAGACTTCAATGATTTTTTCCGACGAGGAAGACCGTATTCTTTTCGGTAACGGTTACATTGAAGACTATATGTGCAACTTGAAATTCAGAATCAGCGGCAGGAGTTTTTCTCAGGTAAATCCATATCAGGCTTCAGAGCTGTATTCTGTTGCAATGGATATGGCTGATTTCAGGGGAAATGAGAAGGTCATTGATGCTTACTGCGGTACAGGAACAATAGGTCTTATTGCTTCCGATAACGGAGCAGGTGAGGTTATCGGTGTCGAGAGCAATCAGAGTGCAGTTTCCGATGCAATTGTGAATGCTAAGCTGAACGGTATTACAAATGCCCGTTTTATCTGTGCTGAAGCTTCTTCTTATCTTAAGCAAATGGCCAGGGATAAGCAGAATGTTGATGTAGTCTTTTTAGATCCTCCCAGAAACGGTACGGATGAACGTTTTCTGTCTTCTGTTTTTAAGCTTAATCCTAAGAAAATAATATACATTTCATGTAATCCTTTTACCTTAAACAGGGATTTGCGATACATAGTACATTTCTCAGATTACAAAGTTCGTGCCATCCAACCTGTAGACATGTTTCCTCAAACCTCTCACCTTGAGACTGTCGTTATGATGTCAAGGATAGGTAACTAACCACTACCGTATTTCTTTTACAGTAAAGAATTAACTCAATATTTCGTTGCTGAACATTGTGTAAATTTTTAACAGCTATTTTCTCTTTGTGGGTAGAAGTCCAAGTTCTCAGATTGGGGACTGTGTTTGTAGCGATGATGTTTTGAGGTACTGTGCTTGTAGAAATGATGTCAGAGCATAGGGGAGTTTGTAGAAACAATGTCAATTGTTTCTTAGTAGTTAAGATATTTAAGTGTTTTACTTGATTTTTTTTCAACTTAAAAAATAAATGAAATGTTATCTGCTTTCTTTTGTATTACTTATGTACTATCATTTCAATACATGTGGAGGATGTATGTCTGTATTTGAAAAGCATGAATTAATAAAAAAAAGTCTGTTTTCAAGTCACAAAAATGAGAATTTCTTAATAGAAGTTGAGAATATTCTTGCTGAATATGAAGACCATTTTGAAGATGTTCCAAAAAAACTAATGACTGAACTTGTAACCAAATATAAGGTTGATTTTCCAAAAAAGTTTAAAAATGAAACTAAAACGTTAGTTCGTAGATACTGGAAAAGTATTTTGGGTGATATGAAATCAACTAAATCCGAAGAAAAGCAGATTGAATGTCTTGTTTCTTTGTTGTCAGTTACAGAAGAGGATGCTCATACCATTGTTTTTGAAGAGAAAAGTGCGGTTGTAAATGCATTTGTACAAGATCTCCTTTCAGATAGAAGATATTCTCCAGAAGATGAAGAAAGATTAAATCAGTTAGCTAACGATTTAAATGTTTCTTTGGATTTTAAGGATAAACAGAATTTAGAGAAATTTAGAATTCTATGGGACATTGAGAATGGAAATCTTCCAGTTGTGAATGATACCGATATCACGATTCAAAAGTCTGAAAATGTTTACTTTAAAGATGAGACAAACTGGTATGAAGATCGTCAAACTACAACGCGAGTATCCTATAGCGGACCATCGGTAAGGATTAAGATTTGTAAAGGTGTATATTACAGGATAGGCTCATGTTCACCTAAAAAAGTCACAACAACAGAAAAAAAATTAATTGATACCGGTACTTTGTATTTGACAAATAAACGATTAATATTTGTCGGCTCTAAATCAACAAAAACAATATATTTGAATAAGATTTTAAGTATTGAACCATACGTTGATGGAGTTGAAATAGTCAAAGAAAGTGGAAAATTTCCACTTTTGAAATTCAGTAGTGGTGATGCTGAAGTCTTTTCGTTGTTACTGACCAAAATTGTGAATATGGAGTAAAAAAGTGAGGAAAAGGCTTTTTGAAATAATTGAGACCTCAAATGGAGACGATAAAGCAAGTTCTATTTACGATGTCTTTGTAATCTTAACAATTATTTTCAGTATTATTCCTTTAGCATTTAAAAACACAAATAGGTTTTTAGTAATTGTTGACAGAATAACAGTAATCATTTTTATTGTTGATTATGTTTTACGCCTCATTACTGCGGATTTAAAACTGAAAAAAGGAGTAATATCCTTCTTTATTTATCCGTTTTCAATAATGGCAATAATTGATTTATTTAGTATTCTGCCGTCATTTTGTGTTATTTCATCCAGTTATAAATTGTTAAGATTGTTAAGAATGTTTAGAGCCTTTAGAGTTCTGAGAGCTGCTAAAATGCTCAGGTATTCTAAGAATTTTTTAATTATTTCTGATGTAATAAAAGTGCAACGCAAATCATTAAGTGCAGTGTGTATGTTAGCTGTAGCTTATATATTTGTTTCTGCATTGCTTATTTTTAATATTGAGCCAGAAAGTTTTGAAAGTTTTTTTGATGCGATCTACTGGGCAACTGTCAGTCTTACCACAGTTGGTTATGGAGATATATATCCAATAACTACTGCGGGAAGAGTAATTACAATGATTTCATCTATTTTTGGTATAGCAATTATTGCCCTTCCTGCCGGTATTATCACCGCTGGGTATATGAATAGAATAAATCAAGATACCAATGAAAAAGAAGAATGATTCAATAATCAAGCAAGGATAACAATAGCATGAATAAGCAACTTCAAATCAGAAACAGTACGGTAGATTTTCTCATGTTTACACGTGATGCCAAAGATGACGGTATTGAAGTCAGAGTTCAGGACAATGATGTTTGGCTAACTCAAATGGCTATCTCCAAATTATTTGATGTGGACAGAAGTGTTGTCACAAAGCATCTGAAGAATGTTTTTGAGACAGGAGAGCTGGATGTAAATTCAGTATGTGCAAATTTTGCACAAACTGCTGATGATGGGAAAACTTACAATTATAAGTTCTATTCTCTTGATGCCATTATTGCCGTTGGTTATAGAGTAAATTCCGTCAGAGCTACTCAGTTCAGACAGTGGGCAACCAAAGTTTTGTCTACATTCAGCAAACAGGGTTATGTCCTGGATAAGAACCGTCTTGAAAACGGACAGATATTTGATGAAGAGTATTTTGATCATCTTATTTCTGAAATTCAGGAAATAAGAGCAAGTGAGAGAAGATTCTACCAGAAGATAACAGATATCTATTCAACAGCTGTAGATTACTCGGTTGACAGTGTTATTACACAGAATTTCTTTGCAACGGTTCAGAATAAGATGCATTATGCAGTTCACGGAAACACTGCTGCGGAAATGATTGTTCAGAGAGCTGACCATAAGAAAACAAATATGGGTTTAACTTCATGGAAGAATGCACCGAACGGAAAGATTGTTAAAGCGGATGTTTCTGTTGCTAAAAACTATCTTTCTCATGATGAAATGTCTGAACTTAACGAAATAGTTACAATGTATCTTGATTATGCAACCCGACAGGCAAAGCGTCATATTCCTATGACAATGGCTGACTGGGCAGAAAAACTTGATGCATTTCTGAAGTTCAATGATGCAGAAGTATTACAGGACAAGGGAAAGGTTACTGCTGAAATAGCCAAGGCTTTTGCAGAAAGTGAATTTGAAAAGTATAGGGTAATTCAGGATGCCTCTTATCAGAGTGATTTTGACCGTTTGATTTCTGAGACACAGTCTGAGAAATAAGAATGGTTTGACTTCTATCCTCAGACGGACTAGGAATCTTTGACATTTACCCACAAACAGACTTACTCTGTTTAAGACATCATTCCTGCAAACTCAAGGCATATTGAGACGTGTGTTCTACTCGTTAGGGAGTCATATCGAGAGTATATAGAAAAAAACTGTTAATGAGGAAAAAATGAAATATAAAGGCACACTTATAGTGGTGAAAAACTGTAAACAGTCCCTTGAGTTTTACGAAAAAGTTCTTGGACTTGAACTTGTTCATGATAATGACGGTAACATGGAATTGAGCGGAGGTGTGTTTCTGCAAGAAACTCAGTATTGGGAAAAGTTTATCGGAAAAGACATTATCGGGTATAGCAACAGTACAGAACTGTATTTTGAGGAACCTGATATTGAAGCGTTTATTGCAAAACTGGAAAAACTTTATCCGGATACGGAATATGTGAACAAACTTATGACTCATTCCTGGGGTCAGAAAGCAGTCAGGTTCTATGATCTGGATGGAAATCTTATTGAAGTAGGTACGCCGGTTAGGGGTTGAATTTGATAATCAACAACCGGAATATCTTATTGATACTTGTCTTATAACTCAGGACAGGTTCAAGGAATATATGAATTGTTTTGGACTTCCGATGAGACTGTAGTTCTTTTACTCTGTCGACAACATATTAAGCAAGATTTAAGCAAGAAATCTATATTTAACTATGCTGATAACAACTGAAAAAAATGTGTGGTCGAAACAAGTTATTTTCTTAATGAGTGTTTGGGCAAAAACAATGTTAATCAGTAAAGAAAAAAAGTGTATTAAAGAGTTGTCATCCTGTGTGTGATGCCAATGGTGTAATTGTTGTGATTCATACTATGTGTTAACATGGTTTTGAAAATAGTTGAGGATTTGATAATGAAAAGGAATAAAAAAATACTGGTATTTTTGACAGTTTTACTACTTATGCTGCCTGCATTTGCAAGAGATTTGTCTTTGGATGAAGCAGTATCATGTGCATTGGAAAACAATCTTCAGCTTCAGAATTCTGAAATTGATCTGAGAATGGCTGAAATTGCATATAAGTACAGTTACAACACTCTGATGCCAACTGCAAATGCAACAGCAACATTCAGAAGAACAAATGAAAATTATTCAATGAAACCGGGTCCTGTATCTTTTTTCTATGGAATATCAGGTTCCTGGACTTTTAATCCTGCAATGATTACTTCAATCAGACTTGCATATGAAAATTACAACAACGGGCAGATAAGTTATGAACAGGCTGCAAATCAGATGAAGCAGAATGTCCGTAAACTTTATTTCTCTGTAGTTCTTCAGCAGGAAGCTCTGGCAATTCAGTCAGCTATTCTGAAAGCCCAACAAGACAGATATCTTCAGGCTCAGAAATATTATGAAAACGGAATGATTCCGGAAATATCTCTTCTTCAGAGCCAGGTTGCCTATGAAAATGCAAAACCTTCATATGAAGAGGCCCGAATCGGTCTTGAATCTGCCAAGCGCCAGCTTGCATTTGTTCTTGGATTGGATATCAATGAGGATTTGAATCTTACTACATCGATTGAGCATGAATTCATTAAAATAGATTTGGATGATGCTTTGACACAGATTCCGAACAGATATGATATTCAAGCTTTGGAAGTAGACGAAAAGCTGTTGAAGCTGCAGAAAGAAGCTTTGATAGAGAAAACATTACTTCCAAGCATTTCACTTTCCGCTTCCTGGCAACCTACGCTTTTGGACATGAAAGAAAAAGATTCATGGATGGATAACGGTTCTATCTCAGGAACCGTTGCATGGAATCTTACAGATCTTCTTCCTTCATCAAATCAGTATAAAAACTATTCGGATTTGAAAAACAGTCTGAAAAAGTATGAGAACGGAAAACAGATGGCTTATGACAATGCAAGGATGGAGATAAACAATCTTGTTGGAAAACTCAGACAGGCAGAGGAAATACTTATTGCTACTGAAGGTACTGTAAATGTTGCACAGAAAAACTATGATGCAAGGCTTGTTTCTTTTTACAAAGGAACATCTGATTATTTGGATTTACAGGATGCAGAGAATCAGCTTTCTCAGGCTGAACTCGGGAGACTTTCAAACCGCTTTAATTACATATCGGCTTTGATTGATCTTGAGACTGCAACCGGAAAGGAACTGTTTTAATGACAAGTTCATACTATTTGGATAAAATAAATTCCATGCTGACAAGAAGGAGAAAACACATATGATGTCCGATATAATTACTAAAGTAAAGTCATCAAAGAAAGTATGCTTTATTGCAGGCATAACGGTACTGGGTGTGCTGTTTTTTTTCCTGTTAAGCAGAAATGTGTTTCATAAAAATAATGTCGTCAGAACAGCTCCTGCTGAAATGATAGAGATTGTGAACACTGTCACGGTAAATGGCATTGTTGAAGGAGTGCAACTGTACGATGTATGTGCTGAATCAGTCAACAAAGTCAGTAGTGTTTTGGTTTCTGAAGGTGATGAGGTTTATGAAGGTCAAAAACTTGCTTTATTTGATGTTGAATCTCTAAAGAAACAGTATGCCAGCAGCCTTGTTGATTATGAGATTGCCGCGGAAAATGCTGAAAGAATCCGTGCACTGTCTACGGTAGGAGCAGTATCTGAAAAAGAACTGAAGGATGCAGAATACGCACTAAAGAAAGCTTCTTTAGCCTGTGAGTCATTTGATATGGATAATATTGAAGCAGTCACAAGTCCTATTAGTGGAACTGTTGTTGAGGTAAACTGTAATAAAGGCGGGTATATCATGTATTCAAAGACCGGTATGCCGGCTTTTGTAATAGAAGACAGATCCGGGTATGTTCTGAAAGCCTATGTAAAAGAGAAAGATATTTCTTGCGTCTATGTCGGTCAGAAGGCTGATATCACAGCGGATGCAATTGGAGACCGGAAGATAGAAGGAATCGTTGAAAGTATTGCACTGTCTGCTCAGATGAACAAACTGACAGGAATAAGAGAGATCCCGGTAACAATCCGGTTTGATTATGAGGCAGAAAATCCAATCACTGGAATTACCGGTCAGGCAAAATTGAAGCTGAATCATGGCAAGGTACTTGCAATACCACGTGAAGCGGTATTTAAGGATGATGAAGGGGAATATGTATATGTCCTCAGATCAGATTCATTTGAAAAAGAATACATAACAACCGGTGTAAAAAAAGACGGCTATGTACAGGTTCTAAATGGAAGTGTTCAGAAAAACGATCAGGTTCTGACAGAAACGGAAAACGCTGTATTAGGAAAATAAAACGATAGAAGGAAGCAAAATGTATATTACGCCAAATAGTCCGAGTTTCTTTCTTTACGCATTTCTGTGGTTGCATAAAAAGGTTCGTTCACTGATATGAAGTCTCAAAAAAGTACTGTAAAAAGCATCTTGTCCTTAGGTGTCGGTATACTTCGCAAGAATAAAACCCTGACGGCAGGGTTGTTTGTCCTTTATGCGGTACTGACAACATTAAGTGTTTCTGCCAATTTCAACTTTACAACTGTTTCCGGCTCAATAGACAGATTCATGGAAGATTATCATTTACCCGATGCGCTGTATTATACAGACGCAGTGCCGTCATCTTTTCAGGGAAGGGATTATCCTGAAGGAGTACAAGGTATTGAGCCGGGTATTGTGATGGATGTACATGTGAAAACCAGCCTGGGAAATACCTTTTACATTACCATGTTCAGCATAGAAGATGATGGTTTTAAAAAGTATTATAAACTTGAAACAGACAAAGCGCCTGAAGGAGTTATTCCTGTATGGATTACAAAGCGTTTTGCGGACAGTAATCATATTAAGGCGGGAGATAAGGTAACTGTAAGATGCCCCCAAGGGGAAAGGGAGTGCTTTGTTGAAACCATAGTATCCCGTCCTGAAGGAATGTTCTGTACCAGAAATGAGTTTTCCTGGATGGATGCCTCTGAATACGGATATATGTATATGAGAAGAAGTGATATAGAGTCCGCATTCGATCTTTCAGATGCTGCCAACGTTTGGGCATATCTTTTTGAGGATTCTCTAAACGAGAAGGAAGAGAATGCACTTTTTGAGGACATTGAGGAATCCTTTGACGGAGTATTGAAGAACAGTATTCATTTCCGTGAGTATCTGAAGGAAATGAAAATAACGGATGATATTAAAAAGATGGAAGGAATCAGTGTCTATGTTCCGTTGTTTTCTTATTTTATCGGTCTGGGGTTTTCCTGTCTTTTTATCTACCTTATTATCCGGAAACAGAGAAGGGATATCAGCTTTTTGATGGCGCTCGGATATACCGGACGCGAAATCTTCTTAATTTTTCTGCTATACTGCATAGTCATTGGAATCAGCGGAATCATAACAGGTTGCGGTCTGGGAGTTTTTATAGTCAGATACGGTGCTTCTGTTGCACAAAACAGTTATTCGCTTCCTGAGGTATACTATTTTACTACTTTGACGCGTTTTGTTATTACAATTGTTTTACTGTTGCTGGTAGAATTTTTTTCATGTCTGTTTTGTATAAAGAGCATAATAAAAGTGAATCCTGCGGAAGTTTTCTCAAATCAGATGACGGAAAAAGCAGATATCATACCCGGATGGATGAATCGTATGAAAATGAGTCCGTTTTTCAGGTTTTCCGTAGCGCTGTTATGTAAGAACAGAAAAAGATTGATTATTTCATCTCTCAGTATATCCTGTTGTATCATGTTGATGCTTTTCGGACTTGAATATGCAGCAGCCAATGCGGCCGTTAGACCTGCGGTCTTTGAACAGAGATTTTGCTATGACTATCTGATTCAATACCAAGGCGGGATGGCATATTTTAATGAGGCAGCAATAGTTGATGGTGTTGCTGTTGCGGAACCTGTAATTGCCTTTAATGCAGATATTTCCACATCGGAAATGCAAGAAGATAATATTCAGATTAATGCATTGATTGAGAACAGTACGCTGATTGTCCCTCAAGATATAGACGGAAATAAGCTGGATCCGGGGAACGGAATCATCATGGATGAAAAGCTTGCGGAAATGCTTTCTGTTTCAATTGGAGATATTGTATTTGTTGATGATATTGGACTTAGGATTACTTCAATTGCCGGTGAACGTGCCAACAGTATTCTATATGTTTCAATGGACACTGCCCGTGAATTGGGATACGACAGCCCGAATCAGATGGTTGTGAAATGTAAAAAAGGTGCAGATCTTCATAACATCAGAAATGATTTTGATTCCATCAACGGATTTTGCGGTATTACTGACTTGGAAAAACAGAAAGTGGATATGAAAAACACCGATAAATTGATTAATGTGATGTCCTGGGTTGAAATTATCCTTATCTTCCTGCTTGGAACAATTTTGATTTATATCATGGTAGTGCTCAGCATTGAGGATAACAGGCGGGATTATGCTCTTTTAAATGCTCTTGGAGTAGGTGCATCTTCCATCGTCAAAATTTCATTTCTGGAGAACTTTATGATGTATATTATTGCTGTTCTGATTGGAGTGCCGTCCGGAATAATGTCATGCAAATTGGCTTTTCCGTATATGGGATCTACGACCAAATATTACCTGTTGACGCAGATTGGTCGGGTAAGTGTTCATGCTTGCTTGATTTCTCTGATTTACATTGTTCTGGGGATAGTTTTCACAATTTACCAGGCTATTAATGTTGATCCTGCAAATGCATTACAAAACTGATGGAACAGTATCGGAAGAAATGGAGATTGTGTTATGAAATCCGTATGGCTGAAAAAGTATTTGATTGAGTCTTTGGCACGAAGAGACAATATTATTTCTAGTGAACACGATTGCTTGTTATCTTTGTTGTCTGTAAAAGAGGATATAATTGTATTTCTTGAACCGGATAGAAGTATCGCTTTTGGAATAAAATGTTGCGGAAATGATGTTGTTGAGCTGCCTTCAGATCATGTTCGCATCCCGCAGGAGATAAGGAACATGTCTTCGTATGAGGAAAAATGGAAAGATACCGGGAAGGAAATTATTATTCCTTTGAGGACGGAAAATACTTCTGTGTTCGGATACATGGTCTGTTCAAATCTGATGAGCACAAAAATAACGGATCGTGAGAGAAATTCACTGCTGTCATTCAGTGTGCTTCTTTATAATGAGGGGATGGGCTCTATTGTCCAGTCTTATAATCCTCCTCTTTTCAGAATACATAATTTAGTAGTGTCCTATGACGGAAATGTTAGAGCTGTGGATAATGTGAGCTTTGACATCTGCGAAAAAGAATTTACTGTAATTTTAGGAACAAGCGGATGCGGAAAGACAACTTTAGTAAATGTTCTTGGCGGTATGCTGCAGCCAACTGAAGGACAGGTATTCTGGAAGGATAGGAACATTTCCCGGATGAATCAGTCAGAGCGCAGTTTATATCGCCGCAAGACAGTAGGATTTGTGTTTCAGCAATACAATCTTATTTCAGCGCTGACAGGAAGAGCTAATATTGAAATTGCGGCTTCTTTGGTTCAGAATCCTGTTCCTGTGGAGGAGGTTCTGCAAATGGTGGGAATGGAGAAGATGGCTGATAGATATCCATCTCAGATGAGCGGAGGAGAACAGCAACGTATAAGTATTGCGCGTGCGCTTGCAAAACGTTCTGAAGTTCTGATTTGCGATGAACCTACCGGAGCGCTTGATCCAGGAAATTCAAAAAAGGTTGTCACTCTGCTTACAAAACTTGTCAGAGAACAGGGAGCTTCAGTAATAATGATTACTCATAACCCGGCTTTTTCCGTGCTTGCAGATCGTTTGATTCTGATGAGCGGAGGTGCCATTGTCGATGATATCCGACAACCGTTTCCGCTTTCAGCAGATGTTCTTAATCTGCGGTAAAATCATAGTTATGAAAATTGAACTTATCATAAAACAAACAAAAACAGGACGGAACAGATGAAGAAAAATGTTTTGATAATAGGAGCCGGGCCTGCAGGTCTTACTGCAGCGTATGAACTTCTTTCTAGAACTGACAAATATGAAGTATTGATATGTGAGGAAACAAAAGATATCGGAGGTATTTCCAAAACTGTTAACTACAAAGGAAACAGAATGGATATGGGAGGACATAGGTTCTTCTCAAAAGTTGATGAAGTAAACAATTGGTGGTCTTCCATGCTTCCTACACAGGGATCTCCTTCAAAAGACGATATTATGCTCAACCGAACAGTCAATATCGAAGCCGGAGGTCCGGATCCTGAGAAAACAGATATAGCAATGCTTAAGAGAACACGGGTATCAAGAATTCTTTTTGATTCAAAATTCTATGATTATCCCATTTCCCTGAAATTTGAAACATTCAAGAATATGGGGCTTTGGAATACAATATTATGCGGTTTCAGCTATTTGTTTTCTGCAATACATAAAAGACCAGAAACAAATCTTGAAAACTTCTACATAAACCGCTTCGGGAAAAAGCTCTATTCAATGTTTTTTGAGTATTACACAGAAAATCTTTGGGGAAGACATCCCAGAGAAATAGATGCATCATGGGGCGCTCAGAGAGTAAAAGGACTCTCAATAACAGCCGTAATAAAAGATGTATTCGGAAAAATCTTCAACAAGAAAAACAGAAAAGTGGAAACTTCTTTAATTGAAGAGTTTAAATACCCAAAACTCGGTCCGGGACAACTTTGGGAAGTTGTAGCTGAAAAAGTATGCAATCTTGGAGGAATGTTAAATCTTAATTCCAGAGTTGTATCTTTGAAAAAATCCGGAAATAAGATTGTATCGGCCTCTTATGAAAAAGACGGAACAATTGAAACAGTTGAATGTGATTATGTTATTTCTTCTATGCCTATCAAAGATTTGATTTCAGGAATAAATGATGTACCGGATGAAATAAACAGGATTGCCAAAGGACTTCCGTACAGGGATTATATGACCTTGGGAGTTCTTGTCTCCAAACTGAATCTGAAAAACAAGACCAAAATGAAAACAGTTGGAAACATTGTTCCTGATTGTTGGGTTTATGTTCAGGACAGAAATGTAAAAATGGGAAGATTTCAGATATATAACAACTGGTCCCCTTACATGGTAAAAGACCTTGAAAACAGTGTTTGGATAGGCCTTGAGTATTTTGTAAATGAAGGAGATTCAACTTGGAATATGACAGAAAAGGAATTCTCTGAACTTGGGATTTCAGAAATGCTTAAACTGGGTCTTATTGATTCCGAAGATGCTGTCATGGACACTCACCTCGAAAGAGTTAAAAAAGCATATCCTGCATATTTTGATACTTACGACCAGATAGGAAAGGTTGTTGATTATCTTAACGGTATGGAGAACCTGTTCTGTGTAGGCAGAAACGGTCAACACAGATACAATAATATAGACCATTCGATGGTAACATCATTCAAGGCGGCAGAATGTATTATGTCAGGCAAAACAGACAAATCTGAAATATGGAATGTAAATACCGAATCGGAATATCATGAGAAAAAAACAGATGAGTAGTACACTGAAAAAAAATATAAAAGATATATTTCTTTACCTTATAGTCGGCGGCATAGCTACGCTTGTGGAATGGGTGCTTTTCTATTGTTTTACAAAAAATGACAACATGAATTATATGTTGGCAACTTCAGTGGCAATGCTCATTTCAACCTTTGCAAATTGGGTTGCCGGAAGGTTGTTAATGTTCAAGAATGTTAAAATGTCCGTATTTAAGGAACTGCTGAAAATATATATGACAAGTATTTCCGGTATTATTTTCAATATGGCTATCATGTATGTTGCAGTAGATTTATTGGATATAAACAAGATGATTTCCAAAATCAGTGCAACAGGAATTGTTTTCTTTTGGAATTATTTGGTAAGAAAATATCTTATTTACAGGAATAAATAATGAAATCAGCATCAAGATTAAGATCAATTATTGTCTTACTTGTTATTGCAATAGCAGTAAGAATGTTTGTCGGATATGTTTTCTACAGCAACGGATACGAAAGTATTGTGGACGATTCTCTCAGTTATACCGGTTTGGCTGAAGACATTGTGAATAAGACTGTCTTAAAGCCGGAAAGTACGTCATCCAGAACTCTGGGATATCCTCTGATAATTGCATTGTGCATGAAGTGTATGGGCAGTAATTATATGTTGACCCTTACTCTTGTTCAGAATTTTTTCAACATTCTGTGTGTTTTTGCGGCCTATGAGATTGTAAGACTTCTGACAGATAATGAAAAAGTATCATTTATTGCAGGGCTGATAGTTGCGCTTGATGTTCACAACATCTACTTCAATTTTATTGTCTTGACAGATTGTGTGACACAATCCGTAACAATGATCGGTTTCCTGTTCTTTGTCAGATTGCTTCTGGATTTGAAATATGATTGCAAAATAGGTTGGGATTTATTTTTGTCCAGCATATTCATGGCTTACGGGGTATTGTGCAGACCTGCTCAAATGTTCCTGCCATTCTGTCTTGGAATAGGAATGATAGTTGCAGGGTTTGTTTATAAACAGAAAAAGAAAATTTTCATCATGGTATTTACCGTTTTCATTTTCAGCCTGGCAGTAATAATCTTATGGAGCTACAGAAATTATATTTTGGGAAGGGGATTCTCTTATTCTGATATAAGTGTCCATAATATGTACCGCTATAATTCTGTAGTAGTTTTTGCCAAACAAAACAATCTTTCATATTATGAAGCATTTGATATGTTCAAATACGGCAAAGATCCCGGACTTGCACCGTATCTGAAAACAATGACATATAATGAAGCGATAAAAGCACGTGCCAAAGAATTGATTTTGTCGGATGTGCCGTATTACATTCAATGCTGCGCAAAAGATGCTCTCTACTATCTGTTCTATCCGGGTATTATGGATTGGCCTGCATTCAATGAATCTGTTCAGGATATTATCGGTGTCCTTAAATCAAGCGGTTTATCTGTTGAGACAGCAAAAATATTACTTAAACCACACAATCTGATTGCCTGTTCATTAATCGGAATTGATGTGTTCGTATTATTTGCTTTCTTTGTAAGTTCGTGTATAGGACTGGTAAAGTTATTCATTAAAGAATGGGTAGTTGCTTCATTGTTTACCGGAGTATTTTTGTATAACCTTGTTGTTTCCGTTCAACCGGTTACAATCGGATCATATCCGAGATTCAGATTGACCACATGGATTATTACAGTTGTTTTGGCGGTAATCTGTTTTTGTAAAAAGGGAAGACTTCAGGACAAGAGCAGTATGGTATAAGTTTCAGACAGTTTCTGCTGAAAGCGGAGTTTCCAACAAACTGGGATTTGCCAGATATGTTTTGAATTTTGCAAAAGCCTTTGCAAAGTACTTTCCGTCGCAGATTCGCTCATCCATAACTATTCCAAGGGGAAGACATGTTTTGTGAACAATTTCATTCTTTTCCCGGAAAGGAACTTCACGCATATTACCCATTGTTATGAACACACTTGTGGTTCCGAAGTCGTATATGTGGTGATAAATATGGTTTGTTCTTATGGAAGCGAGGTTGGAAATAAACAGACTTGTATGAAACGGACTTAACTCAATGATTTTCTTCGGAAGCATACCGATGCGGTCCATAAAACGGAACAGCTTTACTCCGATTCTCAGCAAACCCGGTGTATTTATCAGAAATCTTGCCATCTTATCAGTATTGTTTGTACTTGTGATTTTGCTTTCCTGATTGATACGTTCTCTTAACTTGCGGTCAACATCAAAGATTGTGTCATTGTAATCAAGTTTTACCTTAATGGTTGTACTGTCGTTATCATCTACACTGCCGCGTAATACTACCATGGAAATATAGAAACCTTTACGGTCGTAAACTTTTTTATTGGAAATAAACCTGTTGAGTTTGGGGAACAGGGCACATATTCTGAGATATGCGGTGATTAAAACAGCCATATGGCTGATTGCAAGATTTTCTCTTCTGTTCTTACTGATGTATTTCTTTATGGGATCTTCAGGAACATCAATAGTAATCATGTTCATTGAGTCATGTCTGTTTACCATAAGATGTGGGATTACTGCATATAACAAATCGACATCTTTTGCTCTTTTCCCGTCACTTCTAGCCATTCATTTTTCTTCCATAACTGTAAAAGATGAAAATATTTTATATAAACATGAATTGATATACAAGAATTTTTTTAAGTCCATTGTTCTATTTTCAAAGAAAGATTATGCTATTGGGCGATGACAAGTGCAAAAGAAAAAACAGAGCTGTTTGAGAATATGCCTGTAAAAAGGGCAATTATTGCCATGGCTATCCCTACAATAATCTCTCAGCTGATAAATCTTATTTACAATATTGTAGACACTTTTTTTATAGGCAGAACAGGAAATGCCTATATGGTTGCTGCCGTATCGGTTTCTTATACACTTTTTGTGATGACAATTGCATTGGCAAACCTGTTCGGTCTGGGCGGCGGAAGTCTTATGGCACGCCTTGCAGGAAAAGGCGAATATGATAAAGCTAAGAGCGTCAGCGCTTACAGTTTTTACGGTGCAATAAAAATTGCATTGTTCTACGCGGTTTTAATACTTCTTTTTGCAGATCCTCTTCTGAGAATTCTCGGAGCAACAGATGAAACAATAGGATATGCAAAACAATATGTCTACACAGTTGTTGTTGCAGGAGATGTCCCTGTAATTCTTTCTGCTGTACTTGCACATCTTTTGAGAAATGCAGGCTTTTCAAAGCAGGCCAGTATCGGATTGAGTATGGGTGGAATTCTTAACATTCTGCTCGACCCTTTGTTCATGTTTGTTATTCTGCCTGATGGAATGGAAGTATTCGGAGCCGCACTTGCAACTCTGATTTCAAATATATGTGCATGTACATATCTGTTTGTAACATTCGGTAAATACGGTAAAACAACTCAGCTTTGCAAAGATATCAAACAGGCGAAACTTCTGGAAAAAACTGAAAGACACGAACTGTTTGCGGTAGGAGTTCCTTCTGCTGTTCTCACAGGGCTGTATGATTTGGCAAATATGTTTCTCAATGCAAATATGGCCACCTATGGAGCCGAAGCAGTTGCAGCGCTGGGAATAGTATTAAAGGTCGAACGTTTGCCTAATGCAGTATGTTTGGGTTTGTGTCAGGGAATGATGCCTATAATTGCCTATAACTTTACTTCAGGAAACAGAAAGAGAATGAATGAAGTCATAAAAACTGCAACTCTCTGGGGATTAATTTTCTGTATGTTTTCAGTCGCTTTGTTTGAGACATTTGCCAATCAGCTTACAGGTATATTCTGTAACACCAAAGCATCAACTGCCCATGGTGCAGTTGAAACACTGGCCTATGCGGCATTTTTTCTGAGAGTCCGCTGTCTCGGAGGACCTCTTCAGTTTATGAATTACAGAAGTTCTTTCTGTATGCAGGCAATGGGTAACGGAAGGGATACATTGATTCATGCGATTGTCCGTGAGCTGTTTTTCTATATCCCGTTTATTTTCCTGTTGAAAGCATTGTTCGGAATAAACGGACTTGTGGGTTCACTTATTGCCGGAGAAACCTGCGGAATGATTACCGCAATGATTCTGCTTAACCGATGGCTGAAAAAAAACAATGAAGAAAAACAATAAAAAGTTAGTACTGATTCTTATTATCCTGATTGTTTTTCTCGTTTATTCCTGGGTAGTACATGAAAGACAGGCAAGTGTTCAGAATATAGAGGAACTTAACCTTGAAGAACTTGCAATTCCAAAAAATGACGGCAGGAATCTTGTAGGTCACGTAGGCTATACACTTTGTTATTCTGAAGAACATGAACAACCGTTGTGGGTTGCTTATGTTCTTACTCCACAGGAAGTGCATGCACAATCTGTGAAAAGAAAAGACAACTTCAGATCAGATCCTGCCGTACCGACAGGTTCTGCAGTTCTCTCAGATTATAAATCCTCCGGTTATGACAGAGGTCATATGGCTCCTTTTGCAGATTTGTCCTGGTCTGAAGAATCCGGCAGTGATTCATTTTATCTTTCAAATATGTCTCCGCAGAACGGCTCACTAAACAGGGGAAAGTGGGCAGAATTGGAAGCTTTGGTCAGAACGTTTGCAGACAAGGAATCAATGTGTGTAGTAACAGGACCGGTTCTGACTGATGGCCCTTACAAAACAATAGGTAAAAACAAAGTCAGTGTACCCAATTATTATTACAAGGTAATCTTGGATTATGTAGGTAATGAGATTAAGGCAATAGGTTTTATTTTGCCGAATGAAAAATGTGAAGAAGATCTGTCTTATTATGCCGTGAGTGTTGACGAAGTTGAAAATATTACAGGTCTGGATTTTTTCTTTATTCTTGAAGATTCGATTGAGGAAAAACTTGAATCGGAATATAACTTCAGTGACTGGTTATAGAAGGAAGAATATGCTGAACGAAGTAGAAAAATCGGTTCGTCAGGCTGCTGCTTTGGCTGACAGATCCGGTATTGAAATTAAAGAAAAGGGTTCAAGCTCGAATATTGTTACATCTGCAGATATTGCCGTTCAGGAATATCTGTGCCGGGAACTTCATACTTTGTTGCCTGAAGCCGGGTTTTATTGCGAAGAAGAAAATCTGAAGGATACCGAAAGTGAATATATTTGGGTAATAGATCCTATTGACGGAACAATGAATTTTTCACGCGGTATTTCTGACAGTTGTATTTCCGTAGGCCTTATCAAAGATAAAAAACCTGTTTTGGGAGTTGTTTTCATTCCTTCCAGAGATGAGTTGTTCAAGGCTGAAATAGGTAATGGTGCATATCTGAACGGAAAACCTATTCATGTGTCAAAAAGACCGTATAACGAAGCTTTGCTTTGTACTGCTACCAGCACATACAGAAAAGAATATGCTAAGACTTGTTTTGATATCATTGAGAATGTTTTCTATGAAATAAATGATTTCAGAAGATTCGGTTCATGTGCTGCAGAGTTATGTTATCTTGCCTGCGGAAAATGTGAATTGTATTTTGAATTCAGTATCCAACCATGGGATTATGCCGGAGGTTATGCAATATTGAAGGAAGCCGGCGGTGTACTGACAGATTTGCACAATAAAGACCTTACCTTTGATCAGCCTGTGCTGTTAATCGGTGCCAATACCATGGAAAATCATAAAAGGCTTTCAGACACTATTTCAAAATTTGTATCTGAAAAGCCTTATGTAGATTGATTAAATTACAGTTTCTTAAAAGGCTCAACACTGCTTGAGGCAATTTCAAAGACAAAGTCAGCCATGGTTTTAGGGGACTGGACAGAACCGGTATCTATCCATTTTTTGACAATTGACATACTTCCGAAGAAAAGAAAGCCGAAAAGCATTTCCATTTTTTCATCATCAAGGATTATGTGATCTTTGATAAACTCTGAAATTACAATTTTTTCAATTTTGTTAAAAAGATTCTCCATGAATCCGAAATCGCCGTTTGCTGAGAGCAGAAGACGGTAAGTACTTCCGTATTTATTTATGTTTTCAAACAATTCACAGATTACTTCTTTACTGTGCAACTGAAGATTCATTCCGTTGAGTAATTCTTCTTCCAAATCATTTTCCATCATAATAAGAACATCATGAACCGTATTGAAATGACTGTAGAATGTATTTCTGTTGATATCTGCCTTGTTACATAATTCGGTAATGGAAATCTGATCTGCAGGTTTTTCATGCATCAGTTCGATTAATGCTTCTTTCAGAAACATTTTTGTATATTTGATTCTTTTATCTTCTTTATTTCTCATCTTTGAACCCACTCCAGTTATGCACAAATATTTGCCGATTTGTACATTATTATGTAAATTTAGTAAAAAGCGTAATCTAACTAACTGTATGTTAACGAACTGTATATTGATTAAAATACAGAATGTCTGTTATTAGTTTCACTTGATTATGGAGATTTGTCAATGAAAAGAAGTAGATTCTTACTTATTGTTTTGTTGGTCTTGAGCTGTATGATTCCTGCATTTGCAAGAGATCTTTCGCTGGATGAAGCAGTTTCGGATGCATTAAGGAACAATCTTCAGATGAAAAGTTCGGAAATTGATCTGAAGATGGCTGAAATGGCATACAAGTACAGTTATAACACACTGGTGCCCACTGCAAATGCAACAGCTGCTTTTTCAAGATCCAATGATGCAAAGACCATGTTGGATTCTTCCAAGAATGAAGTATCGTTCGTATATGGAATATCAGGTTCCTGGACTTTCAATCCGGCAATGATTACATCAATAAGGGTTGCTTATCAGAATTACAACAACGGGCAGATAAGTTATGAACAGGCTGCAGATCAGATGAAGCAGAACATCAGAAAACTTTATTTCTCAATAGTTCTTCAGCAGGATGCACTTACAATTAAAGAAGATGCTCTTGAAATTCAGAAAAACAGATATTTACAGGCTCAAACAGACTATGAAAACGGTTTGATTCCTGAAATTGCATATCTTCAAACCCGTGTTGCCTATGAAAATGCAAAACCTTCATACGAAGAAGCAAAAATAGGTCTGGACTCTTCAAAGCGTCAGCTTGCATTCCTTTTGGGTTACGATATAAATGAAGATCTGAACCTGACAACTCCAATTGAGCATTCATTTGTTGAAGTAAACGTAAATGATGCGTTGGACTGCGTTTCAAATCGTTATGACATCAGAGCTCTTGAGCTATCCGGTAAACTGTTAAAACTTCAAAAAGAAGCCCTTATAGAGTCAACATTTCTTCCAAGCATTTCACTTTCCGCTTCCTGGCAACCTACTCTTGCAGACATTGACTGGAAAGGAAAGGATTATTGGATTGATAACGGTTCTATCTCAGGGGCAGTTGTGTGGAATCTTACCAATCTTCTGCCTTCTTCATCACAATATAAGAGTCTGTTTGATTTGAAAAACAGTCAGAAAAAGTTTGATAACGGAAAACAGATGGCTTATGACAATGCAAGAATGGAAATAATCAATCTTGTTGATAAGCTGAATCAGGCAAAGGGAAGTCTTGTTTCTTCAGATGGAACAGTTGCGCTTGCTCAGAAAAACTATGACGCAAGGCTTGTTTCATTCAACGAAGGATCATCTGATTATTTGGATCTCCAGGATTCAGAAAACCAGCTGTCTCAGGCTAAACTCGGAAGACTGTCCAATAAGTTTAATTATATAGCTGCGTTGATAGACCTAGAAAGTGCAACAGGTCTGAAACTGTTTTGAGGTGAATATGAATAAGGAATTTAATAAAAAGAAAGTAATTATTATAGGTGTTGTAATACTTGCAGTCCTGTGTGTTCTGGGAATTGCAGGTAAGGGGAAAAAGATCGAGAATATCGATTCAGAGGAACAGGTTACAGCAGTGCAGGTTTCTGAAGTAAAAAAGGGAACTGTAACAGATTATCAGAAGTTCGGAGGAACTGTTACTGCAAGGGATTCTGTTGCTGTCCTTCCTGATACACAAGGTAAAATTGTGGAAATTCTTGTCCGTGCCGGAGATTATG
Source organism: Sphaerochaetaceae bacterium (assembly GCA_045598675.1). Taxonomy (GTDB): domain Bacteria; phylum Spirochaetota; class Spirochaetia; order Sphaerochaetales; family Sphaerochaetaceae; genus JAZLEZ01. The sequence goes on from JAZLMO010000074.1 coordinate 36,378, forward strand.
TAGAAAAAGATCAGGTTATCGGAAAAATAGATGCATCAAGGGCAGGACAGACATATAAATTAAGTCCTGTAAAATCTCCTATATCAGGTACAATTACTCAGGTCAATGCAGTTGTGGGTTCTTCTGCATCTCCTGCTTCTCCGTTTGCAGTTGTTCAGACACTTGATGATCTTGAAATATCTTTCAGTGTTATTGAACGTTTTGTAACGAAAATTGCTGAAGGCTATGATGTTCTGATTACATTTGATGCAATTGAAGATGAAGAATTTGATGCATATGTATCTCATGTAAATCCCACACTTGATACTATGACCAGAACAATGAGTGCAAAGGCAAAACTATGTACTGAAGATTCAAGAGTCAAAGCAGGAATGTTTGCCAGACTTAACGTCATAACTCAAGTAAAAGATAACGTTCTTGTAATTCCTTCAGAATGTGTATCCATGTCCGATAATGAGAATATTGTATTCACTGTTGTCAATGGGAAAGCAGTTAAAACAGTTGTTACCACCGGAATAAAAGACGGCGGTAATGTTGAAATTACCAGTGGTCTCAAACAGGGTGACAGTGTTATTTCAGTTGGCCAGGGACTTGTATCCGATGGTCAGAGTGTTAAGGTTGTAAACTGATATGTCTATTTCAAAAACATCCGTCAGAAAACCGGTTACGGTTCTGATTTTATGTATACTTATTGCGATTATAGGGCTGAATGCCATGGGTAAGCTTCCTCTGGAGCTATTACCTGATATGGATATCCCGTACATAATGGTAAATACGACATTTACGGGAGCAAGTCCTGAGGAAGTTGAAGAAAAAGTAACCAAGATACTGGAAAGCTCATTGTCTTCAGTTGCGGGCTTAAACAAAATTTCTTCAACATCAAGTAAGGGAAATTCTACTATAGTAATGGAATTTACCGTAGGAACGAACCTTGATGAAGCGTCAAATACAATCAGAGACAGAATTGATATGGTAAAGAGTTACCTGCCTTCTGATGCAGGAACTCCAACTCAGTTCAAAGTTGATATGTCCATAATGCCGCTGATGATTATTGTTCTTGATTCTCCGAGTAAATCTGCAGAAGAACTTAAGGTACTTGCGGAAGATGTTGTTGCTCCGCGCCTGGAACAGATTGACGGAGTAGCATCTACAACCATCATAGGCGGTAGGGAAAGAGCAATCCGTATTGAGATTCCAAAAGACAGAATAGAAGGTTACGGACTTTCATTCAGTCAGATTGCCCAGATGATTGCCGCTCAGAATTCCAACAGTTCTATGGGCTCAGTAACGGAAAACGGACTTGAATATACAGTTGAATCTCACGGTACTTTCGACAGTGTGGAAGAAATAGCCGACACAACAATCAGTTATAAATCAGGTGCAGACGGTCAGATCAGACAAATCAGACTGGGAGATATAGCAGAAGTTTATGACGGTTTCAAAGATGCCACTTCACTTTTCAGAACAGGAAACAAAGACTGTGTAGCAGTTACAGTTTCAAAACAGACTGAAAAAAATACCGTAAAGGTCGCTGAAAAAGTTGTTTCGAGAATTGATCAGATTAAGGCTGCTTTACCGGATGATTGTACTGTTGAGGTTGTATACAATTCATCCGACGACATTTCCAGAACAATCAGTCAGGTAACATCTTCTGCAGTTCAGGGTGCAGTACTTGCAATTCTGATTCTGCTGTTCTTCCTCAGAAGCGGAAAGTCAACTGTAATCATAGGTATTACAATTCCTCTTTCAGTTGTTTTGACACTCCTTGTTATGTACTACAGTGATCTTACGCTTAACCTCATGACATTGGCAGGTCTTTCTCTTGGAATAGGAATGCTTGTTGATAATGCCATTGTTATTCTCGAGAATATTTATTCTTACAGAGAAAGGGGAACAAAACCTCAGGTTGCTTCAGTTCTAGGATCTGAAGAAATGGCTTCTGCAATAACTTCTTCAACTCTTACGACAATCTGTGTATTCCTTCCTATGATTATGTACAGATCAAAACTGGGTCTTATAGGTCAGGTTTTTGATCAGCTTGCACTTACTGTTGTAATTTCATTGGTGTCTTCCCTTGTTCTTGCTCTGACTCTGGTTCCGGTTCTGACAAGTAAATATCTTGTTTCAAAACATATCAACAGACAGGACGGTGGAAAAGTATATAACTTAATCGGAAAAATACTCGATAAGATTGACGGTATATTTGCCAAGACTTCCGAATGGGTTTTTGAACATAAGAAGTTCTTCATTATCTGTATTCTCATACTGTTCATATTCTCATGTGTAATGATTAAGGTACTGGGATTTGTCTATATGCCGGACAGTGAGCAGACAATACTTTCATTCACATTTGATATGCCTAAAGGCACAGACCTTGCAACCACAGCTCAAAAGGTTTCCGAATTCAACAGAGAAGTGTTGGGTACAGTCAAAGGAGTAAAGAAAGATGCTGTTATTGTCGGAGCGGGAATGGGCTCTATGGGTGGCGCAACCGGTGCAAACTCCGCTTCCGTTATGTATGTTTTTTATGAACATGATGAGCGGGAAAAAGATTGGGATACCGCAGAAACTGCAAGGGTTAAAATCTCGGCACTGAAAGATAAATATCCTGAAGCGTCCATCAATATTTCATCCACTTCTGCAACAGGTTCAATGGGTGGAAGTTCCGGAATATCAATTTCTGTAAAATCAACAGATCTTGAAGCCTGCAGAACAACTGCAAAAGAAGTGGAAGAAATTCTCAAAAATAAATGTGGCGGAATTGTCACAGATGTAAGTTCAAGTATGTCTGAAGGACTGCCTCAGCTTTCAATAATTTTCGACAGAGATAAAATGTATTCGCTGGGTGTCAATATTGCTACAGCCAATGCAGAAATCAAAGCAAATATCGGAGGCATGACATGTGCCCGTTTCTCAGACGGAGGTTCGGATATTGATGTTGTTCTTTCCTTGCCTGAACAGGACAGAAATGCTGTAGCAGACATTGACAACATTATGGTTTCAAGCTCATTCGGATACCAGGTTCCTCTGGCTGCATTTGCAAGGGTTGAGGAAACAAGAGGTGCTCTTTCAATAGCCCGTGAGAATCAGAGCAGAGTTGTAACAATTACGGCTTCAGCGGCAGAAGGAGTTGTTCTGTCAATTGCAAAGAATCAAGTTCAGAAAATAATTGATGACAATCTTGCAGTTCCTGAAGGAGTGCTCATTTCATTCTCTGGAGATTATGAAAGCATGATTGAATTCCTTAAGATATTCATTGAAATCATTGCAATAGCAATCCTGATGGTTTTTGCAATAATGGCAAGTCAGTTTGAGAGTTTCAAGAGTCCGTTCATTGTTATATTCACACTTCCTCTGGGATTGATAGGAATAGTAATCATGTACATATTCTTCAGACTTCCTTTCAATGTTCTTACGGCAGTAGGCGCACTGATACTTGTAGGTGTTGTAGTTAACAACGGTATTGTTCTTGTGGATTACACAAATCTTCTCAGAAAGAGAGGTATGGCTTTGGCTGAAGCCTGTCTGGCTGCTTCAAAATCACGACTCAGACCGGTTCTTATGACAACACTTACAACTGTTCTGGCTCTTGTCCCTATGGCATTCTTCCCGGGCGAAGGAGGAGAAATGGTTCAACATGTAGGTATTACCGTATTCGGAGGTCTTACATTCGGAACCTTGATGACGCTCTATCTGATTCCTTGCCTTTATTATATTTTCAACAAGAAGAAGGCAATGAAGGAGGCTATGAATGAAGAGGCTTGAAATAGTAATCAGTCAGTCGGTGGAAGAAGATTTCTTTGCATTATGCAGAAAAAAGGGAGTCGGTCGTTCTTACACAAAAATCAATGATGTCTGCGGAGAAGGTCTTCAGACTCCTAAAATGGGTACACCGATTTGGCCACAACTTAATAATATAATCATCATTGTCTGTCCGGAATCAGAAGCATCTGAAATAACAAGGATTATTATCGAGCTCAGAGCCCAGTTCCCTGATGACGGAATCTTCTGCTCGGTTTCGGATGTCAGTGTAATTTGATGACAGCAGTTTGACAGTAAATCTCCCGGATTCTATAATCGGATTCGGGAGTTTTTTTATGAGCAGCTTGATTATCAATGCCAATCTGAGTTCCGGTTTTGCGACACTCAGAAACTGTGCCATTCATTTTGATGATAATGGAATCATTACTGATGTATTCAATATGTCACGTCTGTCTTCCAGATATTATGAAAAAGATGTGAAAATCTATGATGCACAAAACAGTATTGTAACACCCGGATTGATAGATTCACATCTTCATGGAATCGGAGGATTCGGTACGGAAGATATGAAAGACCAGTCAATTCTGGGGATGAGCCTTGCTCTGGCAAAATGCGGAGTAACCGGGTTCCTGCCTACTGTATTTACTGACAGCACAGAAGACATGATCAAAGCCATCAAAGCAATTAACGATGCAATGGGTCATGAAGAAGGTGCCAGAATTCTGGGAATAAATGTTGAAGGTCCTTTTATTTCTCCTTCCCGTGCAGGGGCTCAACCTGTGGAACACTGTAAGGCTGTTGATATTGGATTATTTGATAAGTTGATAGATGCAGGGGAAGGGAAAGTTGTATGTATGACTGTTGCCCCTGAACTTAAGGGAATGAGAGAGCTGGCTTTGCATGCAAGAAACAGAGGAATAATACTTCTTTCCGGTCACACAGATGCTTCTTATGAAAACATTATTGAAGGAATGCAGTGCGGAATCTTACATACAACTCATTTCTTCAATGCCATGAAAGGACTTCACCACAGAAACCCGGGAGCAGTAGGAGCGGTTCTGATTCAGAACGATATGAGGTGTGAAGTCATAGCAGACGGAAACCATGTGCATCCGGAACTTGTAAAGCTTCTGATCAAACTGAAGCCTGTGGAAAACATTGTTCTGATTACAGATTCCCTCAGACCTACAAATCAGGAATCCGGAGATTTTATAGTCAACGGAGAAAAGGCTCTTTTGGATGAAGACGGAGTCTTTGTAAAAGCTTCGGATAAAAGTGTATTTTTCGGAAGTGCCCTGACTTTAAACAAAGCAGTTGCAAATGTATGCCGCTGGGGTTTTGACACTGAAACCGCAGTCAGAATGGCTTCTGAAAATCCGGCAAGGATATACAATCTGAAAAATATGGGAATGGTTCTTCCCGGCAACTATGCAGATATCAGTATTTTCGATGAACAATTCAATGCAAAAGCAGTTTTCATCGGAGGAAAGCCCGTAGTCAATAATCTTTAATTACTGAATGTTAGTATGATATAATGCATTGACGGAGATTCGGCTATGAGACACGGTTTTATAAAAGTTGCCTGTGCAACTCCTTCAGTTAAGGTTGCAGACTGTCAGAATAATACGGAACGTATTGTTTCTCTTATTAACAGAGCCCATGAGGAAGGAGTTCATCTTCTTGTCTTTCCGGAACTGAGTATTACAGGTTGTACGTGTCAGGATCTCTTTTTTCAGCAGACATTACTGGACAGTGCCAAAGAGTATTCCATATCCGTTGCGGAAAATGTACCCCGTAATATGGTTGTAGTATTCGGGGCTCCTCTTCAGATAGGTGTAAAGGTTTATGATTGCGCTGTTGTTGCCTCCACAGGAAAAATACTTGGAATTGTACCCAAGACTTCTTGCAACAGAAGATGGTTCTCCTCTCTTAATGAAAACGTTACAGCGGAAATAGGAGATGTATCTGTTTCTGTCTCTGATTCTTTGGTTTTTTCCTGTAATCAGATGCCTTCATTCCGTTTCTCATGTGAGATCGGAGAAGATTTGCTCAGAATTGATTCACCTTCATCTTTTTATGTACAAAGCGGTGCAAACATAATAGTAAATCTTTCTGCTTTTGCTTCTTTTGTAAGTCAGGAAACAAAGGTTGAGGATTTTGCAAAAGCTCAGAGTGCAAAACTGAAATGTGCATACATTCTTGCAAATGCAGGAGAAGGTGAAAGTACAACAGATTGTGTCTATGCGGCACAGAATGCAGTTTATGAGAACGGAAGTTGCCTTGCATTTCAATCTATGAATGAAGATACACTTCTGATTACCGAAACAGATCTTCAGGCTTTGGAGTTTGCAAGACGTACAGACTCTGATTTTGACTGTCAGACTTATGGAGATGTTTCCTATATAGGATTTGACATTGAAATAGGTGAGACTCAGCTTACACGCAATATAAATAGCAATCCGTTTGTATCTCAGGATATTAAAACCCAGAGAGCACAATGTTCCAAAATGTTTACACTGCAGGCTTTGGGTTTGAAAAAAAGAATAATTCATACACATTCAGAGAAAGCCGTAATAGGAATTTCCGGAGGACTTGACTCTACACTTGCACTTCTTGTTGCCGTTAAGACTTTTGATATGATAGGACTGGACAGAAGCAATATAATCTGTGTCACCATGCCGTGTTTCGGTACAAGTGATAATACCAAAAACAATGCAGTCACATTGGTAAAAAATCTTGGATGTACACTAATTGAAATAAACATCAGAGAATCAGTCAGTCAGCATTTCAGAGACATCGGTCAGGACGAAACACTGTATGACACCACTTATGAAAATTCGCAGGCCCGTGAAAGGACTCAGGTTCTGATGGACATTGCAAATAAGGAAAACGGATTGGTTATAGGAACCGGAGATTTGAGTGAACTGGCATTGGGATGGGCTACATACAACGGAGATCATATGTCAATGTATTCCGTAAATGCATCTGTTCCCAAAACTGTCATCAGGTTGATTGTCCGCAACTATGCAGGGGCTTCTGAAAACAGTGCATTAAGAGACGTTCTGTTTGCTGTCCTGGACACACCTGTAAGCCCTGAGTTGGTACCGGGTACTCAGAATACGGAAGATCTTGTGGGACCTTATGAACTCCATGATTTTTTCATTTATCATATATTGAAATCAGGCAGTTCTCCTTCAAAGGTTTTCCGTCTTGCAAAGCATGCATTCGGAGAAACCTATTCTGAAGATACGATTATGAAATGGCTTAAGATTTTCTACAGAAGATTCTTCAGTCAGCAGTTCAAGCGTTCATGTCTTCCTGACGGACCTAAGGTAACCGCAGTTTCGATTTCTCCGCGCGGAGCATTTCAGATGCCCAGTGACGCATGTGTACAGGAATGGAAAAAAGAACTGGAACAGTCTCTGATCTGATACGAGGTGATAGATATGATGAAACATAAAATCCATGGGTTTCTTACAGCATTGATTCTCTCTGTAGTTTCATTTTTTGTAATTTTCTTTTTCTGTCCTGATTTCTCGGATAAGTATCTGGGTATCAGCTTCAAGGACAGAAAAAAGATAGAAGCCAAAGCAGAAAAAGTTTCTTCTGCGGCAGAAGATGCCGTCAATGAAATAATCGATATTTCGACTCTGCTTAAAAAGTGATATGGATAATCAGAAGAAACGCGTATTTGTAATAGACGGATACGGCCAGATTTACCGTTCATATTTTGCATTTTTCTCAAATCCGTTGAAAGATAAAGACGGCAATAATGTTTCTGCCGTATTCGGATTTTTCAACAACCTTATGATGCTGATAAATAAATTCAGTCCTGATTATCTTGTTGTTGCACTTGATTCAAAAGGAAAGACATTCAGACATGAGATGTATCCGGAGTATAAAGCAAACAGAGAAAAAACTCCCGAAGATCTCCATGCTCAGATTCCCGTGATAGTAAGAATGCTGGATGCTATGAACATCAGGCACTTTGAACGTGAAGGAATGGAGGCAGATGACATCATTGCGACAATTGCAAAGAACAGCAGCGCAATCGGTCTTGAAACTGTAATGGTTACAGGAGATAAAGATCTCATGCAGTTGGTAAATGACAGTGTCTTTGCACTGCGTCCTCCGAGAAAGGGCGAACATGAGTACAGACTTTGTCATGCTGCGGAAGTTGAGGAAATATTTTCTGTCAGACCTGATCAGATTTGTGATTATCTGACAATTCTGGGAGATTCTTCAGACAATGTTCCCGGAATTGACGGCATTGGTGAAAAAGGTGCTGTCAAATTATTGGAACAATTCGGAACTCTTGAGAATGCTTATGAGAATCTTGATCAGATGTCCGCCGGAATCAGAACAAAACTTGAAAAAGCAAAAGACCATATAGAGTTATCAAAAAAACTGATTGTTCTTAAAGATGATCTGTTTGAGTCAAAAGAAATGGATTTGTCTGAATATGAAGTCAAATCCATCAACTGGGTTAATGCAATTCAGGAATTCTATTCAATAGGTTCCGACTCTCTTGTGAGAGCTGCAAAGCGTTTTCTTTCTCCTGGTTTTGTTCCTGCAAAACCTTCTGAATATGTCAAGAAGACTCAGGTGTCGGATTTTGAAATACCACCTATGCCTGAAAATTTCAAAGCTGATGAATCTTTTGATATTCAGTTGGCAGCATGGCTTTTGAATTCGGAAAAGTCAGAGCCTTCATATGAAGATATCTGCGAAAAATATCAGGCAGATTCGTTTGACAATCTTGTATGGATTCTGTCAAACAGACTGAAGGAAAAAGGTCTTGATGGTATTTATTACAATCTGGAAATACCGCTTTCTTCTGTTTTGAAGAATATGGAAGAACAGGGTATTCTCCTTGATTCTGTAAAGCTGAGACAGTATGAAACAGAACTGAACAGGGCAATTTTCTCTCTTGAAACAGACATTTACACCCTTTGCGGGCATCCTTTTAATATTGCCTCTCCCAAACAGCTTCAGGAAGTTCTTTTCAACGAAAGAAAACTTGATCCTGTCAAAAAGACAAAGAGCGGCTACTCCACCGATTCGGAAGTTCTTGAAACGCTTTCTCTTACAACTGAAGATCCTCTTCCTGCAATGATTCTCAAGTACAGAACTTTGACAAAATTACTGTCTACTTACGTTGTGACTCTTCCGTCTCTTGCAGACAAAAACGGCAGGCTCCATACAACATTTGTCCAGACGGGAACTGCAACGGGAAGGCTTTCATCAAAGAATCCCAACCTTCAGAATATCCCTATCCGTACGGAAGAAGGGCGCAGAATAAGAGATGCCTTTGTTGCAAAAGAAGGGTGTGTTCTGGTTTCTGCAGATTATTCGCAGATTGAACTTGCAGTAATGGCAAGTATTTCAAAAGACAAGGCTTTGTGTGAGGCATTTATCAATGGTGATGATGTTCATACCAGGACTGCTTCTCTTATTTTCTCGGAGTTTCAGGAGATGGTCACTTCAGAGCAGAGAAGAATTGCAAAGACAATCAATTTCGGAGTTATTTACGGAATGTCTGCATTCAGATTGTCCCAGGAACTGAAAATTTCAAGAAGAGATGCACAGAATTTTATTGATAAATATTTTGAAACATACCGCGGAGTTTCGGATTTTATTAAGAAAACTTGCGAAGAAGCTTCTGAAAATCAATATGTAAAGACTCTTTTGGGACATATCAGATATATTCCTGAAATAACATCATCCAACAAGACTATCAAAAGTGCTGCAGAAAGGGTTGCAGTCAATACTGTTATTCAGGGAACTGCCGCAGAAATTGTTAAGACGGCAATGCTGAAAGTAGATAACGCTCTGAAAGAGAATAATCTCAAAACTAAGATGCTTTTGCAGGTTCACGATGAAATAATTCTTGAAGTGCCGGAAAATGAAAAAGATACTGTGATAAAGTTGTTGAAACAGTGCATGGAAGGTGTGAAAATGCTCAGTGTTCCTCTTAGGGTAAGCATTGAAAGCGCTTTCAGCTGGGGGCAGATTCATTGATTTTATTGCTCTGACGCATTAAAGTAAGAAAGTAAGCGGAGGGTAATATGCAGGTTCCTGATAATGAAATGACTCAGAGACTTTATGATGTTATTTCCAAACTTGATAATCCTGAGGATGTGAGAAAATTTTTCGAAGATGCTTGTACAATTAAGGAGATTCTTGAAATAGCACAGCGTCTTGAAACAGCAGTACTTCTAGATAAGGGAATGAGTTATAAAGATATTTCCGCTAGTACGGGAGTCAGCTCCGCAACTGTCAGCCGTGTCAATAATTGTCTTCAATATGGGGATGGCGGGTATAAAGTTGCGTTGAAGCTCCTTGACAGTTGATTTGCATTGACTTGTCATGTTAAGAATTCTTATGTTAAGATGCTAAAGTTAAACTGATATATAAATTAAGAGGTATAATATGATTAAAGCCGGTCAGATTGATAAAGGTATGGGTCTTCTTATTAAGGGTGCACCTTTTATCTGTGTTGAACGTGAATTTGTTAATCCCGGAAAAGGCTCTGCATTTGTAAGACTTAAGCTTAAAAGCCCTACAACAGGACAGACTCTTCAGGAAACAATCAAGAGCCAGGATTCAGTAGAAGATATTGAAGTTATAGATCACAACTATCAGTACAGCTACAGTGACGGTGAATTCTTCCACATGATGGATGAAGAGACATATGAAGATGTAACTGTTCCTATGACAACATTCCCTGATTATCAGCTTCTTATGAAAGAAGGTGAGAGTTACAGATGTACAACTTACAATGATGAGATTCTTGACATCCAGATCCCTTCAAAGGTTGTCTATCTTGTTGCAGAAGCAGAAGAAGCAATTAAGGGAGATACGGTTCAGGGTGCAACAAAGTATGTTACAACAGAAACAGGTCTCAGAGTCAGAGTTCCTATTTTCATCAAACAGGGTGAAAAAATCAGAGTAAATACTGAAACAAAGGAATATCTTGAAAGAGTCAATAACTGATTTGATATCATTATCAGATTTATGATTGATAAGCTTCGGGTTGAAATCCCGGGGCTTTTTTTATTCTGCGTGTTGGAGTAAAGTTTAAGTATGAATTTTGACAATGCAAGAAAGCGCAGTGAGTTATACTCAAAAATCAGGAAATATTTCACGGATAAGGGATATCTTGAAGTTGAAACTCCCACTTTATCTTCAGATTTGATTCCGGAACCTACAATTGATAATTTCGGAACAACTTTTATAAATGAATTCGAAGGTACAAGAGAAATGTACATGATTCCTTCTCCTGAGATTTTCATGAAAAAACTCATAGCGCAGGGAAGCGGCAGTATCTTTGAAATATCAAAGTGTTTCAGAAACTGTGAACAGTTGGGTCAGATACATAATCCGGAATTCACGATGCTTGAGTATTATACAGTTGGTTTTGATGAAGAAGATTCCATTGTTCTTACAAAAGATTTTCTTGAAAAGACAGCAGGTATCAGTGGTAACTGGATAGAAATGACCGTGCGTGAAGCAGTTCTTAAATATACAGGTCTTGATCTTGATAAATTACAGAATCCCAAAGACTTACGGCAGGAAGCAGAGAAGTTGGGTCTTCTGATTCCCGGTCCTGAACCGTGGGATGACACATTCAACAGAATTTTCTGCAACTATGTTGAAACTGCAATTCCTCACGACAGACCGGTTCTGTTCAAAGATTATCCGAAACAGATAGAGTGTCTTGCAGTTCAAAACGGCAATTACAGAAGAAGATGGGAACTGTATATCAACGGCATTGAGATTGCCAATTGTTATCTTGAAGAAACAGATCCTTCCACGGTCAGATCTTATTACAGAAATGAATATCAGAAACTGCTATCTCTCAGAAACAACAACGGTAAAGTCATACCGGACAGTGATGAAGAATATGCGGAAATATTCAATACTTTCCCTAAGTGTTCTGGTGTTGCAATAGGACTTGACAGACTTCTTATGGTTGTACTCGGAGAAAAGGACATTGACAATGTTCTCTTGTTTCCGTTTTCAAAATTCTGAGGAACGTATGCTTATTGGACTTACAGGAAAAAGCTGCAGCGGAAAAAACATAGTATCAAAGTATTTCTCAAGAAAGGGTTTTGAAGTTTGGGATCTTGACCGTGAGGCTGAAAAAATCAGAAAGGAAAAACGGTCTGAAATCATGGCTGCATTCGGTACAACAGATTCAAAAAAAATTGCATCAATTGTATTCTCCGATTCTGAGAAACTTAAGAAATTGGAGCAGATAATTTATCCTCAACTCATATTTAAAATCAAAGAATTCAAATATGATCTTGTTATCAACGGAGCAACCCTCAAACACGCAGGTTTGGATAGCTTATGTACATTGATAATATACGTTGATGCATCTTATGAAACCAGATTGAAAAGAGCCCGTGAAAGAGACGGAATAACTGAAGAGGAGTTTTCATTAAGGGAGTCTGCTCAAAGAGATGTGGATTTCAGAGAGGTGAAATATGACTGTCCTGTTTATCCTGTAGATAATGAAAAAGACTGTTCTTCACAGCTTGATGAAATTTTTAATGAACTGATATATACTTCAAAACCGTGAAAAGCTACAACACAGATGATATTATTTTTGCTCTTGCCACAGGATGGATGAAAAGTGCCATTGCACTGATACGAGTAAGCGGAGATGGATGCATAAAGGCTCTTGAGCCTTCTTTTTCCTGCAAGGGATGTCTTGGTGAGTATCCGTCAAACTCAGCCGTATTCGGGCATCTCAACAATCTGAAAGACAAGAATAAAATAGATGACTGCATAATAACGGTATTCAAAAATCATCATGGCTATACAGGAGAAGAAAGTCTTGAAATCTCCTGTCACGGCGGTCTTGAAACTGTGAAAAATATTTTAAGTTATCTTCAGAGCCTCGGATTCAGAGAAGCAAACGGCGGAGAGTTTTCCCTGAGGGCTTTTCTTCACGGAAAAATGGATCTGACAAAAGCAGAGGCTGTAAATGAACTTATCAACAGCCGCGGAAGACAAGGCAATCTTATGGCTCTGAACAGACTGTCCGGTGCCTTATTTGAAAGAATCAATGAAATCAAAAACATAATAACGGACATAATGAGTACGGTTGAAGTTCAGCTGGATTATTCAGAAGACGAAATAGGAGAAGATCTTTCGTTGCCGTTTGACAGGCTGAATAAGGCTGTTGAAATGCTTGATGATATTTCATGTACATACAACACGGGGTGTCTGTATTCCCAGGGAGCCCGCATTGTTTTGACCGGTGCTGCAAACGCAGGGAAGAGCAGTCTCTTCAATCTTTTTCTGAAAGAAGAGAGAGCAATTGTAAGTGAGATTAAGGGAACTACAAGAGACTATCTGGAGGCTCAGTGTTCAATCAACGGAATTCCCGTAAGACTTTTTGATACGGCAGGTCTGAGGGAGAGTACAGATATTCTTGAAGAAGAGGGTATAAAGAGATCCCATTCTCTTTTGGAAAGTGCAGATCTTATTGTTTATCTTGTAGATGCCTGTGAACCGGTAAAGGATGAGAAAATTACAAATGATTCCAGATGTATCTGCGTTGTCAATAAAACAGATATGAATCCATGTTCAATTAAAAACTGTATCAGTCTATCCGTCAAAACAACTGAAGGATTTACAGATTTATGTAATGAAATAGAAAAACGTTTGAAACAGGATTTTGATATTGTTCAGGACTCTTCTCTGGTTATTGAGAATCAAAGACAGAAAGAGGATATTGAACGAGCAAAACAGGCTTTGTCGGAAGCCTCTGAACATGTGAAAGCAGATCTTCCGCTGGATATAGTTACAATGGATATTCAGGAAGCTCTTCAGGCATTGGGTGAGATTACAGGAGAAGTGACAACAGATGATATTCTGGATAAAATATTCTCCGGTTTCTGTGTAGGAAAATAGATGGATTACGATGTGATTGTCATAGGTGGAGGGCATGCCGGAATTGAGGCTTGTCTTGCATCTTCAAGAATAGGTTTCAGAACTCTTTTGATAACTCAAAGTCTTGATGCAATAGGAAGACTGTCATGCAATCCTGCAGTCGGAGGTCTTGCAAAGGGGAATATTGTCCGTGAGGTAGACGCTCTCGGCGGACAGATGGGTCTTCTTATAGACAGTACAATGGTTCAATTCAGGATTCTGAACAGAAGAAGGGGTCCTGCAGTTCAGGCTCCCCGTGCTCAGGCAGATAAGTTTTCTTATTCACGGTTGGCAAAGGAAACTTTGGAAAAACAGAGTAATCTTGAACTGTTCATGGATACAGTGGTGGATCTTCTTACTTCATCTGACGGATGTAAGGTATCAGGTGTTCTTACCAGGCGTGGAATAAAGTTCTCCTGTAAGGCTGTGGTTCTTACAACCGGAACATTTATGAACGGAAGAATTTTCATAGGTGAATATGATGCATTTGAAGGAAGGCTGGGGGAAGAAGCTGCACTGGGACTGGGAGACAGGCTCAGGGAAAAAGGATTTAATGTCGGAAGATTAAAGACCGGTACTCCTGCACGTGTAAGATACTCTTCCCTTCATCTTGAAGAAATGGAAAAACAGGATGGAGACAGTGAGATAGTACCGTTCAGTTTTATGAACGATACAATTGAAAAGGAACAGCTTCCATGCTGGATTACCTATACTTCCGAAAAAACACATCAGATTATCAGGGATAACATTCACAGATCTCCTTTATACGGCGGAAAGATAGTAGGCAAGGGCCCGCGTTATTGTCCTTCAATTGAAGATAAGGTAATGCGTTTTCCTGAAAGAAGCAGACATCAGATTTTTGTTGAACCGGAAGGAAAAGGAACTCAGGAAATGTATCTGAACGGACTGAGTACTTCTTTACCTGAAGAAGTGCAGCATGAAATCATTCACAGTATTCCGGGACTTGAAGATGCAGAAATTATGCGTCCTGCTTATGCAGTTGAGTATGATTATCTTGACCCTCTTCAGCTGAAAAACTCTCTTGAATCAATGGTTCTTGAGAACCTGTTTATTGCGGGGCAGACAAACGGAACAAGCGGATACGAAGAGGCTGCATGTCAGGGTCTTATGGCCGGAATAAATGCCTGTCAGAAACTGAAGGGAGACAAACCTTTGGTGTTGGACAGAACTGAGGCTTACATAGGAGTTCTTATAGATGACCTTGTAACAAAGGGAACAAAAGAACCGTACAGAATGTTTACAAGCCGTGCCGAATACCGGCTGAATCTCAGACATGACAATGCTGACGAAAGACTCACGCAGAAAGGTTTTGATGTAGGACTTGCTTCATCTGAAAGACTTGAAAGACTTCATGAAAAGACATGTGCAATGGAATCTCTTCAGGAACTGCTAAAAAGCAGAAGTTATGAATGCAAGAATGCATATCAGGCTTTGAAAAGACCTGAGGTTTCCATAGAGGATATAGCCCAGACAATTTCAGAAATCAATACTTATCCGCCAAGTGTAAAACTTCAGACTGAACTTAAAATAAAGTATGACGGATATATAAAACGTCAGGATAAGTCCGTTGAACGTTTTACCAGGCTCGAAAACATAGTGATTCCGGATGATTTTGATTATGATTCAATTGATGGAATTTCTTCGGAATCGCGGGAAAAATTCAAAGCAGTCAGGCCTCAATCTCTGGGGCAGGCTTCAAGAATTTCAGGTGTACGTTCATCTGATGTCGCCGTGCTGCTCATTCATCTGAGAAAGTAAGTAAAGATATAATGGATAAAGAATTATCAGAACTTCTGAAAGAGGGAATCAAACAAATAGACCCAAGATTGGACAATGATCTGACCTTATCTGTTTTAGAAAGGCTTTTCAATGAAATCATGCTGTTTAATTCTGCATTCAAGCTGGTTTCATGCGACGGAAAAGAACTTGTGACAAAACACATTCTGGACTGTATGGCTCCTATTGAAATCATCAGAAAAAGATGTCAATCCGTGAAGACTTTTGCAGACCTCGGTTCCGGTTCCGGACTTCCCGGAATAGTACTGGCTTCGGCCTTGGAAAACATTGATTTTTCACTCATTGAACGTATGGGCAGAAGAGCCGGGTTCCTTAGAAACACCGTAACGTTGGCAGGATTGGGAAAGCAGGTGAAGATCATACAATCCGATCTTTCCGAAGTTTCACAGCAGTATGATGCAATTTCTTTCAGAGCATTCAGGCATATGAAGGATATAGCAGGTGATTTGCTCAGAATAACCCGCAAGGGGTCTGTAATTTTTGCCTATAAGAGCAGTGAAGACGATATTGCAAGAGAAATTTCAGATCTGCAGAACGAATGCCCGGATGTTTTTTCTTCGGAAGTGATACCTTACAGTGTTCCGTTTCTTGAAGCAAAGAGAAATATGCTTGTTCTTACCCGCTACGCGTAATTCTTGCGCGATGTTTATTAAATACACAAAGTGTGATAAAATCTGTATCCGGTGGAGGGTGCATTGAAAAAATGACCGGGAAAAAGAAAAACATTCTATTGAAGATTTTTTTTGTTTTTTTAACTTTGGTTGCACTTATTATCTTTGCAACCCCTTATCTTCCCCTTGCGGACGGAGACTTTATTTCGGCCTCTCTTAAAGGACTGTACTCGTTCTGTTTATCTCATTTCGGTTTTTTTGCATCGGCAGATCTTCAGAAAATCACTCTTTTACCGTTTGTATCTCTTTTTGCTCTTTTGTCTTTGCTGGTTCTCATAGGAGTCAGCCTTGTCTATTGTTTTTACCTTGTTACAACATTTGCAGGTTTTTACATTGTTGCTGCCTATATTCAGGGCGCAGGTGAATATTTTGCATCCATAAAGCTTTTACCTGAAGACAAGTGGCAGTATTTAGGTTTTCTGCTTCTGTTCGGCTCCCTTGGCTCAATGATTTTTCTGATTATCAAAGAAATCGGTTCATGCAAAGACAGCGAAAAACCTGAAAAGAAGAAAGAAAAAAAGATCGAAAAAAAGAAAGAAAAAAAGGTTGAAAAGCCGGAAAAGAAAGTCAGTAAGAAGGTTGAGAAAGATATTGTTCTCACAACAGAAGCTGCTCTTTATGCACTGACTTCCGTTGTTGTTCCGGAATTCAAAATTTTCCCGAATTATTCAAAGGATTCTTCACTGGGTTATATCAAGGCCAACGAGAATTTCAAAGAAGAGGATTCATCAGTTGAATCTTCCATTAATCCCGGTATCTTCGCCATAGCAAGTCTTGACGGAGATCTTCACAGACAGGCTTTGACGGAAATGGGTGCCAAGCAGCAAAAAGATCAGGAAAACACCAGGATTCTTTCGAATATTTTCAAGCCCAGAAATCTCAAAAAGAAACTTGAGGAAGATATTAAGGCAAACAAACCTATTCCTTCTTTTGAAGACAATATCTCTTTTGATTTGAGTGATGTTTCATCTGACAATACACCACCTGCTGATTCCGACAGTATTCCCAAATTTGAACCCATTGCGCAGGAAGATTCTCCCATAGTCGATGAAGGTTCTGAAGGAGAAGAGAGTCCTGAAGAGGCTGCTGAAAAATACCGTAAGATGAAAGAGGAAGCCAATCATCCAGAATCTCAGAACGGTTCTGTATTTGACTATGTTTCCGCAGTAGGCGGACTTAAAAGTTCCAGAGACGGAAAGTACGTGTACGACACTTCCAAGTTCCGTTACAGATTTCCGTCTGAAACTCTCTTGAGGCATTACGAAACATCTGCAAAACATTCTGTTGATCTTGCTCATGATTCCAACGGTCAGATTATTGTGGATACTCTTGCTCAGTTCAGAATAGAGACACAACTTGTAGGCGTTCAACATGGTCCTACTTTTACCCTTTATGAACTTGCATTGGCAAAGGGTATCAGAGTTAATACCGTATTGAATCTGGCAGATAATATTGCAATGGATCTTGCAGTACCGAGTGTCAGAATCCTTGCTCCTATTCCGGGAAAATCTGCAATAGGAATTGAAGTTCCGAACAAAAGCAGGGATACAATAGGTTTTGATACAATGATGCCTGCATTAAAGTCCAAAACTTTGAAAATACCTATGGTGCTCGGAAAGACAATTACAGGTGATTCAATCGTAATCGATCTTGCAGGTACACCGCATCTGCTTATTGCAGGTACAACCGGTTCCGGAAAATCCGTATGTGTCAATTCACTTATCTGTTCAATTCTTTATACAAAAACTCCTAAAGAAGTCAGAATGATTCTTGTTGATCCCAAGATGGTTGAACTTACCGTTTACAACGATATTCCTCATCTTCTTACTCCTGTTATTACAGATGCAAAGAAAGCAATCAAAGCCATGGCTTTCATTGTTGAGGAAATGGAAAGAAGAATGAGCATGTTCAGCATGTTGGGTGCCAGAAAGATTGAAGATTACAATGAAAAAATCCGTGAAAAGGAATATCTGAGAGCCCAGCTTCCGTACATTGTCGTAATCATAGATGAATTTGCAGATCTTATGATGGTTGTAGGAAAGGAACTTGAGTCTTACATAAAAAGAATTACCGCCATGGCAAGATTTACTGGTATCCATCTTGTTCTTGCAACTCAAAGACCTTCTGCAGATGTAATTACAGGTATTATCAAAAGTAATATTCCCACACAGATTGCATTTGCTGTTTCCAATCAGCTCAACAGCCGTATTATTCTTGACAATGTCGGAGCAGAGAAGCTGCTGGGTAAAGGCGATATGCTCTATGCAAGTGCATCCAGCAGAACACCTACAAGAATTCAGGGTGCATTCATAGACCCTGAGATTGAGGACATAGTGAATTTTGTGAAAACACAGGGTGAACCTGACTACATAGACGAAGCATACTTTGAAGATGATGAAGATGAGCAGGCCGATGAGGATATGTCTTCTTCTGCATCTGCCGGTGGCGAAGATATGTATATGAGAGCATGGAAGATTGTTGCTGACAGAGGTGAAGCCTCTGCTTCATATCTTCAGAGACGTCTTTCCATAGGTTATAACAGAGCGGCAAATCTTATTGAACAGCTTGAGGAAAACGGCTGTATAGGACCTGCACGCGGTTCCAAACCAAGAGAGATTCTCAGATATCCGGATTCACGCAGCGAACAAGGTTGATTATAAATGACATTTTCAGAACTAAATCTTCATCGTCAGACAATAGAAGGTGTGAAAGCCTGCGGTTTTATGAATTGTACTGATGTACAGAGAAAGGCTCTTCCCATAGGTCTTTGCGGCGAAGATCTTATGGTGCAGTCAAAAACCGGAAGCGGTAAAACTGCAGTTTTTATTCTTTCATTTCTTGAAAAATATCTGAAAAACAGGGAAAAGGGAATTGTTTCAAAGTGCCTGATAGTAGCACCCACCAGAGAGCTTGCCCAGCAGATTGCCTGTGATGCAAAGCAGATGTGTTGTAAGACTAAGAATTTTACAATCGGCTGTTTCTTCGGGGGTGTAGGATATGAAAGTCAGAAAAAACTTTTGAAGAAGGGCTGTGATATTTATGTGGGAACTCCGGGAAGACTTCTTGATTTTATCAAGAGCAGAGAATTGGATATTTCCCATATTGATACATTTGTTCTTGATGAAGCAGACAGAATGTTTGACATGGGATTTCTGCCTGATATAAGAGTATTGTTCAAAAAACTTCCTCCTAAAGAAGAACGTCAGACAATGTTGTTTTCCGCAACATTGGAACAGCGGGTACGTGAGCTTGCATGGGAGTATATGAATGAATGTAAGATAATTGAACTGGAATCGGATCATATCACAGTAGATGAGATAACTCAGGAATTGTACCATGTTGCCAAGTGTGACAAGTTCATGCTGTTTCTGCAGCTTCTTTCACTTGAAAATCCTAAGGCTGCGCTTGTATTTTCAAACAGCCGTCATATGACAGAAGAACTTGCCTGCAGGCTTAGATTAAACGGTTATAATGCAACATACATTTCAGGAGATTTATCTCAAAGTGCAAGAAACAGGGCATTGACGGACATCAAAAGCGGTAAAACAACAATCCTTGTAGCAACTGATGTTGCAGCGCGTGGTCTTCAGATAGATGACCTTCCTCTTGTAGTGAACTACGACATTCCGGAAGATTATGAAAATTATGTTCACAGAATAGGCAGAACCGCCAGGGCGGGAAAGAGCGGAAAGGCAATTACCCTTGCAGATGAGGAGTTTGTCTACGGTCTTGAAGCCATTGAAAAATATATCAATATGAAAATTCCGGTAATATGGCCTGATAATCTTCCTGAAGTTGAAGACAAATCAATAGGAAAATCATGGTCTGCTTCAAGTCATGCTGCAGTAAGCCGCAAGCATGTCAGCACAAAACATAGCAATGCCAAACATGAAAATGTAAATGTGCATAAAGCCCGGAATAATGTTCATCACCCTTCAAAACCGTTGGGAAAAATGACTGAACAGGAAAGATTGGCTTACTATAAGAAAAAGTACGGATTTGAACCTGTTGCAAAACAGCAAAGTATCAAGGATAAGAAAAAAACTGCTTTTGGCAAGTTTATGGAAAAACTGAAAAAATTATTCAAATGAAGTATCTGATTTGGGCTGTGCCGTTTATCTTGAATGCTTATATTCTTCACTTTGTTTTCGGAACTGTTCTCGGTTTCATTTTCAGGATTTTCGGAAAAAAGTTTTCCGACCGCTGGCTCAATTGTTTTTCAGTTCTTTTTTCAGAATTCGTTTTGTTTCTTTTGGGTGTTGATGTTGAAATCAGCGGAAACAGAGATGTACTTCACCTGGGCAAACCTCTCTGTTTTATTTCCAACCATACAAGTATTCTTGATATCCTTCTTACTGTTTCATCAATCAGGATACCTATGGGTTTTATAGCCAAAAAAGAACTGGCTTATATTCCGTTTTTCAATCTCTCGGCTCTTTCCCAGCATGCAGTGTTCATGGATCGCAGCACCCTGAAAAAAGGAGTTGCGGCAATTGAACGTGGTGTGCAGAAAATAAAGAAAGGCACAAATATGCTCATTTTCCCGGAAGGAACCAGAAGCAAGACCGGCAATATCGCCCCTTTTAAGTACGGTTCATTCAGACTTGCTTCGGAAAGCGGAGCCTTAATTGTTCCTCTTACAATCAAAGGGGTGAGAGATGCTCTTGAAGACAGAAAAAAGTGTTTCCAGCGTTCACGATGTTTCCTTCATATTGGGGATGTCTATGATGCCGGAAATATTTGCGGAAGAAATGAATTGAATGTACTTGCAAATAAAATTGAAAGTCATATTAATAGTGTTTATCAGATATTGGGAGATGTAAAAAATGGAAAGTAAGAAGATTCTGACAATTCAGGATATTTCATGTGTAGGACAGTGTTCACTTACAGTGGCTTTGCCTATTCTTTCTGCCTGCGGTTTTGAAACAGCCATTCTGCCTTCTGCAGTTCTTTCAACACACACGGCCGGTTTCAGCGGGTTTACATTCAGGGATCTTACTGAAGATTTTCCTGCAATCGAGAAGCATTGGAAAAAAGAAAAAATCAATTTTGATGCAATTTATACAGGTTACCTGGGAAGTATTAAACAGATAGACTATGTTAAGAGTATTTTCAAGTCCGTTGCAAAAAGAAAGGCAGTTAAAGTTGTTGATCCCGCTATGGCTGACAACGGCAAACTTTATTCAATTTTCAATGATGATTATGTAAAGGCAATGAAGGGACTTTGCAAAATTGCGGACATTGTTGTGCCTAACATTACGGAAGCATGTTTTCTCACAGGAACTGAATATAAGGAAGAGTACGATGAAGATTATGTTCTCAATCTCCTTAAAAAAACAGCAAAGATAAGCGGGGCGACTGTTGTTCTTACAGGAGTCGGTTTCAGGGAAGGTAAAACAGGTGTTGCTGTTTTCAAAGATGGAAAGTACAGCTACTATGAGCACAGGAAAATATCAAAGGGATGCCACGGAACAGGAGATGTTTATGCTTCTGTATTTGTCGGTGCTCTGATGAACGGTAAAACAGAACTTGAGAGTGCAAAAATTGCTGCAGATTTTGTTGTGCTTTGCATTAAAAACACTCAAGATGACCCAAGCCATTGGTATGGAGTAAAATTTGAGCCGTTGCTCGGGAAACTAATTAAAGCGGTTAAATAATAATGGACGAAAAAAAAGAGAATAAAATGGGGACGATGCCCGTAGGAAAACTGCTGGTGTCAATGTCCCTTCCTGCAATGTTTTCAATGATGGTGCAGGCACTGTACAACATAGTTGACAGTATCTTTGTATCAAGATTTTCCGAAATGGCTCTTACTGCGGTTTCCATTGCATTTCCTATTCAGATGCTTATGGTTTCATTTGCAGTCGGAACTTCAATAGGTATTACATCCGTAGTATCCAGAAGACTGGGTGAGAAGAGAGAAGAGGATGCGTTTATGGCTGCCCAGACAGGTTATACGATTCTTCTCATCTGCAGTGCCGTTTTCTTCATTCTGGGTCTTACGGCGGTAAGACTGTTTTTCAGAATTTATACAGATGACCCTGTCTTGTTGAAAATGGGTACGGATTATCTGACAATCTGTACTGTCTGCGGCATCGGTTGTTTTATTCTTACATATACGGAAAAAGTTCTTCAGGGAACCGGCGATACAATCCATCCTATGATAATTCAGATTTCCGGTGCCGTATTCAATATCATATTTGACCCTATTTTGATTTTCGGATACTTCGGTCTTCCTGCAATGGGTGCAAAAGGTGCTGCAATTGCTACTGTTTTAGGGCAGCTTCTTTCCATGATGCTGGGTATTCACTTTGTGCATAAAAGCCCGTATGTATCCATTCATTTTTCCAAAATCAAATATGACAGACAGAGCGCAAAAGATATCCTTCAGGTTGGTGTTCCTTCTGTAATCATGCAGGGAATCGGAACTGTTATGACAAGTCTCATGAATGCAATTCTCATTTCATTTGATATTTTGGCTACAACGGTTTTCGGGGTGTATTTCAAGCTTCAGAGTTTTGTATTCATGCCTGTTTTCGGAATGAACCAGGGTCTTATGCCTATCTTGGGCTATAACTACGGTGCAAGGAACAGAAAACGTATGATGCAGGCTCTGAAACTGGGACTTGTTACAGCGTTTGTCATAATGAGCCTTGGAACTGTGGTTTTCTGTACAATTCCTGACAAACTGCTGGGATTGTTCAATGCTTCAGATGCCATGCTTTCCATAGGAAAAACTGCTTTGAGACGAATCAGTTTGTCATTCCCTATTGCTTCCTACTGTATAATCATAGGTTCTCTGTTTCAGGCTATAGGTGACGGATACAAGTCTATGATAATCTCAATTGTAAGACAGATTGTATTTTTAATTCCAAGTGCTTACATTTTCGGAAAGATTGCAGGTCTTGATGCCGTTTGGCTTTCCTTTATCTGTGCAGAAATAATATCGGCAAGCCTTACAACATTTTACTATCTCAGAACAAGGAAAAAACTGTCATTTGTTGGTTTTATTCCAGTCAATTCTTGAAAGAGTCTTTAAAGAATTCAGAATGTGGGGGTCATTGTAGAAAGAACCGCTCTGTTTGATGTGTTCTTTCATGACTTTTTCTGCAATATCTCCGTTTCTTGTTGCTATTGCATCAAGGACACGCCTGTGTTCCTCAATTGAACCCTGAGATCTTCCCGGAATTGACAAAACTGCTAAATTGAATCTGGAAGTGATTCTGTAAAGTCTGCTCAGGATATCAATCAAAAAGTCATTTTCAGATATTTTGAAAATATATCTGTGAAATTCTCCGCTTATCTTATAATACTCCTGTCCGTTTTTAAGATTGATTGCATTTTCCATTGAGTCGATGATTTTTGTCATTTCTTCAATATCTTTATCTGTACAGTTTTCTGCTGCAAGTCTTGCTGCAAGGCCTTCATTAACTTCTCTTATTCTGTAAAGTCCCTGAATATCATCTATGGATAATTGTCTGACCATTGCACCTTTATTGGGAATATGCTTTGCAAGACCTTCTGAAACCAATCTTTCAATGGCAAGTCTGACAGGAGTTCTGCTTACCCCGAAATCTGCGGCAAGATCGCTTTCTACAAGTCTGTATCCGGAAGAATAAACTCCGTTGATAATCTTCTCTGAAATAATTGAATAAATATCTTTTGTATCTGTTTTCATATAATTCCCCGATTTTCTACCTAAGATTATTATACAAAATTGTACAACAATTTTCAAGAACAATATATTAGTACAATTATATACATTTACAAGAATTAACGTGATGGTTAAGTGTTTATTGTATAAAACAGTATCAATATTAAAATATTGATTGACAACAGGATTGTATGCAATTTAATGTTAAATTGAAATACATTTTCAGGAAGTGAAAAATGACAAATATAATGACAGAAAGAATTGAAAAACTATTTACTCCGGGTCCGGTTAATATTCCGGCAAGAATATATGCTGCGGCAACTCTTGGCAGTTTTCATCATAGAACCCCTGCATTCAGAGAGGTTTTGACAGATTCATTGGTTAAACTCAAAGTCCTTTTCGGTACAGAACAGAGCATTCTTCCTGTACATACAACCGGACGTGGAGCCATGGAAGGAATTTACAACAATATTTTTGTTCCGGGAAAGGATCGTATTGTATGTGTTGTAAACGGTAAGTTCGGTGAAATGGCTGCATCAACCATGAAAAGAATCGGATTGGATGTCTGCGAAGTCTTTGCAGGTTGGGAAACCGCGGTTGAAATTCCGGAACTTGAAAAAGCCATTGTTTCTTTCAATGCAACAGGTCTTGTTTCTGTTTTTAACGATACCTCCAACGGAGTGGTGAATCCTATAGAAAAGATGGGAGAACTTGCCGTTAAATACAATCTTCTCTTTGCAGTAGATAATGTAAGTGCATTGGGATGTATGCCGTTTGAAATGGATAAGTGGCATGTTGATGCTGTTTCAACAGCATCTCAGAAAGGTCTTATGTCTCCTGTAGGACTCAGTTTTGTAGGTGTAAGTGAAAGAGCCATGAAGGCTGCGGAAGAAAATCCCAAAAGAGATTTCTATGTTGATTTCGTAGACATAAAGAAAAATCTTGATAAGAAAAACGAAACTCCGGGTTCAACACCGGTAAGTATCGTTCTTTCTGTACATGAAGCACTGAATATGATTAATGAAGAAGGTGTTGAAAATGTCTTTAAAAGACACCATGCACTTTCTCTCGGAACAAAGGCTGCTCTGACAGCACTCGGATTCAGTCTCTATCCTTTTGAATGTGAAAACCGATCGGATTCTCTTTCTGTAGCACGTGTTCCTGAAGGTCTTTCTGCAAAGAAAATTGTTTCTGCAATATGTTCTGAATTCTATCTCAGACTTGGTGCAGGATTGGGCGATACAGCAGACGAAGTCATAAGAATTGCCCACATGGGATATTGCTTCCCTGAAGATTATCTGCAGTGTTTTGCCGCTTTGGAAACAGTTCTTGAGGACATGGGACTGCAAGGTATAGCAGGAAAGGGTACAAGTGCATTCATCAAAGCTTACAGACGGGTAATGAAACAGGAATGATATATGGGAAAAACCATAGTTGAGAAAGTATTCAGTAAAAAATCTCATTCAGATGTTCATGCCGGTGATGTTATTACTGCAGAAGTAGATACAATCATGATGAATGATGCATCAGGGCCGCTTGCCATTGATTTCTTTGAGAAAATGGGAGTGTGTAAGGTTGCACATCCGGAAAGAGTAGTTGCCATTATTGATCATTATGTACCGTGTCCGAACAGCAAAGTTGCTCAGCTGCAACAGATGTTGTTTTCTTTCAAAGATAAATATGGAATAAAACTGATTCCGTCTGGTGGTGGCATAGCACATCAGGTTCTTGATGAACTGAAATGCGTTGCACCGGGAAAACTGATTGTAGGATGTGATTCACACTCAACAACTCACGGATATTTGGGAAGTGTCGGAATCGGTATAGGGGCATCTGATCTTGCCTGCAGTCTTATATCCGGGGAATTATGGTTCAAAGTTCCGGAAACAATACTTGTAAAACTGACAGGAAGTCTTAATAAAGGAATCTGCGGAAAAGACGTTGCTCTTTATCTACTGAAAAAAATCGGGGGAGACGGAGCAAACTATAAGTGTTTGGAATTTACCGGTTCCGGGCTGGCTTCTCTTTCAATGGATGACAGAAGGACAATTTGTAATCTTGCTGCTGAAAGTTGTGCAAAATGTGCAATTATGAGCATTGACGATAAGGCAAAACAGTATATGGATTGCCGTGGAATTGATTATTCAGATTTTTCAGTTTCCGATTCAGATGCCATATATGCAAAAGAGATTGAAATTGATTTGAGCAAAGTCCCATGTATGCTTTCTCTGCCCAGTACTGCAGACAATGCTGTACCTCTTGCAGAAAAGAAGGGTCTCAGAATTGATATGGCAGTAATCGGAACATGTACCAACGGAAGGATAGGGGATTTTGAAGAAATAGACAGAATCCTTTCAAAAACTGAGAAAAAGTTTGCCGTTGAGACTTTGGTTATCCCTGCTTCTGCTGAAATCTATTCACAGATGATGGAACGCGGTTATGCCAAAAAACTTATAGATAGAGGTGCAATGATTCTTCCCCCGGGATGCGGACCTTGTTGTGGAAGCAGTCCTGGAACCCCACGGGATGGATTCAATGTCATTTCAACAGCGAACAGAAATTTCATAGGAAGAATGGGAAATGTAAATTCGTATATTTATTTGGCATCTCCGTCTTCGGTTGCATGCAGTGCACTGTTGGGAGTGATTTCAACAGAGGAGGATCTTGATGTTTGAATATTCGGGTAAGGCATACTGTTTTGGTGACAATATAAACACAGACTACATCATATCTTCCAGAAGGAAGAAAGACACAATCAATCCTCAAGAACTTGTAAAGTACATTATGGAAGATATCAGACCTGGTTTTTCAAAAGAATTTTCGGGAAAGAATATTCTTGTCGCCGGTGAAAATTTCGGATGCGGAAGTGCAATGGAAGTTGCTGCTCAGGTAGTGAAAAGTGCCGGATTTGATGTAGTTCTGGCTAAATCTTTTGCAAGAAGTTTTTACCGTAATGCAATCAACAACGGAATCATTCCGGTGGAAATCGACACTTCAGATATAAAAGAAAATGACAATCTGAGAGTGGAAATGAATGACACAACAATTACTGTTTCCGATTTGAATGAAAACAGAACTTATACAGGTCCTGCATTCAACGGAAAAGTCAAAGACATTCTCCTGAGCGGAGGTATTGTCAATTACATAAAAAATAATTTCAGCCGAGATTCACACAAGGAGGATTTGCATGGCTAAAGAAAAGAAACCTGACAGAACAAGTTTCAGAAACAATTTATCCGGTTTTGAACTTACTCTTGTCACAGTTGTAGGAATTGCCTGGATGGTATTTCAGATTCTGTGTGCTTCGCAGATTATTCTGCTTACACCACACAAGTTGAGAATTGCCCACCTTGGTTTTTCATTGATTATGGTGTTTATGCTTACACCTGCATTCAAGAAATCCAAACGGGATAAGATAGGTTTTGTCAATTATGTACTTGTTCTTGCGGTGGCAGTTGTATTTGTTTGGTCTTACCTCAGATATGATGTAATCATTCAGATGGCAGGAAGATGTAAACCTGTTGATGTCTACCTTGCCTTGGCAACTTTAATTCTTGTTTATGAAGGTTCCCGCAGAGTTTCAAGCAGGGGTCTTGTATTCCTTTCTCTGATTGTATTTGCATACATTTGGCTTGGTCCGTATATCAACGGTGCTTTAAGAACAAACAAGTTCTCTCTTACAAGAGCCATGAACCATGTTGTTATCGGCGGTGAAGGTGTATACGGTTTTGCACTTGGTGTATCTGCTGAGACAATTATCATATTTGTTATTTTCGGTGCTCTGTTGCAGGAAGTAGGAATTGCTGACTATTTCTATGATCTTTCAAATACACTTGCAGGAAACAGCGCAGGTGGTCCTGCAAAGGTTTCTGTTATCTCAAGTTCTCTCATGGGAACAATAAGCGGTGAAACTTCTGCAAATGTAGCAACAACAGGAGCTTTTACAATTCCTCTGATGAAAAAGGTAGGTTATGACAATAACTTTGCCGGAGCTGTTGAATGTGCAGCTTCTGCAGGCGGTCAGATACTTCCTCCTGTTATGGGTGCAACGGCATTCATGCTGGCAGATACTTTAGGTATTCCTTATATCAAACTTGCAATTGCTGCAATTCTTCCTGCTCTTCTTTATTATGTAAGTGTTTACTTTACCGTTCACTTCAGAGCAATCAGAAACAACCTCAGAGGTAGCGGTGTTGCTAAAGTTGCATGGTTGAATCTTTTGAAGAGATCATATCTGCTTCTTCCTCTTGTAGGAATTGTAATATTCCTGGTTCTTGGGTTTACTCCTACATTTGCAGCGTTCTGGGGCGGTATTGTCTGTGCAATTATCATATCCTTCTTCAAGAAAGAAACCAGACTCTCATTTGAAAAAATCAAGAGACTTCTTTTCAGTGCTGCAAAAACAGGTATGAGTATCGGTGTTGCAACTGCAGTTGTCGGTGTTATTGTTGGAACATTCTCTCTTACCGGAATTACAATGACCTTATCAAGAATGATCTTCAACCTTACAGGTGGAATCAAGTTCCTTACACTTCTTCTTACTGCCGTTGTAGCAATCATTCTGGGAATGGGTCTTCCTACATCAGCAGCCTATGTTCTTGCAAGTATTTCAGCAGCTCCTGCTCTTACAATGCTTGGAATGGATTTGCTCCCTGCTCATCTGTTTGTATTCTACTACGGTTGTATGTCAACAATTACTCCTCCTGTTGCAACAGGTGCATATACTGCTGCCGGTCTTTCCGGAGGAAATCCGAATAAAATAGGATTCGTATCGATGAAACTTGCAATTGCTGGATTTGTTGTTCCGTTTATCTTCGTCTATACTCCGGATTTACTGCTGTCAAATTCAGTTAACGGACTTGCTGCAATCTACTCGTTCTTAGTTACAGGTTTAGGTCTTGTATTTGTTGCAGCTGCATTTGAAGGTGCTTTCTTTGAGGAAGTCGGTACAGTAGTAAGAATTGCATTCGTAGTATTGGCAATAGTCCTGATTTGGCCGAGTGTTTTGCTTTCAGCTGTCGGACTTGTTATAGGAATTCCGCTTGTTTCAGCACTTTACATAAAGTCTAAAAAAAATAAAAAAATAGCTGCTTAACAGGGCAGTATTTAATTAAGAATAATCTTCAGAACGGAGGTATGTTTATGAAGAAAGTATTGACAATCGTATTGGTTATCGCATTGGTTTGCGGAACAGTATTTGCCAACGGTACAACAGAAAGTGCAGCATCTGCACCTCAGGTTTACAGCCTTGGTACTGCTTCTCTTGGCGGTAACTTCTTCACAATGGGTGCTGCAATGGCTGCAGCAGTTATGGATAAGAATCCTGGTCTTAATATTACAGCTCAGGCAACCGGCGGATCCGGATACAACGCAGGTGCTGTAAATGATGGAGAACTCAGCTTTGGTATGGCTCAGGCTTCAACAGTAGCTGAAGCATGGGAAGGCACAGGTGCTTTCAAGGATGCAAAGGCTGAAAACATCAGAACTCTTGTAAACTACAGCGCAACTCCTCTCCACGTTGTTGTTCGCAAGGCAAAACATGTTACAGATATCAAACAGCTCAAGGGTTGTAAACTTGAATGTCTGGTTGCAGGTGATGGTGTTGAAGCTTTCACAAAGAAAGCTCTTCCTGCTTTGGGTATTTCTCTTGATGATGTTACTCTTGAATACAGCGGAAACAGAACTCAGGCTGCTTCAAGACTTAAGACAGGTCAGGTTGACGGTATTCTTGATGCAACAGGTCTTGGTGCTGCATGGATGGTTGATGTTCTCGGAAGCGACAACTTTGAAATCATTGCACTCACACAGGATGAAATTGATTTCCTCTGCAAGACATTTACAGAACAGTCTCCTATGACAATTCCTGCAGGAACTTATGCCGGATTTGACAAAGACATCAAGACTGTCGGAAACTGGACAACAGTATTCTGCAGTAAAGACATTCCTGATGAAGTAGCATACAATTTCGTCAAGGCTATGTATGAAAACAAAGCTGCTCTTGTAAAAGCTCATAACTTCTTCAAGGACCTTGCTCCAGAAAATATGATCGGCAGCGTTATTGCTCCTCTCCATCCGGGTGCAGAAAAATATTACAAAGAAATCGGAGTTATCAAATAATGAACGATTATCGTGAGTTTCCTGCATTACTTGATGAGGAAATAATCAAAAGAGCTTCTAAGTTCGGTTCAGCAGAGCTTGCCGACGGTATGAAAGGATTGGGTTATCCCGGAGATGGTTGTATGAGTGCAGACATGCTTCCGGTAGATGATGGCATAAAAATGGTCGGAACAGCTGCTACTGTTGAGACTGCAGATGGCGATAACTTTCCTATTCATGTTGCAATTTATTCGGCAAAACCCGGTTATGTTCTTGTTATTGACGGCAAAGGCTGTATGGAAAGAGCATATTTGGGAGATTTGATCGGAGGTGCAGCAAAAGCCGTTGGCTTAAACGGACTTGTCGTTGACGGATGTATCAGAGACAAAATCGGCCTTAAAGAAATGCATCTTCCTGTTTATGCCAGAGGTTATATGCAGAGAGGACCTAAGAAAATCGGTCCGGGCAGGATTAATGTTCCTGTAGATTGTGCCGGAGCACATGTAAATCCCGGTGATCTTATTGTTGGAGATGCTGACGGAATAACCGTAGTTCCAAAAGAGATCATAGAGGAAGTATTAGCTAAAGCAGAAGAAAAAGAAAATTACGAAATCAAACGTCGTGAAAAGATAGATGAGTATAATCTCTGCAAAGCCAACGGAAAACCTCTTCCGGAATTAGCTCCCAAGTGGGTTCTGGATATGCTCGGCGAGCAGAAATAAAAAATAATCATCCGAATTAATAGGGCTGTAACAAAAGTCAGGATTTCTGACTGAGGGTTACAGCCCTCTCTTATTATTGATTTGTGTCAAATCCACAATCATTATGTTTAAATTGCACCATATATTCTGGTTTGCTACACATACACCTAGGAGCATAAATCTTTCAAATTACAATATGTCTCAAAAGTAGAAAATAGTACTGAATTTAAAAAAAAGAAATTCAGTAATACAAAAGCAAGGCAATAACGAGGGAAAAATAGTAC
>JAZLMO010000075.1:0-3626 GCA_045598675.1 Sphaerochaetaceae bacterium
TCTTCCATAAAGAATGAACAGGATACTGCTGTAAAGGTCAGCAATACTGCAAGAAGAATGCCTAAAAACTTTTTCATAATCTATCTCCAATAAATTTAGTAGACAAAATTTTCTATACATGCGCACGTAATTACATGCACATAATTTTATGTAGTCTAAACCTACTGGGGGGGGGGGATGTCAAGTTCACTTGTATAATTCTATATATTATAAAAAATTAATACTTTATTTCTTTAATCTACTGCTTTTAGTAAGAAAGAAGAAACCGGCTACTGCCATAACAGCATTATCAAACTCACCGCTGCCCATCTTTTCAAAGAACTCTTTGGCGGGAATGCAGACGGTTTCAATCTGTTCATTGGGATCAAAATGCCTGGTATTCATATATTCAAGTTCTTCTGCCAAAAAGAAATAACCACGGTTTTTGAAAAACGCAGAATTAGGATTGATTTCACCGAGGAATGCAATCTTATGAGCACGGATCCCGGTCTCTTCTTCCAATTCACGTAAAGCCGCTTTTTCAGGCTTTTCACCCTCTTCTATTATTCCACCGGGAAACTCTACCGTAACGGATGCACTGCCATGCCGGAACTGACGTTCCATAACAAAGTAATCAGTACCGTCCTCACCTTTGAAAAGAGGAATTACATTAACCCAATCAGGTGACTTCAAACGAACAAAATCACCCTCGCGACCATCTGTACTTTTTCTATGAACAGACTCCAAATCAAAGATCGGAGTCTTAGACAGTACTTTATAGTTATCTGCTTTCCATATAAGATGTTGCGAAGATTTTTTCTCATCATATTTTGGAAAAACAGATTCATCTAATAGAGTCATTTTTTCTTTGAAGGACAATCCTGAGTACAGGTTGCACATGATTCAGGACTGCACCCCAGACCTTGGGGAATATAACCTACATCAGCAGAACATGAAGGCTTGGTACTTGAGTGAACAATTTCAGCAATTTCCCTGAAAACTTTTGCAGAAATACTGTCACCCTTTTCTATCCAGTTTATTCCGTTGTCTTCATCCTGCTGAAGCCCTATTTCCATCGGAACAGAACCCAAAAGGGGAACATTCATATCAAGACAGAGTTTCTTTCCTCCGTCTTTTCCGAAAATAGGGATTTCCTTTCCGCAATCAGGACAGATAAGAGCACTCATATTTTCAACAAGACCTATGATTCTCAGGTCAAGCTGACGGGCAAATGAAACAGAACGTCTGGCATCAAGAATTGCCACTTTCTGAGGTGTTGTAACAAGAATACAACCCGTAATTGCAGGAATACTCTGACAAACCGTAAGCTGTTCATCTCCTGTTCCCGGAGGTGAATCAATAAGAAGATAGTCCAAAGTCCCCCATCTCACATCAGAAAGGAACTGCTTGATGACACTCATTTTCATAGGACCGCGGAAAACAACAGCCTGATCAGGATCATTTAACGCAAATGAAAGACTTACAACCTTGATTCCTGAAGGAGTTTCAACGGGCATAATTTCATTCCCGTCTTCACTTTGAGCAAGAATGCTTTCTTCACACCCGAGCATTTTGGCAACATTGGGACCGTGAAGATCTGTATCAAGGATACCGACGGAATGACCTTGTGCTACAAGGGCATTTGCAAGATTAACGGTAACAGTTGTTTTTCCGACACCGCCTTTACCGCTCATGACAACAATTTTACGACCGATCAGATCCATTTTCTCACAGATTTTCTGATCCTGACTTTTTTCTTCGGGCATTTGTTACCTCACCAGAACTAAAGATAAACCTTTAAAAGACATTAGGCAAGGTTGATAATAATCGGATAATTTATATAATATAATTAGTAAATTGTGGGCGGAATCTCCGTCTGTTTACAAAAATTGTTTAGGGAGTGTGTATATGTTGTTTTCATTAGCGCAACTACCTGTCGAAGAACTTCAAGCACAGCTGGGTAACGGTGTTACCTTGCTGGTTTTGGGTATGGCAATTGTATTCGTTTTCCTTACAATCCTTGTATTTACAACAAAAGCAGTATCAAAGATTGTAAAGAATATTGAAGCAAAAGCACCAAAAGCAGCTCCTGCTGTAGCAAGTGCCGTATCTTCCGCACCTGTATCGGATGCAGAAGTCGCAGCAGCCATAGTCGCAGCGGTAGTTAAATCAAGAAACTGACAGGGAGGTCGTAATTTAATGACAAAGAAAATTGATTTCATGTGTACTGCATTCAGAGACGGATTCCAGTCCGTTTACGGTGCAAGAGTTTTTACAAAGGATTTCATGCCTGCAGTTGAAGCTGCACGCAAGGCAGGAATAACCCATTTCGAAGCAGGTGGCGGAGCCAGATTCCAGAGCCTATATTTCTACAGCAATGAAGATGCATTTGAAATGATGGACGAATTCAGAAGAGTTGCCGGACCTGATGCAGACCTTCAGACACTCTCCAGAGGTGTAAACGTAGTAGGTCTTGATTCTCAGCCAAGAGACATCATCAAGCTTCATGCAGATATGTTCAAGAAACACGGAATGTCAACAATCAGAAACTTTGACGCTCTCAATGATGTAAACAACCTTATTGACAGCGGAAAAGCAATTCATGACGCAGGTCTCAAGCACGAGATTACCGTTACAATGATGAGCCTTCCTCCTAAAACAACAGGTGCTCACGATCCTGATTTCTATGAAAAGGTTCTCCGCGGCATTCTTGATGCAGGCATTCCTTTTGATAGCCTTTGTTTCAAAGATGCTTCAGGTACATCAACACCTGCAGTAGTATATGAAACAGTCAAGAGAGCACGTAAGCTCCTCGGTGACAAGATGAAGATTGTCATGCACAGCCATGAAACAGCAGGTTGTTGTATCCAGCAGTATGTCAGCGCTCTCGAAGCCGGAGCTTCAAGCCTTGACCTTTCAATGCAGCCTGTATCAGGCGGAACATGTCAGCCGGATATCATTACAATGTGGCACGCACTCCGCGGCACAGAATATGATCTCGGAATTGATATTCACGAAGTTCAGAAAGCAGAAGATGTATTCCAGGAATGCATGAAAGATTACTTCATGCCACCTGAGGCACAGAAGGTCAATCCTAATATTCCTTTCTTCCCTCTTCCTGGCGGAGCTCTTACAGCAAATACACAGATGCTCAGAGACAACAATCTTATGGATAAGTATCCTGAAATTGTTGAAGCCATGGGCGAAACAGTTGCAAAGGGCGGATTCGGAACTTCTGTTACACCTGTATCACAGTTCTACTTCCAGCAGGCATTCAACAATGTTATGTTCGGACCGTGGAAAAAGATTGCAGAAGGTTACGGTAAAATGGTTCTCGGTTACTTTGGAAAAACTCCTGTAGCTCCGGATCCTGAAGTTGTAAAAGCCGCAGCAGAGCAGCTTAAGATGGAACCTACAACAAAGAAGGTAGTAGACATCAATGATGCCGATCCTAAGAAAGGCCGCAAGGCAGCTGAAGCAATGCTTAAGGAAGCAAATCTTCCTATCACAGATGAAAATGTATTCATTGCAGCATCCTGTAAAGAAAAAGGTATTCTTTACCTTACAGGAAAAGCACAGGTCAACGGTGTCAGAAAGGCAGATCCTAAAGACGCCGCAGCAAAGGCAGCCGGTGAATATACAGTTAC
>JAZLMO010000076.1:0-18808 GCA_045598675.1 Sphaerochaetaceae bacterium
CAAAGCTGTTTGTCTCTTTCGTACACTTCTGTAAGGTAATTGGCCGATGCAATTAATGTCATAGCAAATTGGTCTGTGAAACTGTATTCTAAGCCAAGACCGAGATTAACATCAAAACCGATTGTTGAATAAGTCTCAAGCTGAGAATAATCAACACCGACTCCGAGTTCTGTGAACATTTCAAAATTGTCGGATTTCAAGACTGAACAATCAAAGCTGGCATCAGCTGTAAAGCGCTGATAGTCTTCATCGTTCTTTGTTTTTGCCCAGTTAAATGATAATGACGGACCGATTTTCCAATTCTCAGATAAACTGTATCTGTAGTTCAGTCCTACACCGAAATCACCGTTGGAATCAAAAGAACTATCTTCTGTATCAGTACGGAATGAATGATCATTGACTTCTCCGGCACCGAAAAACTTGTAGTCGTAAATGCCGTAAAAGCTGATTTCATTTTTAAAGTCTCCGGAGTTCTCTTTTGCAAAAACACTCTGCATTCCGAGAATCAGGAAAACCAAAAGAAAAGCAATAATGGTTTTTTTCATAACATTTTCTCCAGTTAATAGTTACTAAATATAATACGATTAAAATCAAATTAATCAAGTAAAAGCTACATAACCTTGGATTTCAGATAATCGTAGATATCTGTCTGTGAAGGCGGACAACCATGAATTGAATCAGGATTAAGCAGAGTGCAGTTTCCTACGCCTATGCCATTGCAGACTCTCTTTCTGAAACCCTGTCCTATGCAGATTGTTTGATTGATTTCGTCCAAAAGACCTTCTTCATTCAGACGGTTCAATGCCCCAATTAAAGCGGCATAACAGGCGCTGCATGCGTCTTGGGCGTCAACATATTTTCCTAAGACCAGAACCTTGCCGGACGGTGAAGTTGAATCGGCTTTTGGTTGCCGTGAGTTTGCATCTGTCATCTTGATACTGCTGATATCGATATTCCCTGCACCTATGCGGGAAGCAATTTCAACATAAGGGACATCTGAAGTGTCATAACCC
Source organism: Sphaerochaetaceae bacterium (assembly GCA_045598675.1). GTDB lineage: Bacteria > Spirochaetota > Spirochaetia > Sphaerochaetales > Sphaerochaetaceae > JAZLEZ01. Next base: position 1,014 of record JAZLMO010000076.1, read on the forward strand.
ATAAACGAACAGACATAGGAATCGCACATTACAGGATCTGTACAACAGAAAATCCGACCGTTGTAAACCGGATTGCCGCCTTCTTCAAAATCCAGATCTCCGCAGATATTATCTACAACTATGAACTCTTTCGTGTTTTTGAGTATTGCCTTTGAAAGATAAGCAATAGGTTCGTGAAGTCCCTGAGAATGGAAACGCCTTTTCTCACTGTCACTTAAAAGACCTTTGTGGTTTTTCAGTGCACATGTCATGAGAGTCTGACAATGACCTTTCAGAACGGGCAGGTTAATCAAAACATCACAGTTCTCAAGACGTTGTGAAACATTGAATGAATGACCATCTGCGCTGATTGTCATGTATTTATCTTTCTTTGTATTGAAGTAGGGTATTTTGTAATCTTCACAGACTTTTCCTATGCCTGAAATTCTGAAGGCTCTGTCTGTGTCATCACCGACCCAGGACCCTTCGATAAGAGTAATATTTTTAAAACCGTGATTTTGAAGATACTCTATTACACCGGCTACGATTTCGGGATGGGTAACAGCGCCGTTTGAAGCATTACCTGCAACAACCAAATTGGGTTTTAAAATAATGTTCGCATTTTTATTTCCGATAAATTGTTCAAGACCGGCGGATTCAAGCAGACGGATTGTGTTATCTGTGTAATTATCTCCGTATATGCTTATTATTTCATTAGTTAGCATTGCCACAAAAGCCTCCTTTAAAGAAGTATTCCTGGCTACAAATATACAGTAAAGAAAAAAAATAAAAAAGTTTGACAACTTGATATAGCGGTAATAATATAATTCTACGACTAATCACACGTGATTAGTGATTAATCAAAATGATTAGTGATTAATCACATTACGTGTTACAATGTAATGAGAATCTTTCAAATTTACGGAGGAAATGAATGAGAGAGATTGATTACATTAATATTCTTGAGATTCTGGCCCATGCCCAGAAATCGGTTGGGGCTGCATATTTGGCAGAAGCATCCGGTATTCCTCAGGCTACTGTGGGAAGAAGGCTCAAGGAACTTGAAGATTTCGGTTATCTGAAAAAGGAGAGTAACCGCGGTCGTTCAATGACACGTAAGGGTTTTGCGTTTTATGAAAAGGAGAAGCAGAAGCAGTCTGCCCGCGTAAATGTTGATAAGTTTGCAAATCTGATAATCAACGGTCAGCAGAGAACACTGATTGAGGTTGTTGAAATCAGAAAACAACTTGAAGCAATGGCCGTAAGGCTTGCATGCAAGAATGTGGATGACGAAATGGTCAAAGTTCTTGAGGATATGCTTCAGCAGTACACTCAGGCTGTTTTGGTCGGAAGTGTTGAAGTCAGTGATATTGACCTTAAGTTGCATCTTCAGATTGCACAGTATTCGGGTAATTCAACACTTTACAGAATACTGAAGATTCTCCTTACAACCGATGAATATTATGTGAAGTTCCATGATATGTCGGAAGAATTGGAAAACAGGTCTTTATGTATTTCCCAGCATAGGGAAATAGTTCAGGCAATCAAAGACAGAGATGCAGATAAGGCTGAACAGAAGATTATAGACCATATGAATAAAGTAAGAGGTGATGTTGAAAGACATTACTCAAAGAGTTGAAGGAAAGAGTTAGAGGAAAAGAGCGATGAAAATTGCAGTTTTCAATGAGTCCAGTACATGCCTTAAAAACAAAGATGTGATGAATGCTTTGAAAGAAGCAGGATTGGATGCCTTCAATTTGGGCATGACAGGTCCTGAAGACAGCGTTCTGCTTACAGTTGAAACCGGACTTATGACTGCATTGGTTCTTAATTTGAACTGCGTCGATTTTGTTATAGGAGGATGCGGAACAGGGCAGGGATATCTGAATGCTGCCGTTCAGTATCCGAATGTTGTATGCGGACTTATTACAGAACCTTCCGATGCTTGGCTTTTTTCTCAGATTAATGCCGGAAACTGCGTATCATTGGCGCTGAATAAAGGTTACGGATGGGCAGGCGATATAAACCTGAAGTATATGTTTCAGAGACTTTTCGAAACGGAACCCGGTCTTGGTTATCCGGTTTCAAGAAAGCAGCCCCAGGAAGAAATCAGAGTCCGTCACAGTGAGGTTATGAATGCAACTCACTATCAGATGGATCAGATTCTTGATCGTTTGGACAAAAATCTTGTCCGTAACGTATTTCATTTTAAAAACTTTTTCACTTTTCTGGTTGAACATGGAGACAGGAGTCTTCCGCTCTATGGAAAGATTATTGAAATCGGAAAAAGTGAAGGTTTGATATAAGAAACTTAAATATCACAGAAAGATGTGATAGTAGGAGGAAAGAATGAAAAAACTTATGGTATCAGTACTCATCGTAGTACTCGTTTTATCAAGTGTTTTCGCCAACGGTACTTCTGAAAAATCATCTGACACTGTAAAGATCGGTCTTGTAACAGCTATTACCGGTCCAAACAGCCTTGTTGGTGAAGAAGCCACAGAAGGTGCTCAGCTCGCTATCGACCAGATCAACGCCAAGGGCGGTGTCAACGGTAAGATGCTTGAACTGGTACGTGCCGATGAAGTAGACAATGCCGAAGCATCTGTTCTTGCAACACAGGAACTTCTTGCTAACAAAGACGTTGTAGCTATTGTCGGAAGTATGTATTCAGCATACTGTATCGCTGCTATGCCATCTGTAGCAGAAGAAGGCGTTCCTTACATCTCACTCGGATCATCATCCGGTGTTTCAAAAGAGAAGAACCCGTATACATGGCAGGATAGACCACTTGATACAGCACAGGGTGAAGTAGTTGCCAACTTCGTAGTTGACACACTCGGATGCAAGAACCCTGCAATCATGCACTCAACACAGAGTACATTCCAGAGCCTTTATGAACAGGTATTTGCTGCTCTCGTAAAGAAAGGATGCAAGATTACAGAAGCTCACAACGAATTCGGTTTCCCTGAAGACACAGCTAACTATGCACCTTACATTGCTCAGGTAATGGCAGGTGATTATGACTGTCTCATTTGTCTGGGTAACCAGAACCCTGCAGGCGTTATCTGTCAGCAGGTTGCAGCTGCCGGTCTTACAAGTGAAAGAATGCCTCTCGTAGGTTCAACTTCATGGTGTTCAAATGTATGTATCACAGCAGCAGGCGATGCAGCTAACGGTTGGTATTCAATTTCTGACTGGTGTCCGGGTGGATCAAACCCTACAGCCGCTCAGTTTGAAAAAGACTATTGCGCATTCAGCGGAAGAGCTATGTCTGACCTTGCAGCAGCTTGTGCTTATGACGGCGTCTACATCGTTGCAGAAGCAATGAAGAAAGCCGGAACATGTACAGACAAGGCAAAAATCAACGAAGCAATGAAGAATGTTGAATTTGAAGGTGCTATTTCTTACTTCAAGTACAACGAAGACCACAGCTTCGCTTCAACACTTACAGTTACACAGAACATCGACAAAAAGGTTGTTCCTCAGTACGCAATTCAGTATCGCTGATTGAGTTCTAAGTGTTATTATTTCTTTGTCAGAGGAAGACAGGTTTCTGTCTTCCTCTGTGTATAACTTTTGGTGCAAAATAATTTGCATCAAAAGTCGTATGTAATTTCAAGGGAGGTTTTATGTCATTATCTCTGCTGTTTTCACTTGGAGTTGACGGTCTTTCAATGGGTATGATTTATGCACTGTTGGGAATGGGCCTTATTCTCCTGGTAAGAGCTGTTGGAATTTTGAATTTTGCACAGGGCGACCTTATGATGGTAGGTTCATACATAACAGGTTGTCTGATGCTTGATTTCAACTTACCTATCTATATTATGTTGCCGTTGTCCATTCTTTGGTTCGGAATTATCGGTATCATATTCATGTTTACGATTTACTGGCCTTTAAGAAAAGCTTCTTATGCTCAGGCAACAATCATTGCCACAATGGGAGCTTCGATTATTCTTCAGGAAGCTGTAAAACTGATTTGGGGAAGCTCTCCAAGAGCCATGCCTGCAATTGTAAGAAATGCAGACGGGTCTCCGAAAATTTTACACTTCGGATCAGTTACCCTGCCTGTGCAGTATATTATTATCCTGGGAATAGGACTTCTGATAATTTATTTGGTTCTCAAACTGTTTGAGAAGTTATACGTAGGAAAGCTCATGCAGGCAGCCTGTCAGGATGCCTATGCCGCAAACCTTATCGGAATTCCTTCTATTCTTACAATCTGTGCGACATACGTAATTGTTATGGTAGTCTGCGGAACATGCGGCTATCTTGTAGCGCCTCAGTTTATGATCAGAAGTACACTCGGAACACTTCAGTTAAGAGCCTTTGCAGGTGTTGTTATCGGAGGTTTCGGGAGTATTACAGGTGCTGTAATCGGATGCCTTATTGTAGGTGTTGTTGAATCATTCTCAACACTTTTCCTTTCAGGTTATAAAGATGTTACAGTATTTCTTCTTCTCATCATCTTCCTTGTTCTCAAACCGAATGGATTGTTCAAGGGCAAGATAGGTGATAAGGCATAAGGGGACCGGAAATGAATAAAAAATCTACAAAAAAGTATTTGATTCTGGTTATTGCCGTAGTCCTTTTCTATGTTGCAGTCAAGTTGCTCTGCAAAACTCTGTACACTCAGATGGTCATTAATATGGCTCTTGTTTTCTGTCTTGTTTCATACGGCATTTCCGTTATGTTGGGAATGGGCGGAGAACTGTCTTTTGCGGGCGTTGCATTTATGGGAATCGGTTCATTTACAATTGCAAATCTTACAACGGGAAGATTCGGATTTACCCTTTCTCCTCTTACATCGTTTTTAATTGTAATTCCGGTTTCTGCAATAATTTCATTCCTTATCGGATTGATTCTGCTGAGACTTAAAGGAACCTTCTTTTCTTTCTCAACCATTGCATTGGTTCAGGTTGCTTACACTTTCTTCAACAACTACAGACCGTTGTTCGGAGGTGTTGACGGAATTACAGGAATCCCTTCAACAAAGATTTTCAATTATACTCTGTCAAATCATTACAAATGGTTCCCGTTCCTGCTGGTATTTGTAGTGCTTGTAGGTTTTCTGGTTGAGAGAATCAGAACAACTCAGCTTGGAAGATCACTTGCTTCCTGTCGTGATAATGAAACTGCTGCAAGAATTCTGGGTGTAAATGTCTATATGACAAAAGTTATTGCATTTACAATTGCCGGCGTTCTGTCTGCAATGAGCGGAGCCCTTTATTCAATGCTCATAAAGTATGCATCAGCAGATATGTTTACCTATGCAACAACAAGTAAGTACATCATTATGGCTATGTTCGGAGGAGTTCAGAGTACTGTAGGTTCATTTATCGGAGCTTTGATAGTTCAGGTACTTCCTCAGCTTCTTAAGGTACTTCAGAAATACTTCCAGTTGATTTGGGGTGTTTCCATTGTCCTGCTTATGGTTCTTATGCCTGAAGGACTTACCGGTATTTACAAGAGCATTATAAAGAAAAAGAACAAGACATCCAAAGAAGGAGAACAGAACAATGGCTGACAATAAAAACCCTATTCTCCACTTGGAGAAAATCAACAAAAGTTTCGGTGGTGTTGTTACTGCAAAAGATATTACATTCGATGTTTTCCCAGGACAGATTAAAGGTTTAATCGGACCTAACGGTGCCGGAAAAACTACCTTGATGAACCTGATCAGCGGAATACTTCCCATTGACAGCGGTAAGATTTACTTTGACGGACAGGATATCACCGAATATCCGGATTATAAGCGTGCAAGAATCGGAATCGGAAGAACATTCCAGGCTCCGAGATTTCTGCAGCGTTCAAGTATCAGAGACAATCTTATGATCGGTGCAGATCTTGGAAACCATATAGGTTTTCTTGAAGGATTCTTCGGAAAGAAGAGTGAAAACTTTGAGCAGGAACTGGATGAAATGATGGAACTTCTGCACTTCTCTTTCAACTGGGATGATGAAATAAATTCACTTCCTTTCGGTCAGAGAAAGTTGCTTGAAATAGTACGTTCGCTGCTATCCCATCCTAAACTCATCTTGGTTGATGAGCCTGCTGCAGGTCTTAATCCAAAGGAAATCAACTATCTCATGGATATTCTGAGAATGGCTGCAAAAAAGATGAATGTAGGAGTTCTGGTAATTGAGCATTCAATGGACATGATTATGGATGTCTGTGAAAGTATTTATGTTATCAACTTCGGTGTACCTATTGCAGAGGGAACTCCGGAAGAAATTTCAAACAACCCTGTTGTAATTGAAGCATATTTAGGGAGGGAAGACTGATGATACAAATTCATGACCTTCATGCTTACTACGGAACAATTGAAGCTCTTAAGGGTATCAGCCTTAATATTCCGAAAGGAAAAATCACCTGTCTCATCGGAAGTAACGGAGCCGGAAAATCATCTCTGTTGAAATCAATCTCAGGTGCTTGTTCGAGAACAGGTGAAATTCTTTTCAAAGGTGAAGATATCTCTGGCCTTTCTTCTCAGAAAGTTGCAAAGCTTGGTATCTCACACGTACCTGAAGGAAGACATGTTTTCCCGGGTCTTACAGTTCGTGAGAATCTTGAAGTAGGAACTGTCCCTTGGCATGGATTCTTCGGCAAGAAGTCTTTTGCAGAAGAAATGGAAGAAGCATTTGAACTGTTCCCGAGACTTAAGGAAAGAGAAAACCAGCTTGCATGGAGTCTTTCCGGCGGAGAGCAGCAGATGCTTGCAATCAGCAGAGCGCTTATGTCCAGACCTGAGGTTCTTCTTCTTGATGAACCGTCAATGGGTCTTGCTCCAATAGTAATTGCTGAATTGTTTGAAAAAATTGTCGATATCAACAAACAGAAAAATCTTACGATTCTTCTTGTTGAACAGAACGCAAAGCTGGCTATGAAAACAGCCGACTATACCTACGTTTTGGAAAGAGGTCTCATTTCTCTTGAAGGTCCTTCATCCGAAGTGAGAAATAATGAGCTTGTAATCAAGAGTTATCTTGGAAAATTTGCAAAAGCCAAAAAATAGGGAGTACTTTTATGAAAGCAATTGTTAAATATGCCGCTGAACCCGGCAACATGGAAATCAGAGAAGTACCGGAACCTACTCCGGCTCCGGGACAGATAAAAATCAAGGTTGTTGCTGCGGGAATCTGCGGTTCAGATCTCCATATATATGATTCGGATATTGCTATCCCTGTACGTCCGCCTGTAACGGTAGGTCACGAGTTTTCCGGCGTAATTGCAGAGCTCGGTGAGGGAGTTACCGGTTTTAAAGTTGGTGATAGAGTTGTTTCAGAAACAGCATTCAGCTACTGCGGAGAATGTGAGCCATGTCGTGAGGGTTGGTACAATCTTTGCAACAACAGAAGAACATTGGGTTATTGGTATAACGGAATTTTCACAAATTATACTGTTGTCCCTGCCGGAAGAGTTCATCGTATTCCTGAAGGGGTTGATGATATTTCTGCTGCTTTGACAGAACCTTTGGCTTGTGTCTGTCATGCAGTATTCGATCTTACAGATATTTCACCAACTGATATTGTTTTGGTTTCAGGTCCGGGTCCGATCGGTCTTATGACTATGCAGGTTGTCCGTTCATTCGGGGCAAGGGTACTTGTTTCCGGAACAAATGTTGATGAGGAACGTCTTGCTCTTGCAAAGAAACTGGGAGCAGAGTGGACGATTAATGTTCAGCAGGAAAATCTTGCCGACAGAGTTGCACAGCTTACGAACGGAAAAGGTGTAGATGTTGTCATGGAGTGTTCTGGAAGTGCTGCGGGAATGAACTCCGCTCTTAAGGTTCTTAAAAAGCGCGGTTATTACACACAGATCGGAATGGGCAAGCCTAATATCGAATTCTATGTTGAAGCACTTAATTACAAAGAACCTCATATGACCGGTTCTCTCGGTTCGAGAAAGGCAAACTGGGAGCAGGCTCTGAATCTTCTTGAAAGAAAGAAAGTTCTGGTTGATGATATAGCAAATGTCAGAATGCCCATGGAAAAGTGGGAGGAAGCATTTGATCGCTTCCGCAGAAAAGACGGTGGAAAGTTTATTCTTTTCCCATTCAATGAAAATTAATTTAGGGAGGGTTTTTTATGAAAGAATCTATTCATAAATATTTTAAAGTAGGAACAATTCAGTGGATGAGTTATCCTAAAAGTGATCCGATGGATTCTCTTCTTGAAATAGCAAGAGATGATTATTTTGATGCCATTGAAATCAAGGGTTACGGATCAGACGAACTCAATGCAAAGGCAAAGGCCATTCTTGATCAGAGTCACCTTAAGGTTTGCTTCGGTGCACAGCCTTGGCTTTTGGGTCCGAAACTCAATCCTAACGACATATGTGAAGAAGAAAGAAAGAAAGCGGAAGATGCTCTTAAAAAAGCTGTTGATACTGCTCAGTATTTCGGAAGCAAGGGAATTGCTTTCCTTGCAGGAAAATGGTGCCCTGAGACAAAGGATAAAGCCTATGAACAGCTTCTCAAGACTACCAGAGCTGTCTGTGATTATGCAAAACAGAAAGACATGAATGTAGAACTTGAAGTATTTGATTTTGATATGGATAAAGCAGCCTTAATCGGACCTGCTCCTCTTGCTGCACAGTTTGCTGCAGATATGAGAAAAACTCATAACAATTTCGGTCTTCTTGTAGATCTTTCTCATTTCCCTACAACTTATGAGACAAGCAAGTTTGTCATTCAGACTCTCAGACCTTACATTACCCACTTCCACTTCGGAAATGCTGTAGTAAAGAAGGGCTGTGACGGATACGGAGATCTGCATCCGAGAATGGGTTATCCGGAAAGTGCCAATGATATTCCTGAACTTATTGATTACCTTAAAGTCATCAAAGACGAAGGATTCTTCAACGCAGAAGAGCCTCTTGTTCTCTCAATGGAAGTCACACTTCGTCCGGGTGAGGATGAGAAGATTGTTCTTGCCAACACAAAACGCTGCCTGAACAGAGCATGGGCAATGCTTGAAGACTGAGGAGGGGTTTAATATGAAAATTGTAGTATTGGACGGATATACAGAAAATCCCGGAGATCTTTCCTGGAAAGAACTTGAAAAACTCGGAGAAGTAACAGTTTATGACAGAATCTCCTATTCAGAGGATCCTGTTATTGCAAAAACAATCGGTGATGCAGATATTGCTGTTACAAACAAGACTCCTATTTCAAAAGCAACGATTGATGCATGTCAGAATCTCAAGGCCATTGCCGTTCTTGCAACAGGCTATAACGTTGTTGATTACAATTATGCAAAGCAGAAAGGTATTCCTGTAATGAATGTTCCTGCATACGGAACAGCATCTGTCAGCCAGTATTCAATAGCACTTCTTCTTGAAGTCTGCCACCATATAGGTCATCACAGTGAAAGCGTTCATGCCGGTAACTGGGCAAACAACAAAGACTGGTGCTATTGGGATTATCCTCTTATTGAACTTGAAGGAAAGACAATAGGTATCATAGGTTTCGGAAGAATCGGTCAGGCAGAAGGAAAGATTGCAAAAGCAATGGGAATGAATGTTCTTGCCTACGATATTTATCCTAATGAGACAGGTAAGGCAATTGCAGAATATGTTGATCTTGATACCTTGTTTAAGAAGTCAGATGTTATTACACTTCATTGTAATCTGACTCCTGAAAACACAGGAATGATCAATAAGCAGAACATTGCAAAGATGAAAGACGGTGTCATCATCATAAATAATGCACGTGGTCAGCTTATTAACGAGCAGGATGTTACAGATGCTCTTAACAGCGGAAAAATTGCTGCAGCAGGTCTTGATGTTGTTTATACGGAACCTATCAAGAAAGATAATCCGCTGCTTAAAGCAAAGAACTGTATCATTACTCCGCATATTTCCTGGGCTCCGAAAGAAAGCCGTCAGAGAATTATGGATATCACAGTAAGCAACATTAAATCCTTTATGGACGGAAATGCTGCAAACGTAGTTAATAAATAAGGAAACAGGAAATGATTAAAAGTAAAGAAGTCAAAGATCTTGAGCTAAAGTGCTCACAGTTCAGACGTGACTTAATTGAAGTCCTCCACAAAAAGCAGACAGGTCATCCGGGAGGATCCTTGTCAGTTTGTGAAATTTTAACAACTCTTCTTCTGCATCAGATGAATGTTGACCCCAAGCATCCGAACTGTCCGGACAGAGACCGTTTGATTCTTGCAAAAGGTCATGCTGCTCCTGCTCTCTACAGAGTTCTTGCTGAAAAGAAGTTTTTCCCTCTCAAGGAATTCAATACACTCAGAGATATCAATACAAGAATGCAGGGACATCCGTCCATGCTTGAAACTCCCGGTGTAGATCTTTCATCAGGGCCTCTCGGAATCGGTCTTTCAGCTGCTATCGGAATGGCATTGAGCGCAAAGCTTGATAAAAAGAGTTTCCGTGTTTATGCAGTACTCGGTGACGGAGAGTTGAACGAAGGAACAGTATGGGAAGCAGCAATGGCTGCTGCAAAATTCAAGGTTGATAATCTTACAGCCATAGTTGACTGGAATAAGGTTCAGCTTGACGGAACAACAGATGAAGTTATGCCTACCGGAGATATCATGGAAAAATTCAGATCTTTCGGATGGAACGTTCTTGAATGTGACGGACACAGTGTAAAAGAACTGTGTGATGCATATGACAAGGCTGCCAAGAAAAAGGGTATGCCTACGGTCATTTGCGCACATACAGTAAAAGGTAAAGGTGTTTCATTTATGGAAGGAAAGAATTCATGGCATGGAAAAGCTATTGATGATGAAAGCTATGCTAAAGCAATGGCAGAACTGGGAGGCAAATAATGGGCAAGTCAATTCGAGATGTTTATGGTGAAGCACTTGTTGAATACGGAAAAGACAACAAGAATGTTGTTGTCCTTGATGCCGATGTTAGTGGTTCAACAAAGAGCGGTATTTTCGGTAAAGCTTTTCCGGATCGTTTCTTCAACTGCGGAATAGCAGAATCCGATATGGTGGGAATTGCTGCAGGTCTTGCTTCTGCAGGAAAGATTCCTTTTGCAAATACATTTGCCGTCTTCCTTACAAGTAACGGTCTTACTGCTGCCAGAGCTTTCGGTTCTTATTCAAAACTTCCTATTAAGCTTGCAGGCGGTTACAGCGGTCTTTCAGATTCTTTTGACGGTCCAAGCCATCATGCTCTTGAAGATATTGCAGTTATGAGAACTTTGCCTAATTTCAAAGTTTTTGTTCCATGCGATGCAACTTCTACAAAATGGATTACAAAACATGCCATCGAGGATGATTCTCCGATGTATCTCAGACTTACAAGAAATGAGTTCCCTGATGTATACAAGCCTGATGAAAAATTTGAAGAAGGTAAGGCTAAGATTGTCAGAAGAGGAACAGATGCAACAGTAATTGCATGTGGTCTGGAAGTATCAAATGCAATCAAGGCTGCTGATATTCTCAAAGAAAAGGGAATCAGCCTGCGTGTTGTTGATATGTTCTGCATAAAGCCTCTTGATACAAAGATGATTATCAAATGTGCAAAGGAAACACAGGCTGTAATTACAGCTGAGGAACACAGTATCTACGGTGGTCTTGGCGGAGCAGTTTCAGAAGTTCTTTCACAGGCCGGAATAGGAACAAAATTCTCAATTCTGGGAATGAATGACTGCCATGCAGAGTGTGGTCCTTACGATGCTCTCCAGCAGAAGTACGGTCTTGATGCTCAGGCAATTGCAGACAGAGTAATGAAGGTTCTCAAAAAGAAATAATAAGGGGATGGTTATGAACAAAACAGTTCTAAAAGCTCCATATACTTTTGAAAAAATCGAGTGTGAGATTCCTTCATTTTCAGATGATCAGGTTCTGCTTAAAATAAGACAGGTCGGAATCTGTGCCTCTGATATGCAGATGTATCACGGTCTTCACAAGTACATGACATTCCCTGTTGTTTTCGGTCACGAAGCTGCGGCTACAGTTTGTAAGGTCGGAAAGAATGTCAAAGGTTTCTCCGTTGGTGACAATGTTACCATTGAACCTCAGGTTACCTGCGGCAAGTGTCTCCCTTGTCGAATCGGTCGTTTCAATGTTTGTCAGCACCTGAAAGTAATGGGTGTTCATGCTGACGGCTTTGCCTGCGACTATTTTGCAATAGATCCAAAATATCTGCATCATGCAGATGGTCTTTCAGATGACCAGACGGCACTGATAGAGCCGTTGGCTGTAGGAATGGGATCTGCCAGAAGGGGTAATGTCAAAAGTAAGAAAGTTGTTGTCGTAGGTGCGGGAACTATAGGAAATCTTGTTGCTCAGAGTGCAAAGGCAATGGGTGCAGAAAAAGTTATGGTTACCGACATCAAAGATGCCAAACTGAATTACGCTCTTGAATGCGGTATTGATTATGCTGTGAATACACTGAATGTTTCATTGAAAGATGCAGTTATTGCAAAATTCGGTGAAGACAGAGCAGATGTCATTATTGATTGTGCCGCTACAAAAGGTTCATTCCTTTCCATACTTGAAGCTGCAAGACCACATTCAACAATTGTCATCACAGGTAATTTCAAAGCTCCTGTTGAAGTTGAACTTCCGCTTATTCAGCGTCAGGAAATTGATGTTCTGGGACACATGATGTATGTTCGTGAGGATTACGCAGATGCAATCAGCGCTGTCAGGGAAGGAAAAGTTAAACTTGACGGTTTTGCAACCCAGCACTATTCAATTAATGAAGTATCAGAAGCTTTCAAGTTTATTGATGAGAATCCTGATGCAGTTATGAAGGTAATGCTCAAAATTCAAGATTAAAGCAAAAAGCTAAGTAATACTTTTGGGATTATTGTTTCCGTGTCTTTTGACCGGTTGCAATAATCCCTTTTTTCTCTAATTTATGCAGAAGTTTTGTTCAGAATCTGAAGTAGTCCTATCAGAATAACTATGCAGATACCAACAGAAATCCAGATATTCATGTGAAAACCGATCATAAGATATCCGATTGCACAGATTATTGCTACTAAAGTGGAATAAGGGAGCTGAGTTTCTACATGACGAATATGAACAGAGCCGGAACCTGTAGCAGAAAGAACTGTTGTATCTGAAATAGGTGAGCAATGATCTCCATAGACCGAACCTGCAAGAGTTGCTCCTAAAACGGAAATCAGAAGAGAATCTGTTTTTGAAGTTCCACAAATCATGGTAACAATCGGAATCAACAGTCCAAAAGTGCCCCAGGATGATCCCATGGCAAATGACATTAATGCGGCAACGACGAATAACACAAGAGGAAGAAAATCAAGCGGCAAATTTGTTTTAGTAATAAAACCGGAAATGAACTGACCTGTACCAATCATTTCGCGACAGACGCCTCCTAAACTCCATGAAAGAATCAGTATCAGCATCGGTGGAATAATGCTTCCGATTCCATTGACGATAGCACCTGAGAATTCTTTAGGCTTCATGATTTTCCGCGGAAGATATAGAATCATGGCGCAGACCAGAGCCGCAAATGCGCCCAAGGTCAATCCTGCTGTAGGATTTATACCAATCGCTGCAGAAAAGGAAACACCGCTGAAGAAACCTCCGACATAAGCCATACCTGAAACAGCACAGATAATCAGAACTGCAACAGGAAGAAGAAGGTCAACAATCTGTCCTTTTTTCTGTCTGTTTGCATGAACAGGTTTTTCAGAAATCGATTCGGATTCAGCTTCTTCAGCTTTTTTCATTGGTCCAAAGTCTTTGCCTGTCACGCAGATAAATACAACCATGACAATCGTGAGAATGGCGTACAGGTTATAGGGAATCGTAGATAAAAAAGTGGAAAATCCATTTTCAGCATTGATTTCGCTGGCAATAGCCACAGACCAGCTTGATATCGGAGAGATAATGCAAATCGGTGCAGCTGTTGAATCGACAATGTAGGCTAATTTTTCACGGGAAATATGAAAACGATCAAAAACAGGACGCATAACCGTGCCTACCGTCAAGCAGTTAAACCCGTCATCAATAAAAACCAAAAAGCCTAAGATTGCTGTGGCAATACAGGTTCCCCTTTTGGTTTTCAACTTGCTGTATGCCCATTTTCCGTATGCTTCACTGCCGCCGGACTGGGAAATCAAAACAACAACAGCCCAAAGAAGTGCCAGAAAAACAATCATATAGGCATTATCGGCAATTTTTGAACACATCATATCAAAAATATGGGTAATGCAGGCTATAAAATGTTCTCCGGAAAAAACAGTGTAAATCGCCATACCCGATGCAAGACCTATAAACAGAGAAAAATATACTTCCTTTGTAATCATGGCAAGAGCAATGGCAATAAATGGGGGAAAGATGGATAATACACCGGTTTCAATCATTTGAAAGTACTCCTGTTGAATGGCGTCAGCGTTATTATCAATATTATACTTTATTCTTTTGCATTTTTCTTCCAAGTTAAAAGTAACCGTAGATTCGTAAAGACTACATTTCTGTTTGTGACAGATGCGGTTCTGAAATGAAAGAAGTCGGAGAAAAGGTCTTTGAAACATTTACACGTATTCAAAGAACTGTAGTTGTCCGCAGACATGTAAGAGTTGCCATGGCTGCCAGTGTTGCCAATTACAGGCAAAAACTGTTTGAAGCCAAAATAGATATTAACAGAACTGAACCTTACCGTTTGCGTGGTAAACGTGTTTAACTTATTCACAGCATAATTATTATCTTTCTTTGACTTCTTCTCGTCAGATTACGAATCTACGGTTACAGAAAAGTGTTACCTTTTCGGGGTTTGAATCATTTATTGTGCTTTTGATATAATCTTATTGGAGCTACCCAACAGGGCGGTTTGTTGACTTCAAGTGTAAAAACACTTGGAGGATCCAATCCTCCAGAATCTAACGATAAAGGAGGAATAGCCTATGAGCGATTATGAAATCCTTATGATTGTCTTAACAGTCTGTGGTCTTCTGATTGCTGTCTGGACTGGAAAAAACAACCGTCATTGAGTTGCACCTCAATAACAGTTTAATTGTAAAATCTAAACTTGCTTGAAGTCAACTACCGCTTGGGTAGCTTCACTTCTTTTTGTAACTAAAATTTACAGCCTTTCGTGTGATCAGTCAAGAATGCGTGATTGTATCTCAATCATCGCTTCGTAAATGTATTTACGAGTAGGTTTTGATACAGAAAACGATTATTCGGTAGGGGTGTCTATTTTTCGGCTGGAGAGGGGATTTACTTGTTTACAAAAATGAACCTACAAAAAACCATATCTAATACTTAACATATGTAGATATTTTATTATGTTTATTATATAATCTTATTGAAGCTACCCAACAGGGCGGTTTGTTGACTTCAAGTGCCAAAACACTTGGAGGTTCCTGCCTCCAAAATCTCTGAGACAAGGAGGTAAATACCTATGACTGATTTTGAACTTATAGAAGTTGTAATCGGTATCTTAGGCTTGGTCTTGGCTGTATTGCTGAAACTGTGGGATGAAAAAAACAAACGCCATTGAGTTTGCAGACAACATAGCGTTTTGTTTCAATGAAATAAAATAACTTGAAGTCAGCAACCTGTTGAGGTAGCTTCACTTCTTTTTGTAACTAAAATTTACAGCCTTTCGTGTAATCAGTCAAGGCAATAACCATTACCATCCCATTTAATCGTATTAATGAAAGTTCAGGGAAGGGTAATAAAGAGGGTAATAAAGAGGGTAATAAAAAACTCAATACAACCCAAATAAAGATATTGGCTGAAATCAGAAATAATCCAAACATAACAAAAAAACAATTGGCCATAGAAGTGTCTGTTGGAAAGACTGCAATAGTTGTTAGTTTTGAAAGCTTATAGTTTTGAGAACTCTTTTAACAAAAAGTTTTTGAATTGTTCCAAAACATCGCTATTATTTCTGAAGTTTGTTTTTTCCAAGATTATTTCTCTTGTCCAGTATGGATCTACAATAGGTATAAGTTTTACGTGAGATTGAAACTGAAACATCCACGTTTTTTCTGCGACCAATGCAGGTCCAATTCCTCTTGTAATCAAATCTCTAAGAATTGAAGGGTTATCACATTCAATTGAGTGGCAAAGATTAATGCCATCTCTTTTACAGTATTCATCCTCAATAGTTCGCATAGCAAGATTTCGGTTTAAACCTATCAATTCATATTTTTGTAATTCTTTTGATGTAATGGTATCTCTGTTTGATAATTCATGGTCTTTTGGAACAGCAACAAGTATTTTTTCTTTTAATATGACAATTTCATTCTCGTTAAGCTTGCTTGATTCTGTCCTTGCTTTAATTATTAAATCAGGCTGTTCAGATCCTTTTGAGTTTTCTTGTATGACATTGAAATCTATTTGCGGAAACATAGAATGGTAAGCGGTTATGATTCCCGGAATTACGGCGGAACCCGCAAGAACCAATAATCTGACAGTTTTAGTCTCTTTGTCTCTGTTGGCTGAAGTAATCTTTATCTCATTTTCATACTGAAGTATCTTTTCAACATATGGAACAATTAATTCTCCTGTTGCAGTGAGACTGATTTTCTTTCCGTTCCTATTAAACAACGGAGCTGCTAATTCATCTTCCAGATTTCTAATACTTATACTTAATGCAGGTTGTGAAACATGTAGAATATTTGAAGCTTTATTCATACTTCCTGTTCTGACTGTTTCAATAAAACATTTTAACTGATGTAATTCCATAAAACCTCTTATAAACAGAATATATAAGTATATAGATTTATTATATTTATTATTTATGAGAAGTCAATGCTAATATACTTAAAAGAGGTAAATGTGGAATATACATCTATATTGTTTTTACAACTTATAAAATTGCTTGCTTTTATGTTAATAGGCCTATGCCTTGTTAAGTTCTCAATTCTTAAAGAAGAGGAGAGCAGTGTATTAGCTAAGTTGTTATTATACGTTATTCTCCCGTTGGCAATCGTTAATTCCTTCATTACTAACACACTGTCGGCCAGTGAACTTTTCAGCTCAATGCTGATTTCCTTGCTTGCACTAGTAATATCTATTTCAGTTTCTGTATTAGTTTTTAGAAAAAATCTGATTGCAGCATTTGGTTCTTCTTTTGCAAATGTAGGCTTTATTGGTATTCCTCTTGTTTCAGCAGTTGTTGGTAGTAAATATGTTATGTACATTTCTGGGCTTATTGCCATAACAAATGTACTGCAGTGGATCTATGGAGCTGTCTTATTTAATGAAAACAAAGAGAAGAAATCCAATATAAAGGATATACTTTTGAATCCAATGATTCTTGCATTCGTTTTGGGTTTAATTTTGAATAGGGTTTCAAAATATATTCCTGCTATTGTTATTGATTGTACTTCTTCTATAGCAGCTTGTAATGCTCCAATAGCTATGCTGTTGTTGGGATTATACATGGGCAAAATAAAACTGTCTGATATATTCACAGATTTGAATTCTTACCTCGTTTGTTTGTTCAGATTGATAATAATTCCTGCACTTACAGTTCTGTTATTCTCAGCAGTGCCGTTTGGAAATATTACAATGAAATTGGCTTTATTAATCTCTGCAGTTACTCCTGTAGGGTCTAATATTGCTGTTTATGCCCAAAAATATGGCAAAGATTATAAATTCGCAGTTGTGGTTACTTGCTTAAGTACAATTCTTTCTGTGATAACTGTACCGGCTATGGTTAAGCTGGCATTAATGATTTGGAATTAATTGTCTTCGGACAATAAGGAGGAATGATAAAAAGTCAGATACAGTAGTTTGAACCAAGAACCTGTTGTTACAATGATTTCAGAAAGATGAAAGTAACAAGGTGGCCAAGGCTGAAGCTCGTCATGTTTTGTAGTTCTAAGAAACTGTGGAGGAGAA
>JAZLMO010000077.1:0-22003 GCA_045598675.1 Sphaerochaetaceae bacterium
AAAGATCAAAAACCTTTTGATTACAGCTTAATGGACAGAAACTCTGCACGAATGAAGTCTATCTGTGCTTAATTACAGATAGCTTATGAATTTAAACATAATGGTTTCCTGTTTGGAAACGATTGACTTTTTATAGGAGAAAAACATGAAAAAATTTTTAACTGTTGTTTTAATTCTTGTTCTCGCTTTCTCTGTATTTGCTAACGGTGCAAAGGAAGAAGGTGGTGATAAGGGTGCAATCAAAATCGGTAGTATCATGGATCTTACTGGTGGTGCATCTAACATGGGTCGTCCTCATTCTTGGGGTGTTGAATATGCAGTTCAAAAAGTAAACGAAGCCGGCGGTATCAATGGCAGAATGCTTGAGCTCTACACACAGGATTGTAAGAACGATATTACAGAAGGTCTCAATGCTTATCACAAGCTCGTTGATGAAATCGGCGTTTGTGCTATTATCGGACCAGCATTGTCAAACCCTGCTTCAGCTTGGGTAGATCTTTCAGAAGAAGATCAGATTCCTATCGTAGGTCATTTTATGGATGAAGTTTGTACAACAAACCCAGATACTGGAAAAGTATATCCATATATGTTCCTTGCAGAACCATCTTGCGGTGTTCAGTCATATGATATGGCAGAATATGCAATGAAGGAACTCGGACTTAAGAAGTTTGCTGTCCTTTATAACCCAAGTAATGCTTTTGCTAAGGCTCATGCTGAACCTTTCATTGACTACGTAAAGAAGAACGGTGGTTCTATCACATCCGTAGAAACAATGGGTTGGGCTGATGTTGATTACAGCGCACAGGCTATCAAGATTACAAAGAGCGGTGCAGAAGCTGTATTCCTTTGTGATTACCTTGCACAGAACTTAATCAGCTATGATGCACTCAGAGACGCAGGTTTCACAGGTGCTATCGTTGGTGCAAATACACTTGCTCCTCCAATGGCTGACCAGGTTAAGAACAAAGTCTATGATATGTACTTCCTCCAGAACTACGATATGCTTAATCCAAATGAAGGTAACATCAATGAATTAGTATTCGCAGAAATGGCAGCTGAAGGAACAGAATCTCCACAGTGTAACGTCGGATTTGCATGGGATGCTGTACAGGTTCTCGCTGAAGCTATGAAGAAGGCTAAAGATCCTACAGACGGTGCAGAAGTTGCAAAGCTTCTTGAACAGACTAAGGGTGTAAAGCTTTCTAACGGAAAGACTATTGATATTGATCCTGCAACACATAGACCAAACAACATGGGTATGTATATTGCTACATACAATGAAAAGAACGAAATGGTCATCTGTGGCTGGGAAGATATTCATTAATTACAGGCTATTTAAAATTTCCAGTGTGGCAGATAACTGCTGCACTGGATATATTTGGTGATGAATTTTATGTTTTTACAGCTTTTATTTAACGGCATAAGTCTTGGAGCAGTTTACGCTCTTATTGCAGTAGGCTTTGCTATTGTTTTCAGTGTTCTCAAATTTTCAAACTTTGCACATGGTGGAATGATTAGTGTATGTGCATATATTGGTTTCTTCTTCCAGAAGGCCATTAATCCGACACCTCCGATTTGGGTAACAATTCTTTTTACCTCTATTTGCGGTGTTGTTATCTCTCTATTCCTGGACCGTATTGTTTATGCAAGTATCAGAAAGAACAAGAGTCCTAATATTTATTACTTCTTGTCTTCCTTAACAATATCAATAATAATCACTGCTATTTTAAATATCTTCTTCAGCAAGAACCCTCTGGCATATCCTATGCTCTTTAGTTCAACAACTTTTGATTTGTTCTCTCTGAAGATTTCAAAGATGGATGCAATGATTTTAGTAGTATCAGTAGTGCTTCTTGTTGCTCTTATGACTTTGATTGATAAAACCAAAATAGGACTTGCAATGAGAGCTGTTTCTATTGATCCTGAAACTGCCCGTCTGATGGGTATTAACTCCGGCTTTATTCTGTTTATGATCTTCGCACTCTCTGGTTTCCTTGCAGGAGTCAGTGGAGTTCTCTTAGGATGTAAGTACGGAGTATTCCCGAACCTTGGTCAGAGCATGATGGTAAAAGGCTTCATCTCTTCTGTAATTGGAGGTCTTGGAAGTCTCGGAGGAGCTATAACTGCAGCTTTCCTTTTAGGTATTATTGAAATGTTCTGGACTTATTCGATGGGTTCTCTTTCAACACCTGTAATGACATTCGTAGTCATGCTCTTGTTCTTGTTTGTTAGACCTCAGGGTATCTCCGGAAGATACGCCAAGGAAAAGGTCTGAGGAGGTATTTATGAACAATTATCAACTTGGACTTATCATGAACAGCTGTATCTCTGTTATTGAGGTAGTAAGCGTATTTATTATTACAAGCCTTGCAGGTATGTTCAGTCTTGGACAGGCAGCTTATATGACAATTGCTTCTTATCTGACGTTTGTCATTGCCAAGATGTTCCATCTGCCGATTATTCTGACAGCTGCTATCGGTATCGGAATGAGTGCCCTATGTGCCTATATTATTTCTGTTCCGACACTGAAGCTCAGAAAAGACTATTTTACATTAATCACAATGGGCTTTGGTGAGATGATGGCTTCCATTGTTGTTATGCTTGAAAAGTACACAAAAGGTGCTATTGGCTTTTCAAGTATTCCAAAGGTAAAGTCAATATTCTGGATTATAGTCATTATTACGGTTTTAGTTGTTTTCTTTGCGTGGAAACTTAAAAGGTCACGATTCGGACGTATGTGTATTGCTCTGAAAACTGATGAAACAGCAGCAAAGAGCTTCGGTATTGATGTCTATCATCTGAAAATTAAGGTTTATGTAATTGCTTCCTGTATTTCAGCCCTTGCAGGTATTCTATATGGTTTGAAAAACAGAGTTATCACACCTGATGGTTTTTCTTGGAACCTCTCTGCTGAAATGCAAATATTCCTGTTCTTCGGTGGTACTAACTCCCTTACAGGTGCAGTTATTTCTGCATTCTTCCTCAAGCTGTTCCCTGAAATGCTCAGAACAGTTACTTTGTTCGGAATAAATATGCAGGAATACAGAACTGTTATTTACTGTCTTCTTATTCTCCTTGTTATTAACTTCAGACCAAAAGGAATGCTTGGAGAAAAGGAAATCAGTTTTAATTTTCTGAAAAATCTTAAGAAAAAGGACAAGAAGGAGAACTAAGCTATGGAAAAGAATAATGATCTTGTACTGTCCTGTAAGAATATCTGTATGAACTTTGGCGGTGTTAAGGCCGTAAGTGATTTCTCTATGGATGTCAAACCTGGTGTTACTATTGGTATCATTGGTCCTAATGGTGCAGGAAAGACAACAATCTATAATGTATTCTCAAGAATCTATAAACAGACTTCCGGAACAATTGAGTTCTGCGGAAAGAATATTGATAACCTTGATCAGGTTTCTGTTGCCAGAATGGGACTATCCAGAACATTCCAAAACATAAGACTTTTCTCTGGCTTATCTGTATTAGATAATGTAAAAGTTTCTTTGGATTATGCCGGAAAGTATACAATCCCGGAAGCTGTCTTTGATCTTCCGAGAAAAAGAAAGGAAGAAAAGCATATTGCTCAGAAGGCTATGGATACCCTTAAGCTGTTAAAACTCGATCAGTATGCTGATAATCAGGCAACAAGTCTTCCTTACGGGCTTCAGAGAAGAGTAGAGATTGCAAGAGCTCTTGTATGTGAACCGAAAATTCTGATGCTTGATGAACCTGCTGCAGGATTAAACCCTGAAGAAGTATTTCAGCTTGTTGATTTCTTGAAGGAAATAAAGAGTCTTTATAAAGGGATATCATTACTTGTAATTGAACACAGAATGGACTTGGTAATGAATATTTGTGAACACATCTATGTTCAGAATTTCGGTCAGACAATTGCAGATGGTTCTCCTAAAGAGATTCAGACTAATCCAGTAGTTCTTGCTGCATATCTTGGAGAGGAGGAAAAATAATGGCATTACTTGAAATAAGAAATCTGAAAGTATCATATGGCTATGTTGAAGCCCTCTACGGAATAGATATGGATATTGAAAAGGGAAAGATTACTGCCTTAATCGGTTCTAATGGTGCCGGGAAATCAACAACCATCAAAGCCATCAGCGGTATGGTAAAAAGAAGCGGTGATATCTTTTTCAATGGTTCTTCTTTACCAAGTGCTTCAAATAAGGTTGTTAAGGCTGGAATAATGCAGGTTCCGGAAGGACGAAGGGTTTTTGCAGGCCTGACAGTTGAAGAAAACCTCAAGCTGGGTGCTTATTCTCTTGATGGAAAAACTCTGAAAGAAGATTTAGACAGACAGTATGATTTATTTCCTCGTCTGAAGGAAAGAAGATATCAGGATGCCGGAACTCTTTCTGGAGGAGAACAGCAGATGCTTGTAATAGCCAGAGGTCTGATGGGTCATCCTACAGTTCTTATGCTTGATGAACCTTCACTGGGTCTTGCTCCTATTGTTGTAAATGATGTTTTTAATATCATCAGTGATATTAGAAATCAGGGAACAACAGTACTTCTTGTTGAGCAGAATGCAAACAAATCCCTAAGCATCTGTGATTATGCTTATGTTCTTGAAAACGGAAAGATTTTCAAACATGGAAATGGTAAGGATCTGTTAAACGATTCTGAGATATCCTCTGCATATCTAGGGAAGAGAAAATAATGGCTGACAAAGCAGATGGAAGACTGTTTGTCCCTTCTTCGGATGTAAAGACAGATACTATTGTAAAACCTGGAGAGTTTAATTTTGCAGTTCTCGGATTAGTTCATGGCCATATCAATGGAATCATTGCAGGTCTTAAAGGATGCGGGGCAACATTAAAATCCTTCTGGGATGAAGATGAGAAACGCTGTTCTGATTTTTCCCTGCGTTATCCTGAGGCAGAGCAATGTAAGTCAGTAGATGATATTCTGGATGATAAATCCATTAATCTTGTTATCAATTGTATCCGTCCTGATTTACGATGTCTTTTATCTGTTAAATGTCTTGAAAAAGGTAAGAATGTTTTTTCTGACAAACCTGGTTTTCTGAAAGTTTCTGAGTATGAAAAACTGAAAGAAGCAAGAGATAAATCCAATAAGCATTATTACATTTATTTCAGTGAAAAATTCCATAGTGAAAGCTCTATTCTGACGCAGAATATCATTGACTCGGGCAGAGTGGGAAATATCTTTCACTACATAGGTACAGGACCTCACAGATTAAATGAGAACACTAGGCCTTCTTGGTTCTTTGAATCAAAGAAAAATGGAAGTATTATCATAGATCTGGCCTGCCACCTGGTAGAACAGTTCATGTCCTACACAAAATGTGAAGATGTGACTGTTGAATATGCTAAAAAAGAAAACATTGCACACAAAGAATACAAAGATTTCTTTGACAGAGGAGAAATAGTATTACAAGGTGCAAACGGTGCAACAGGCTATATCTATGTAGATTGGTTTACTCCTGATGGCCTTCCTGCTTGGGGTGATGGAAGAACATATATAAGCGGTACTAAAGGCTTTATAGAGGTAAGGAAATATACCGATATTACCATAAGTAATGCCACGGATCATATTTACTTAGTAGATTCAGATAAAGAAGAATTCATAGACGCTAAAAACAAAACAGGTTTCCCTTTCTTTCCTCAGATGATAAAAGACTGCCTTAACGGAACTGACTTTGCCGTTGATAGGGATCATTGTCTTAAAGCAATGCTTCTAACGGTAATAGCTGACTTGAAATGTTGATTCAAAAACTCTTTTTTTACAGTTAATTGTTTGTTACAACTACAATATCCTGACTTCCGCATGCGGAAGTCAGGATTATACGATGAAAACCGTCAATGTGATACAATGTTTACGGAGGAAAGATATGAGAAAAAATGTAGGAAACAAACCTTTGATATATCCGCAACCTGTTCTGATTATCGGAACATATAATGATGACGAAACTGTAAATGTCATGAATGCTGCATGGGGAGGAGTCGGAGATGACCATCAGGTATTCCTATGCCTGAGCCCTGAGCACAAAACAGTAAAAAACATGCTCAGAAGAAAAGCATTCACAGTTCAGATTGCTGATGAGAAAAATGTAGTTGCATCGGATTATGTAGGAATAGTTTCAGGAAATACGGAACCGGACAAATTCAAAAAAAGCGGACTTCATTCAGTGAAGTCGGAATTTGTAGATGCTCCTGTTCTCACAGACTATCCGATTTCCATGGAGTGCAATCTTATTTCATACGAGAAGGAACACTGCCACTGTTTCGGAGAAATTATCAATACATCTGTTGATGAGGCTGTACTGACTGACGGCAAAATTGACACTGCAAAATTTAAGCCGCTTGTATTTGACATTGATAACGGGGTATATCTTGGCCTTGGCAGTACGGTTGCGAAGGCATTTGAGGTAGGAAAATCATATCATTGATTCATATTGATATGTTTTGCTAGGGGAAGATTGAAATCCGGATGTTCTCCAAGCCATGTCTGCTGCGGCATGCAGGATAGCATGGAAATATCTTCCTCTGATATCTCAAAGCTGTAAATGTTTATATTGTCTTTTATATGTTCAGCCTTTGTAGACCACGGAAGAGGCATGACATTTCTCTGAACAAGATATCTCAGGCTTAATACCTGCACTGAAACATTGTATTTTTCTGCCATTCTGTTGATAATTCCGTTGGTTTTGAACAAATCCTTACCCCTGCCTATAGGGCTCCATGCCTGAGCCTGAATTCCGTTTTCCGAAAGATAACGGAATGCATATTCCTGAAAATAACCCAAATGCATTTCCAATTGGTCTATTACAGGTTTCTCATCACTGTTCTGCTTGAGAACTTCAAGATGATGGGGAAGAAAATTACTGACTCCGAGTGATTTTACAAGACCTTTTTCCTTAAGTTCTATGAGAGCATTCCATGTCTCAACAAGAGTCTGTTTCCAGTTTTCATCGTTTTCTGAGGCTTTGGGCCAATGAATCAGGTAGAAGTCCAAATAGTCAAGACCAAGACGGTCAAGAGAACGGTAAAAGGCCTCTTTGGCATTATTATAACCCAGTTCTTCATACCAGAGTTTTGAGGCAACCTGATACTCTGCTCTTTTCAATCCTGAATTCTTCAGAGCCTTTCCGAGATCTCTTTCTGTTTCATAATAAGATGCTGTATCAAAGTATCTGTAACCTGTTTCGATTGCCGTTGAAATTATGTCGTCTATAGGCCTGTCAAAAGCATGTTTGCAGGTTCCGAATCCTATTTCAGGAATTAAAACGTTATTTGAAAGTTTAATTGTGGGTATATTCATAAAACACTCTCCTCGTCAATTTCAAAATAATCCAATGTCAGGAGTTTTTCCAGAGCACGCTCAAGATATGCACTGTCAGGCAACGGCCATGAGAATCCCAGACGATAGAGAATGTTGGTAGTGAATTTATTATCTGATTCAACACCTCTTATGTCAGGACGGTCATTTGTCATAAGCCCCTGAAGCTTTGCATTGATTTTGGAATCACCAAGCATACGATGATAGTCTGCATAGTATTCATCATCAGGGACAGGAGTGATTTTTATGCCGCACCTGTTGGCCGCTTCTATCAATTGCCACTCATCAAACCTGAATCTGCTGTCTGCATTGAATGCTCTAAAAATAACATTTGTTCCGGACAACAGAACAACTGCTTTTGCAGTCATATCTATAGGAGAAAAACTCATTGGGTCGGTTGAATGGCTGATAGGACACTTACCTATTGTTGCAAAACCTCTGACAGCATTCAGGAATGCATTTGTCTCAAAGTTTATCTGGAATTCTCCGTCTTTATGACGTCCCATAAGATTACCTACACGGATTATCTTACCACGCAATCCGTTCTTCACGGCTTCAAGAACTTTGAGCTCCGCATGATATTTTGAAAGACTGTATTTGTTTCCCATTGCATCAATGACAAACAGTTTGTTCTCATAACCTCTGATGCCTTTTTTCCAGGTTTCTTCCGTATGTGCACCGGGAATTGAAACAGTTGAAATCTGAACAAATCGGGCATTCTTGTCAAAGGCAACCTTAATCATATTTTCAACTCCGCCCACATTGATGCGTTCAAGGCTGTCATCTGCAGCATAGTGTTTAACACAGGCAGCACAGTTGATGATTGTATCAATTTTGATATCTTTTATAAGTTCTGTTACATCATTGGTAATATCCGCATCAAGAACCGTCACCCTGTTATCAAAGATATCTTCAAACGGCTTTTCAAAGTAATACATCAGCATACTCATAAGACGCTTTTCCGGTGTGGCAAATTTACCTTTTCTCAACAGACAGATGATTTTACCTTCATTTCTGTCCAGAAGTTCTCTGAGGACATGGATACCTAAAAAGCCGGTTGAACCGGTAAGAAGTACATTTCCCAAAGGCTCGCGTTTGACTTCTTTTGCGTACTCAAGAGTATTGTACTGAAGCTGTTCAGGATAATCGGAAATAATATCCGAATCTCCGGAAACAACTGAAACTTCAGGAGCTATATGATGCAGACTTTCTATGTACAGGGCAAGCATCTCAGGAGTAGGATTGTCAAAAATATTCTGATACTCCACTTCTATTCCCTTGGCCATAAGCTGCATTATTACCCTTGAAGCAGAAAGAGAAGTTCCACCCATTTCAAAGAAGTTGTCATCAGCATAATATTCATCAAGATTCAGAACACTTTTGAACAAATCACAAAGCTCTTGCTCCATGGATTTTTTAGGAGCCTTTCTTTCCTTTTGCGACCTTTCCTTTTTAACTTCAGGAAGAGCTTTTTTATCTATCTTTCCGCTTGGAGTCAAAGGCATAAAATCCAGCTGCATCATAGCATCCGGAACCATATAATAAGTCAGACGGCTCTTAAGATGTGAAGTCAGACTGTTGATATCAATCTTGTCTGTTGCTGTGAAAAACCCTACAAGATAGTCTTCTGAACCATTGTTACGGACAATGACTTTGCAGGTCTTTATTCCTTCAAAATCTTTGATTGCATTTTCAATCTCATCAAGCTCAACACGATAACCGCGCAGCTTGACCTGATTATCCATTCTGCCTCCGAACTCAAGTTCTCCGTCTTCATTGAATCTCACAACATCTCCGCTGTGATATGCCTTCATACCGTCAAGTTCAAAGAAAGCAGCCTTGGTTTTTTCCGGAAGGTTTACATAACCACGGCCTACACCTTCATTACAGATAATCAGTTCTCCGACTGCATACATCGGAAGCTTGCGGCCAAAGGCATCCATAGTAAAGAGCCTGTAATTCAATGCAGGTCCTCCTATGGTGATATTCTCAGATCTTTCAAGATGTTTTGCACTTGCAGAAACAGTACACTCAGTAGGTCCGTAAGCATTGACAATATAAACATCAGGAGATATGGATTTAAGCTTTTCATACAGTCCTGAAGGGAAGGCTTCTGCTCCTATCATAATTGACTTTATGCCTTTGAACGCTTTTTCAAAACATTCCATTCCCAGCATGTTTGTAATAAACGACGGCGTACATGCCATTACATCAACTTTATTTTCTACAAGTAAACCGGAGAATGATTCAGGATTGTGAACTTCTTTTTCTGTTGCCAGACATACGGTCTTTCCATTACATAAAGGCAACAGAATTTCAATGATATGAATATCAAAAGAAACAGAGCCGAAAGCAACAACAACTTCTCCGCCGTTCTCTCTGTTGAGCATATCTTTTGCAACTGTAAATGTTTGAACAAAATTAGAAAGATTGTGATGCTCTATCATTACACCTTTGGGCTTTCCGGTAGAGCCCGAAGTATAAATACAATAGGCAAGAGAAGACGGATCTGCAACCTGCTCAGGATTTCCTGAATCATCTGAATTCAGAAGCTCTTCAACAGAATAAGCGCAATAGTTTTTGTCTTTTGAGAACAGTTCGGTTCTGCCGTTTTTTATACTTTCCGTTGTCAATACAAAACGGCTGTCGGAATCCGTCAGACAAAAATCTATTCTGTCATCCGGATACTCCGGAAGAACAGGAAGGAAAGCACCGCCGGCTTTCAAAACTGCAAGTTCACAGACAGGAATATCAACAGTTCTGTTAAGAAGTATTCCCACAATTGAATCTTTCTTTACACCAAGTTTTATAAGCTGTGCACAAATCTTATTTGCCTTTTCATTCAGCTGCCTATATGTGAGTTTTTCTTCAGAAGAAACCACTGCAATTCTGTCAGGATTTTTTTCTGCCTGTTTTTCAAACAGCCTGCTTGCAGGGATATTGTCAAACGGATAATCGGTGCTGTTGATTCTGTTCAACCATTCAAGAGAACTGTCTGAGATCAAAGAGATTTCTTCTGCTTTTTCTTTTTGTGTGAAACCGTTCAGAACCAAATCAAAAACATCAATGAAACTGTTTATGAATGCCTCATTAAAATACTCTCGCATATACTCGGCATTTATTTCATATTTTCCGTCCTTAAGAAAGACCGTTATTGTAATCGGAGACTTTGATGTGTCGGGGGAAACCTTTACCAATTCAACATTTTCCCCGCAGAACTTTTCAAAGACAAATTCGCTTCCCTGATAGGCAAAGATGATATCGGAACGGATTCCGTAAGCTGATGAAATTTCAGCAAATGAATAAATATCATTTGACATACTTTCCATAAGCTGATTCTGAGTATCACGGATCAAATTCTCAATAATTACGCTTCCTTGCTTATGAACAAGAACAGGAAGAGTTTTTACAAGCATTGTCACAGAAGATGATAATCTGGAATCATTTCTTCCGTTGTAAATGGTTGTGTAAATTACATCTTCAAAATTTCCGAAAACACCTAATGTGTAACCGAATGCAGCATTGAAAAATGCATTGGGAGTAAACTTGTTTATAACGCAGTATCCTGCAATATCAGATGCAGAGGTTTTTGCTATACGTTTAAGTGTTGCTGCCCCGCTTCTGTTTTTATCAGGTGCTTTGGAAGGCATAGATGCTCCCT
The DNA here is from genome assembly GCA_045598675.1 of Sphaerochaetaceae bacterium. GTDB lineage: Bacteria > Spirochaetota > Spirochaetia > Sphaerochaetales > Sphaerochaetaceae > JAZLEZ01. The sequence continues at coordinate 10,973 of JAZLMO010000077.1, forward strand.
CACAGCCTCTGAATACTTTGTCATAGTATTCTTTAGCCTGAGTATAACGTTCTGTAGTGCGTCCTGTTTCCTCTTCTGATGCAACTTCAAATCCGGTATAACGCTCCTTGGCAATAACAGAGCCTCCGTATGCTTTTCCTATATCCGAGATTATGATGTTCTCTGACATTCCGTCGGAAGCAATATGATGAAAATCCATGAACAGGTAATTGCCTTCTTCTGTTTCAAAAATACTGATTCTGTACAAAGGTTCTCCCAAAAGTTTAAACGGTTTTACCAGTTCTTCAGATGACGGTAATTTTGCACATCTGACAAAATTAATAACAGGCTTTTTTGAATCATCCCTTTTTGCACGGATATTTCCCTCTGAATCTGCAAACAGAACAGCCTTTGTATAAGGATGTGCATCCAAGGACTTGCAGATTGCTTCAGAAAGTTTTTCCAGGTTCAGAGCAGGACTGAGTTTCATCATCACCGGAATGTTGTATGCAACAGAATCCGGATTCATACTGCATTCAATGTAAATACCCATCTGAGTCTGAGAGATAGGATAATCTTCAAATATTTCATACTCTTTAATCTGAGCAGAAGAACAGATGAATTGTTCAATAAGTTTTACAGTATTATGTTCCTTTATGTCTGCAACTTTAAACGGAACATTAAATGTTTTTTCAAGCTCAACATTCAAGCGGATAATACCTATGGAAGTCAATCCTGCAGCGTACAGATCTGTATCTGTTCCCAGCTGGCTGTGCCCGAGTTCCTTGCAGCAGATATCATATATTTTCTGCTGCATATCATTTTCAGGAAGCAAAATGTTTTCTGCTTTCCGTTCCGGTTTGGGAAGTGCACGTCTGTTGACTTTCTGGTTCTGGTTCAGAGGAATTGAGTCCAGTTGCATGGTAACTGCAGGCACCATATATGAGGGTTTTTCAGCGGCTATAAAACTATTCAAAGCATCTGTGTCTACCTTACTGTCAGACACAACATATGCTGCAATGAACTTACCGCCTGCAACGTCATCAAATGCCACTACGGTAGCATCTTTGATTTTGTCAAAACGACGTATGACTTCTTCTATTTCCGTAAGTTCGACTCTGAAACCCCTTATCTTTACCTGACCGTCATTTCTTCCGATAAAATCAATCATTCCGTCAGGAAGATACCTTACCACATCTCCGGTACGATACACTTTTTTATAAGACGGATTGTCTGTAAACGGATTGTCAATAAACACGCTTTCAGTCTTTTCAGGAAGATTGAGATATCCTTTTCCTACCTGACATCCGGCAATAAGAAGTTCTCCCGGTGCTCCCACAGGAAGTCTGTTCATATTGCTGTCTATAATATATGCTTTGGCATTTTCATTTACTCTTCCTATAGGAATCCTGTAATACTTTCCGGACACCTTTGTGCCTGTAACAAAAACAGTACATTCTGATGGACCGTAAAGATTATAGAGGTCAAATGTGAAACCGTCAGTATCAAGATTTACAAGTGCCTCTCCACCTACAGACAGACATTTCAGATACGGAGATTTTGTAAGAAGAGCAAACTGTCTTCCGACTTGTGTTGTCATAACAGCGTGTGTTACTTTATTCTCCGTGTAGTATCGGTCAAGCGTAATAAGATCAAGTCTCATATCTTCCGGGATAACATGAAGTGTTCCTCCGAAAGATGCAATGGAAACCAAATCATTGAAACAGGCATCAAATCCGTAAGAAGCATAACAGGCACTTACAACATCACTGTCCAAATTGAAAAGTCTTCTGTTTATTTGAACAAGTGATGAAGCATTTTTATGAGTAAGCTGTACACCTTTTGGAGTACCTGTTGTTCCGCTTGTATAAAGCAGGACAAAACCGTCGTCAGGAGAATTCTTAACTGAGATTGAAGAAGTCTCCGGAAGATTTTTTACATCTTCAATATAAAGAACGTTTCCGGAATAATCCTTTATCATGGCCCTGAGTTCTTTTGTGGTGATAAGCAATTTTGATTTTGCATCATTGACCATAAAAGTCAGTCTTTCAGACGGATAGGACGGATCCAAAGGTTCGTACATACATCCGGCTTTGACAACACCGAATGTTGCCAGTACCAGCCATTCACTTCTTGGAATAAGAACACTTACTGCGTCATTGTTTTTGAGTCCGGAATCTTTTACATACTTTGCAATCTTGTCTGTAATCTCTGCGCCTTGAGAATAGGTAATATGTGTTCCCTCAAATACTACAAGGTCATTGTCAGGATATTTGCAGACAGCTTCTGCAAAGTATTCCAAAACAGTCTTGTCTTCAAGTTCAAATTCTGCAGAACAGAAACTGTCCAAAAGAGTTCTCTGCTTATCTGACAGAAGATCAACTTCTTTCAGATATTCTTTGTCTATGAATTCTTTAACTGTACACGAATACGCATCTGCAAAAGCACTCATTACTTCCTGAGAATACAAATCCGATCTGTATCTGAAACTTAATCTGTAAGAACCGTCGATACAGAAAACCATCAATGAAATTTTGCTTATGGCATCAGGATTGAAAAGTCCTGTTACAGGATAGTCTTTTCCATTCAGGTTTATACTGCTGAAACTGTCTCCCTGATACACAAAAGTGAAGTCGCTGTCAAAGCCGTATTTTCCCGCAAGTTCACTGAACGGATAAATATCATTTTTTACACTGTTTCTGAAAGTTTCCTGAAGTCTTCTTACAAAGTCTGCAGTATTGTTTTCACTTTTAAGATCAACCGGAAGTGCAAGCGTTTTGACAAGCATTCCTGCTGTATTGAAAGTCATTGAACTGCGCCTTCCGTTTTCTCCTACACAGACAAGAGAACTGTCATTTCCGTTGTACTTTGCGAGCACATAGGAGAAAGCAGCCAGAAATAATGAATTTTCTGTAATACTGTTTTCCTTGAGAAACTTCAGAAGCGTTTCTTTTTCCAATGTCAGCTCAAGGTTCAGAACACTCTGAGTTGCCTTGTTTTTATCTTCAAAATCACATGGAAAATCATTGGACAGATTACGGCCGTCAAACAAACTGTCATAGTAATCTTTTGCCTGAATATACTTATCTGAAGTTTTCAGAACTTCCTCGTATGTTGAAAGATCAAAAGCGGAAGTTTTTTCCTCAAAAATATCACGACCTTCATAGCATCTTTGTGTTTCCTTCAGAAGAACAGATAAAGATGTTCCGTCAAAAACAACATGATGGGCATCCATGGCAAATACTTTTTCAATTTCATTTTCAAAAACACATCCACGGATCAGTTCTCCGTTTTTCAAATCAAACGGTCTTACAAATTCTTTAAGTGCTTTTTCGATATCATCAGTTTTGCATCTTGTTATTCTGAACTCTCTGTCGTCCGGAATCATGCACGGAAGACCACCCCGTTCATCTATACTGCAATGATATGCCTTATGATTATTTACTGATTTTTCAAAAGCAGAAATAAATTTATCTGTATCTATTCTGTCATCCAGCTTTATCTGAATAGGATTGTTATACATGAGAGTCAAAGGATTTTCCGCCATTGCAAAATAGACTCCCAGCTGAGATGAAGTCAAAGGATATGCATCCTTTACAACTCTTTCAAATTCAATTTCCTTACTTCCGCCGTTTGCAATAAGAAGAGCAATTTCCTTAGGAGTACGACCGGTAAAAAACGTCTCTGTATCCAAAGGAATATCATCAAGGACATTGATGGTTTCCATTGCTTTGATTGAATCTCCGCCAAGCAGGAAGAAGTCATCATTTCTTCCTATCTTGCCGCACTTGAGAATCTCTTCCATTGCATTGCAAAGTTCTTCTTCAATCTTGTTCTCCGGAGCCTCATATTCTCTTTTGAAAGCTTTAATATCCGGCTCAGGCAGATTGATTCTGTCTAACTTTCCGTTGGGATTAACCGGCAGCTTTTCCATCTTAATGTAGAATGAAGGAACCATGTATGATGTAAGATTGCTTTTACAGAATTTCCTGACATCTTCGTTATCAAGTTCTCCGTCAGACACATAATAGGCAACAAGGTATGTAACTCCGTTTTTATCTGTAAAGTCTCTGACAGCCGCCTCTTTGATTCCGTTAATTCTTCTGATAGTACTTTCAACTTCAAGCGGTTCAACTCTCTGTCCGTTGATTTTTATCATCCAGTCTTTACGTTCAATAAAGACAAGATTTCCGTCCGGAAGCCTCTGCACTATGTCTCCGGTTCTGAACATTCTGGGATTACCGTCAATATCTTTGAACGGATTTTTTATAAAGACTTTTGCAGTTTCTTTTTCACGGTTCAGATAACCTTTGGCAACACATCCGGAAATACAAAGTTCACCTGTTTCCACTTCATTGTTGTTATCATCCAGAACATACGCTTTCTCCTGTCCGAACGGTTTGCCAATGGGAGTGTTTTCATATTTTTTATCAATCTTGAATGCAAGTGTTCCACCGAACAATTCAGTTGCACCGTATCCGTTGATTACAACAGGATTATCGTCAAAATAAAGATTTGTTATTCTCTCAGACCCTACGGAAATAACCTTCAGTGATTTATTGTGCTTGAGCATGAAATCAACCATTCTGGGAGGAACATATGAAGACTCAATGTCATTGTCATCATAATACTTTGCCAGTTTGAACGGATCCTTTCTGATTTCGTCCGGGACAAGAACAAGATGCTTGGAAAGCGACAGGGCACTTATGAACAATCCTACTCCTACAATAAAAGTAAACGGAGCAACCAAACCTACAACGTTGTTTCTTTCCGTATCATCAGACTGGTCATGGGCTGCATTTCTGTTTGCAACTGCAGCCATTGAATAATAATCGTGTATTACTCCTTTCGGATTTCCTGTTGATCCGGATGTGTATATTACAAGACTTTCATCATCCATTTCCGAAATCACAGGATCAATACTCAATGACATATCCATTTGCTTTACAAATGCTTCATCTATTATCAATTCATATTTGGAATCTTTCTTAATATACTCAAGTCTGTCTTCAGGGTAGTCATCTGAAAGAGGAATGGCAACTGAACCTGATAACCAACATCCCAAAAGACATCCTGCATATTCTTTGCTTCTCAATATTTCAACAATAACCCTGCTGCCACGTTTCATTCCTTTAGCTTTGAGGTTTGCTGCAACAATCAGGCTGTAATCAAATAATTCTTTGTATGTAAATGTGCTGAATTCATCGGAAACAGCAGGTTCATTTCCATGTTCTTTTACGGCATCCAAAAAACTGTCGATAAAATGTTTCATATAATTTCTCCATGGTTCAGTTTTACTTTCTCTATTATCAATTCAGACGGCTTTTGAGTACATACAAAAGCCCAATACCCTTTTATATCGTTTATCTGATAAATATTTTCCAAATCTTCGGCTTTCAGCTTTGTCAAATCACAATTCAAACCGGCTCCTTCTTTTTTCAGGTAGCTTTCTTTAATTGTCCAGTATTTCAGAAGACACTCTTTATCTTCATCTGCTTTCAGACATATTTCACTTATATCCGTATTGATTTTCTTATCTTCTTCTATATCGCATCCTACATTTTGAGAAGCCGATACAGCCATTGCATATTTGCCTGAATGTGACAGATTGAAACAGATATCTTTTCTGTTTGAAAAACACGGCTTACCGTTTCCTGTAAATCCGTATTCCATATCCTTTTCCCTGAGTCCGTATTCTTTCAGCAATACATCTGTAAGAATACCTGCTCCCAGACTCAGATTTCTGTCCTCCTGTCTTACAAAGGCTGAAATCTTTTTCTGTCTGTAATCAGACATCCGATTATAATATTCTGCAAAAAGTTTTTTATCGGAAAGAGGACTAACATCCAGGAAAAAAACCTTGCATATATCCATATCTTTATTTTCTCTCTATGCCAAAGGCAATGAAATCCACAACAGAACCTACTGTAGTAAAGTCACTAAAAGAAGTTCCTTCAAAATCAACACCGAATTCTTCTTCTATTGCAATTACCATACACAGAATACCCATTGAATTCAGCCCCAGGTCATTTTCAAGATCAGAATTCTCTGTTGCATTCAATATCCTGTCCTTGGACTGAGGATACACATTCGCTAAAAGTGCTTTGATTTTATCAAGTATCTCTTCTCTGTTCATTTGCTCTGATTCCTTAATATTTTCATACTCGGAGAACGGGCAAAATCAGTAGTTCTTATTATCAACTCACTGATTTTTCTGCCGGCAGGGAGATTGGAATTTACTTTCTCAAATCCTTCACGGATTATTCTTTGCGCATTTTCTTTGTCCTTTATCTCACTCATCCTCGGAACAACTTCAAGAATAAGCTGTCCGTTTTTTTCATATACCAGAGAATCCTGAATACAATCGAGTTCATTGAATTTTGTTTCAAGCTGAGAAGGACATATATTCTCACCTGTGGGAAGTATTATCAGTTCTTTTTTTCTGCCGGTTATATAAAGTCTTCCGTCTTCATCAAAACGGACCAAATCACCGGTCTTAAACCAAGTACCTTCAAATGCAATCCTGTTCTCCTCCGGTTCGGCAAAGTAAGATTGCGTAATACTGGGACCTTTGAGATACAACTCATCATCTACAACCTTGTACTCAATCTGAGGATAAATAAAACCTACAGATTCAGGATATTTATCAGATTCCGGATTACCCGATACAAGATTTGCACTCTCTGTCAGACCGTATCCGGGAAGGATTGAGACTCCCATTTTCCCATATTCTTTTATCAGATAAGGATTGACCGTTGCAGCACCGCAGATAATGTATTTTACGCTGTCTCCCAACATGTTTCTTTTAAACTGTTTTGAGAGATTCAAAGCCATTTCAACCAAGGCAGGAACCAAAACAAGAACCGTAGGTTTGTATAAAATCATTTCCTTGAACATGTCTTTATTGTTATGACAAATCCAAATTGAACTTCCCGTCATCAGTGCTGTCATACAGTTTCGGATAAGACCGAAAACATGAGTCAAAGGGAGCATAAGGAAATAACGTTCTTCAAGAAACTCATACAATCCATAGCAACCGTTTCTTGTTCCCAGTACAACTGCATGATGAGTAAGAAGTGCTCCCTTGCTTTTGCCTGTTGTACCACCGGTAAACATTATTACACAAGAATCCGTATCGCATACAGAATCGTCCTCACAGGTTTTTTTACCTGCATGACAATCTGAACTTATTACCGTACAAGGAAGGCAGGCATCTTTCAAATCTCTGTTTGTAATCAGAGCCTTCAGAGAATACTTCATACAGCAACCGGCCATAACGGAATCCGGAAACTGAGCAGGCATAAGAAGTGCACAGATTCCAAGGGTTGCACAGGCCAGATATGCCTTTATGAAATCTATTCCGTTTGCAAGGCAAATACCTGCAATGTCACCCTTTTTCAAATTATTATTCAGAAGCACTGTCCTGAAATCGGCAACCATATCTTCAACTTCATTGTATGTATATGATTTTCCGTCTGCTATTGCGCAATTGTTTCCGTAAACCTGAACACTGTGTTTCCATAAATTCACAACAGTGGAATAATCAACAATTTCCGCTCTTGTTTCAGGGGTAAGATACTTATCAAAAACTTTTTCATCTTGAATCATTTTGTTTGCTTCCCTTCATTGTCACAGCAATTCTTTAAATCACATTCGATTCCGTAAAGTTTATTTGAGAAAGTTTCAATATCGGCCATGGCAGGAATACTTTCAAAACCGGGATTGGCAATCCTGTTTCCTACAAATATTTCTGTTCTCTGAGGCCAATGGTCTCTTTGCTTTACATACACCGGAATTATATCACTTTTTCCCTGAACAGCCATCATAACTGCACCGCCCTTAAAATTGTCAAGTTTATCAATTCCTTCATGCACTCTGCCCTCCGGAAAAACTCCGACCATAGAACCGTCTATGAGTTCAGTCCTGACCTTATGAAAAGTTGAGATGGAAAAATTTTCCTTGTTTATTTCTATACAGTGAACATGTTCAAAAAACCATCGGCTCAATTTAGACGAAAACAAATCAGTTGTTGCAACAAATATCGGACGTCTTGATAAAAAAGTAAAAAGAAGAATAACAGGATCCCAAAGAGAAGAATGATTGCAGATTACAAGAACAGAGCCTTTTACAGAAGGTTTTCCCCATGGGTAATGAATTCTGGGCAGAAGATATAAGAAAGCCGGAAGCATACCCGTTACTTTCACAAAATCATAGAAAAAGAAACTCTTATGTTTACTTTGTTTTCTTTGCAAGATTTTCTCCTAATTGACAGATTTTATTTCTGAAAATTTCCGCAATTGCGTGAACGTTTTCTTCTTCGGAAATACTTTCATCATACAAAGAACGGACATCCACAGGTTCTCCCACCATTACTCTTGTTCTCTCCCATGAAAACAACTTTCCGTTCGTGTACATAGGCACAACTTTTGCACCGGTTTCCAAAGCCATTCTGACAAAACCGGAATGAAACGGAAGGATGGTTCCCTTCTCATCTCCTTCAGGAAGTCTGCCCTCCGGAAATATGCAGAGCATTTTACCCTGATTAATAGCATCAATTGCCCTTTGCGTTGCCCTGGTTTCATGAGTCCTTCTGTCTACTCTGATTGTTCTCATACATTTCAACAGCAAAGTAAAGAAAATGTTTTTTTCATACAATATTTCAGCTGCAAGAGTATAAGGATATCTGGGGACAGACATCATGATTATTACAACATAATCAAAGATATTTGTGTGATTGGAAATTACTATCGTCTTGGGTTTGAAAGACTTACCGCGAAGCAAAGGATTCTCATAGTATGTCTTTGTTCTGAACAAAGGGTAAAATACGGGCATCCCGGTAACTATCAAAAACAAATAGAAGAAATACCACACGTCAGTTTTCCAGTATTCTATTCAAATCCGATTGCATGAAAGCCAATGAAATAATATTCAACGGAAGAACCGGGAAAAGAATTCCTGTCAGAATAAAAACCCAAGATCTTCCTTTCAGTTTTATATTTTTTTCATCGGCAATTTTTTTCAATTCTTTATGTTGATTCAACAGAACCGGAATACTTACAAACGGAATCAGAACAGACAGTAAGCCTTTGATAAAGCCCTGTTTTTTCCCGATTGTTCTGCTGATGGATTTAAACATAAACAACACCCAAAAAAATCCGAAAATAAAACCGGTGAGAATTGAGAGAATAATCTGAACAAATACAATTTCAACATTTTTATCTTCTTTTTCTTCAGCAGATTCAATAAAGGAAATATCAAGATCCGGATCCAGTTTTTTGTACTCAAGTGCTATGCATTTTTCAGAAAAATCCTTGGGCATTTTTCTTGCAGCAATAATTCCGCAAACACAGGATATTGTTACAATAAGCGGAACAATCAGAGTTCCCAGATTAAAGACCATATCAGCAGAAACTCCGAAAAGTCCGGCAGCCTCAAACTGATTATGTGCATACACTATTCCGGCAAACGGTTTTGAAATAAAAAACATTTTGATGTTTTCATATATCAGAGAAGAAGCAATTGCTCCGACTATAGATGTCACAACCGCTTCGGCTGCAAAGTACATTGCACTGTGGTTTATACCGTATAATTTGGTTTCCACACTTGATACAGATGAAGCAGCCATATAAGGCATCATGAAAAAAGAACCTATTGCCCAAGAACCTATGATTCCGCCGACTATGGCAATTGCCATCTGAGTGCCCGGTCTGTTGTTTCCAAGTACAAATCTTGATGCAAAAAACAGATTTAATATTGCAACGGAAAAAGCAGCCAGACAGGTTCTGTATGTAAATCGTGTTCCCTTCTTTTTCTTAACCTTATTGAAAAGGTACAGCATAAGAGGAACAGGCCCGAACGCACATGTATTTGCTATGGCCATCTGAGTTCCGTTAAACCCTATACTTCCTATCATTATTGCATTCATTGAAACAAGGAACATCTGAAGCCCTATTACCGTAAGACACTCAACAGTAAGCCAACGGGTATAAACCTTGTTGGTCAAAGTCAACTTGAAACTCTTGAGCAGAGGCACCTTCTCACTGTCAAGAGGTTCACCTTCGGGATATCCGTATTTTTCTCCTTCCTTAATGATGAAAACAGGAATCAGAATTGTTGCCATTATGGGAATACATCTTAAAGCAAATTTATCAATATGAACTTTGAAAGCATCCAGAAGAACAGGAACAAGAGCGTATACAAAGCAGTAGTTTACAGTATCGAAAAAACTCTTGTAGCCGGACACTCTTATACGCTGACCTTCATCTGAACATACAGAAGCCAGACTTCCGTAAAAACAGATTAAACACATGGTATATGAAGCAAAGAAAACCAAAGCCCAACAGAAAAACCAAATAGTATTCAGAAGAGGATTTTCAGCACCGCCTACAGGAATCCAACAGAAAGCGTAAGAAAGAACCATAGGCAAAAAACATACGGCAATCAAAGGTCTCCGTCTTCCCCACTTAGTCTTAAGAGTATCAGTCAACTGAGCAAACGGAATATCAATGATTCCGTCAAAGATTTTACCTATTGCAAATAAAATCGGAAAAACTGCCGGAAGAATGAAACAGGTTCCGGACATTATAGCCTGATATGTATCTGAATGTCCCAGGGCAGCCGGATTAATGGCATCTGTGTAATAAGCACCCATTAAAACCATTAAGAAGTTAGGTCCGAACCCGGAAGCCGAATACAAAAACTCTTTCCATTTTTTGTCTAAAGATTCAATCATCGTTTTTTCCTTTTTTATATTGTCTCCAAAGAATAATAATACCCTCTTTGTTTATTGTTAACTACCGTTGTATCTTCTGTAATTGTTATTTCATAGATTAATGCATCATCCATGGAGATTAATCTCCGGCATTTACCGTTTTCCGACGTTTCTTCAAAAACAAGTCCCCTGGATTCCAACAAAACCGACAGTGTTTCTCTCTGCGCATGGCACAGCTGAAAATCAAAGAAAATATATGATGCAACAAGACTGCTGTTCCCAAAAAATGCAGAATCCATTGAGGCTTTTCTTCCGTTATATCTTGCCTTTCCAATTGTCTG
>JAZLMO010000078.1:0-19512 GCA_045598675.1 Sphaerochaetaceae bacterium
TTTCCTAGATTCAGTATTATTTTCTGACCGAAATTCTATTACCAAAATTGTATTTTCTTAATTTGGTATTATTTATCCAACGATATTTCATTGATTTTGTATTACCGATATTCATTTTTTTAAATTCAGTACTATTTTCTAAAGGAACGATGTTAAAGCTGAAACATTTTGTTATAAAGTTCTTGCTTTTGAGACATATTTCAATTTGAGAGTTTTATGTTCCAAGGTGTATGTGTAGCAAAAAATAGCAGGACGTCCTGCTCGTTCAGGTGCCGATCGGATTCGAACCGATGAACAACGGTTTTGCAGACCGCCCCCTTAGGCCGCTTGGGTACAGCACCAATTTGCTTTGTAAAAATAACAGAAATATTACAGTTATGCAAGTGTGTTGTACAGTGCATCCATAAATGATTTGATAGCACTTTCATTTCCGTTACAGATTCCCTGAAACAAAGGATTCCTTCCTCCGCCTTTTGCATCTATCAGAGGAAACAGATTTTTTCTGATCTCATTGAAATTGACAGATTCGAATTTTCCCTTAAGTCCTATTAACCAGTGGTTACCGTTGAAAACGCACAATGCCAGATTTTCATATTTTTCTATACAGGAAGCAAAAGAGCTTACCTCAAGATCTGTTTTGAAAAGGGCTGTGTCGTTTTTCAGATGACTTTTGATTTCAGATTCTGCTGCATTTTCCGAAAGGATTGAGACCTGTTTTTTCAATTCTGACAACTGAGTCTTAAGAGAATCTATTTTAGTAAGGATTTCATCATCATTGCAGGAAAATGAATTCTTAATCTGAGCAACTGTTGCTTGATTTTTGAAGATAAAGGAAAGGGCATCTGAACCGGTTTTGAAATAAAGACGGACATTGCCGCGGATCTGTTCACTGTGGGTGTAGACAATGAGGTTGAGCTCTGAAGTGGAATTAACATGAACACCACCGCACGCAATGCGGTCAACATCTTCGATTTCAACAATTCTAACATCTCCGTCAACCTTTATTGAACGTCTGAGACCCAGCTTTTCTGCATCTTCATGACTCATTTCGTGATAGATGATTCTGTGAGCCTGTGCAATTTCCCTGTTGGCCTGTTCGATGAGAGTCTTGATGATATCATCTGAAACAGAAGGTTGGGAGACTTCAATGGTAAGATAGTCTTCTCCCAAATGAACGGCAACAGTGCCTATGTTGAATTTTGAAAAAAGCAGACCGCTGAGAAGATGTTGTGCAGTATGCATAACCATGTACTTGTATCTATGTTCCCAGTCTAAAGACAGAAGAAACAGATTACCTTCTTTGACAGGACAATCGGATTTCAAAATAAGAACGGAATCTCCGTTGTCTGCTTTCCTTGTATCAAGAACTTCGTATGTTCCGAGCATTCCCCTGTCACCGGGCTGACCGCCGCATTCCGGGTAAAAAACAGTTTTGTCTGTAATGACTTCCAATGCCTTATCTGTTCTGTGTATTGAAAGAACGGTACATTGTGTCTCTTTCAGATAAGTATCATTGTAGTAAAGTTTTTCCATTATTATTTCATCCAATTGATAATCTGCTGTACACAGGATTCAGGTTGAGGAATAGAATTTGTTTCCAGATTCTTTGAGAAAGGAATAGGTGAATTCTGACCTCCTATTTGCAAAACAGGACTTTTCAGGGCTTTGAAAGTTTGAAAATCTGTTGATATCAGAGAGCATACATGAGATGCCACTCCACCGAAAGAAGCCGGATCCTGAATGATTACTACTCTTCCTGTGTTTTGAACTTCCGTTAAAACCGTCTGTTTATCCAAAGGCTTGATTGTACGAAGATCAACTACTGTTGAACTGATACCCTTTGATTTCAGAATTTCTGCTGCCTTTACTGCAGTAAGAACAGCATGAGAGTAGGCAATAATTGTAATATCTTTACCTTTTGAGATGACATTTGCTTTCCCTATATCAACTTTCTCATCTGCAATTTCACCATTTGAAGGATAAAGAAGTTTATGTTCAAAAAACAGAACAGGGTTGTTGTCTCTGATTGCGGCTCTGAGAAGATGGTAAGCATCTGAAGGATTGCTTGGAGCAACAATTTTTATTCCGCATGTATTCATGAACATTGCTTCAGGACTTTGGGTATGCTGAGGCCCGTGGCCTGTTCCGCTTCCTTCAGGAAGACGGAATGTAACAGGACAGCAGAACTGACCGCCGCTCATGAAATGTGTCTTGGCTGCATGGTTGATAACGGCATCGGAGATTAATGTAAAGAAATCTGCATACATTATCTCCACAACAGGGCGCATTCCCAACATTGCTGCTCCGACTGCCATTCCTGCAAAACCTTCTTCTGAAACCGGCGTATCAAGAACCTGTTCCGGAAAATCTTTTTTCAGACCTTCCGAGACTTTGAAACAACCGCCGTAAATACCTATGTCTTCACCAAGGAGAACAACATCTTTGTCAGATGACATTTCATCATGTAAAGCTTTTCTTATTGCTTCTCTGTATGTCACTTCAAAACCTCCTCTGAATAAACAAGGTTAAGAAGATCCTGTTCTGACAGAGTGTCATTTCTGTCATTAAACGCTTTATCTGCGGCCTCTTCTATTTCTTTTCTGATTTCAATTTCAAGAGAATTGATTTCCTGCTCTGTAAGAATGTTGTTTTCTAAGAGTTTGTTTTTAAAAAGATTAATAGGGTCTCTTAAAAGCCATGACTGTTCTTCTTCAGAAGTTCTGTAAACTCTACTGTCACTTTTTGAATGACCTTTCTGACGGTATGTCATGACTTCCAGAAGATAAGGGCCGTTTCCGTTTTTGATATACTGAACTGCTTTGCAGACTTCATCATAAACTTTTTCAACATCATTTCCGTCTATTGTTGAACCGGATATTGAATAAGAAGATGCTCTGTCAGAAACCCTGAGAACGCTTACCATATCATCTGAAGAAGCACTCATTCCGTATCCGTTGTTTTCACAGTAAAACAGAACGGGAAGTTTCCAAACAGAAGCCAGATTCATGCTCTCATGAATACTGCCTCTGGAAGAAGCACCGTCTCCGAAAATTGCAACACTTATGTTTCTGATATCATGTCTTTTCAAGTACCATGCAATTCCCACTGCAAGCGGAACCCCGGAACCTACAACTGCAGAAGAACCTATGTTGCAATGCTCCTTGTCAGGCATGTGCATGCTTCCTCCAAGACCTTTTGCAAGACCATGAGAGGAACCGAACATTTCACTGAACATAGCATAGGAGCTGCTGCCTTTTGCAATTGTGAAACCATGACAACGATGAGTGGGAACAATCCAGTCATTATCTTCCAGAGCCATACACAGACCTGCCTGTGAAGCCTCCTGTCCGTTTGCAAGATGGGTTGTTCCGTGAATGAGACCGGCTTTGAAAAGCGCTTCGGTTTTTTCTTCAAAATATCTGCTTTTGAGCATTATTCTCAGCGCAGACATACTCTGAGTTTTGTTCACAGCAGGCTATCCAGTTCAATTTCACATGCAACTGCAGGAACAGCACAGCCCCAGTTCTCAAGAACCTGAGGATGAATTTCTCCGAATGTACCTACCTTGGTATTGCCGACCATGATATCGGCACAACGCCCTTCTATGAATCTTGTATCGTTCTGACAAGGTGCCAAAGTATACTCTTTCCTGAGGAAGTACATGAGTGTATTGACGTAGCTGTTGACTTCATTGAAACCGATAACCTGGTCTGCAGCAAGGAAGCCCAGACTGTTCTTTGTGACAGTTCCGCTGTTATCTGAAGGTTCAAGATATGCAATCTTTCCGACTTCAAAAATCATGTGAGGATAAACAGCACTCTGAGATGCTCCTTCGCTCTCCATAAGTGAAGGGATAACAGAAGGACGGACAGCCTCAAAGTTTTCACTCATAGGGTTTGCAATCATGATGATTTTTTCACCCTTGATATTCATGTTATCGGCATATTCTTTTCTTGAGCCCAGATAGTTGTACATCATTTCCTGGAAACCAAGACCAACCATGATGTCCTTGATTTTCCTTGAAAGTTCTTCTGCAGGTGAAAGACGACCGACTGTGAAATCCTTTGGAATTGTGGGAACAAATTTATCAAGGCCGTAGCCTATCATTACATCTTCAACAACATCAACGGCATGTAGAAAGTCGTTTCTGTAAACAGGACATTTGATTGAAACTTTGTCTGCGCTGACAGTACTCTCAATTCCCATTCTGCTTAATGCTTTCTGGGCTTCTTCTGCGCTGATATCTTCTCCCAAAACATGGTGAATATCTTCAAGAGTACAGGAAGCACCGTCCTGAAAATAATAAGGAACTGTAATTTCCTTTCCGAATTCTGTTTCTTCTGCGAACACGACTTTTACAGGTTTGATATTGAAACCTAAATCTGCCATATCACAAGCCATAATGGAAGCACACAGAAGAAGGTCTTTCAGAATTGGGCCTGACATTTCAACAAACAGAGATGAATCTCCGACTTCAACGGCTCCTACATCTGCACTGTTTATGATAGGTGGCATACTGAGGATTTTTCCGCTGTCGTCACTTAATACAGGATAGACAGGTTTATCCTTAATGATGTAACCGTATTCAACTCCCTTAGGGTGCTTTTCAAGAATCTGTCTGAGATTCAGTTTTTCATCCATGTGAAGAGGTACAAATTCCGTTTTGTCAGGATCTTTTCCGTCATAGTGAACCGGATATTCAATCATCCGGTCACGGTAAATGCCAAGTGCAATTGTTTTTCTTTTTCTTCCGAAGTTGAAACAGAGTTTTTCCTGACTCTGAATAAGAGTCTGAAGAATTTCATCATCAACAACCTTTCCGTCTGCTGCAAATGCAACGGAGTATGCCCTGACTTCCTTTGCTCTTGAACCTATATGAAGTTCTCTGCCTTCACTTGGCAGACTCTTCTCTTTTGAGGAGAAGAAAGCATATTTTGAAGGCTGAGGATTATCATAGTTTTTAAGAAGTCTTGAAAGACCCATTGCAGACCAGAGGTCAGGTCTGTTTGTATCATTAAGCTCAATTTTGAGAACATGATTTTCCTTGTCATGACCATCAAGTTCGGCCTTGGCTCTCGGAAAAATATCTTCAAGTTCTGAATCTGTATAAGGACGGCCCATAAGACCGTAGAATAGTTTTTCACTTGTTTCAAACTTAGGCATTAATTTCCCCTCCTTGTTCTGACACTTTCAATGTTCGGGGTGAAAAGCTCTCTGATGTCATTGAGTCCCAGATGCATAAGAGCCATACGGTCAATTCCAAGACCCCATGCAAGAACAGGTTCGTCAATTCCAAGGCTCTTTGTTACTTCAGGACGGAAGATTCCTGAACCTCCGAGTTCGAACCATCCCAAAACAGGGTGTTTGATGTGAATTTCAATAGAGGGTTCAGTAAACGGGAAATAACCCGGGACATACTTGAAATCCGTGGCACCGGCAATTTCCGTTGCAAACATCTTGAGAAGACCCAAAAGATCTTTTAAATTGGCTTCTTTGCCTATTACGATTCCTTCTGTTTGATAGAAGTCTGCTCCGTGAGTTGCATCTACTTCATCGTATCTGAAGCATCTTACAACACCGAAATATTTTCCCGGTTTTTTTGCCTTGGTAAGCTGATGTGCGGAAAGAACTGTTCCCTGGCTTCTTAAAATCTGACGTCTGGTGAATTCATGGTCAAACTGATACTGCCAACCGCGTGAACCTGTGTTACCGCCGTTCATATGTGCATTTGCAATATTTGTAAGCCAAGGTTCTTCAATTTCCTTGCAATGTCTTGGTTCCTTGACGTAGTAAACATCGTGAATATCTCGTGCGCTGTGGAACTGAGGCATGAAAAGAGCATCTCCGTTCCAGAATTCGTTTTCTACAAGAGGACCGTCGAACTCTTCAAATCCAAGTGATGTGAGCTTATCTTTAACCCACTGAATGTAGTTGCCGTAAGGATTGTGGCGTCCCGGAACAAGACGGGATACAGGAGCATCAAGGCCGTAAGGTCTGAATGTTGCATTTTTCCAAGAGCCGCTTGCAATGATTGAAGGTGTAAGGACCCCGATTTCTTCGCCTGTTATCTTGGCATCAATGACAGCTTGTTTTGTTTCCTCTCCGGTTTTTGTAAGCCGATAGACAACAACTTCGCGTTCCTTCATTTTATACGGAGAACCTGCAGCACCTTTCTTCTTTGAAATGTTTGTCATAAGGGCTTTTTCGCGGTCAGACATATCTGTTTCATCAACAGCGCCTTCAAGACCTCTTTTGAGAAGTTTGTCAGTGTCTGTGATGTCTGCCGGAACTTCAGGATTTTTGATATATGCTTTCTTGTTTTCATCCAAAGCACATGAACCTGTTTTTGCAAGTGAACCGTATGCAGAACCTATGTCGCTCTGTTCAAGGTTCAACTTTGCGCAGATTTCCGGAAGTGTGAGTTTTTCACCGGAAAGGAGAAGGTTGAATATTCTCTGTGTGGGAGTTCCTTTTTCAGCCTGTTCTTTTCCCAAGTCTGTGAGCTCATACGTTACTATTGTCTTTCTGCTTGTTTCTTCAAGACATTCTTTTGCTGTCAGCCATGAAAATGCCTGGTTGCACTGGCCGATATTGTAGCCGAGTTCGTTAACAATCTTTTCTGCTGTAATGTCACATTCAGGTGTGACGTGCCTTAAAAGCTTTACTTCCAACGGATGGAGGTTTTTGACATCAATCATTGTCTGCTCCGATATAAAAAATATTTCCCGATTATTCTACATACACATGCATAAAAAGTAAATCAGTCGTCAGTCAGACATTTCAATGATGGTGGTGATGATTGTGAATCTGAGAGGTGTCGGTTTTCATATTACAGCATTCTTCAGAGCATTTTTCTTCCGGTTTTTCCAGCTCGAGTGTTACGTGACTTATGCCGTGTTCTGCCAGTTCTTCCCTGATTTTTCTTTTTACCGTTGCTCCGTCCTGCGAAGTGACAATGTGCATGGTGGCACAGTTGTTTATTCCGTCAAAACTCCACACATGTATGTGGTGTACATCATTTACTTCTTCAATTTCCATGAGGTGTTTTCTGATTTCACTGATAGATATTCCGTCCGGTGTGCGTTCAAGGAAAATGTTCAGCGCTTGTTTGAGGTTATTTATTGTACCGAAAAGAATAAACAGTGCGACAGCCAAGGACATCAGAGGGTCTATTATCCTGATATCTGTATATCTCATGGCTATTGCTCCTATGAGGACGACAACCCATCCGAGTACGTCTTCCAACATGTGCAGGTTTACGGCTTTCTGATTCATTGAATCGCCTGATTTTGTCATGAATGCTGCTATTGTGTTGACAATAACCCCGAAAACGGCAAATACAATCATTCCGCTGTAATTAATCTCCTGGGGAGCCATCAGTCTGATTATTGATTTGACTATAACCATAACGGATCCGGCAAAAAGGATTGCACATGTTAATACAGATCCTATTGCCGAATATCTGGAATAGCCATATGTAAACTGTTCGTCCGGTTTTTTCCCGCTTTTCTTTTCAAGTATGTAGGCAATTCCTATGCTTAATGCATCTCCTGCATCATGAACTGCATCTGATACTATGGCAACGCTCCCTGTCCATGCGCCACCGACGAATTCTACAATTGAGAAGGCAAAATTCAGCAAAAATGCTGTCAGAATGTTCTTTTCAGTTTTTGTTTTTCCCATATCTACCGACATATTATTAGTATTCTGATAATTTGTTAATCGGGTAATTGAAGTGTTCTTCAAAATATGATAGGTTTCATGAGAATTTCAGAGGTTTTAGAAAAAATGTCAGAATTAAAGAAAATGCGAAATATAGGTATCAGTGCCCATATTGACTCAGGAAAGACAACCCTGAGTGAAAGAATTCTATTCTATTGCAATCGTATTCACGCAGTTCATGAAGTTCACGGCAAAGACGGTGTCGGAGCAACAATGGACAGTATGGAACTTGAGCGTGAAAGAGGAATAACAATTGCCAGTGCTGCAACAAATGTTCACTGGAAAGGTTACGACATCAATGTTATTGATACTCCGGGTCACGTTGATTTTACTGTTGAGGTGGAGCGTTCATTGAGAGTATTGGACGGAGCCATTCTGGTTCTTTGTTCAGTAGGCGGTGTTCAGAGTCAGAGTATTACAGTTGACAGACAGATGGATCGTTACCGTGTTCCACGTATTGCTTTTATCAATAAATGTGACCGTGTAGGTGCAAATCCCAAGCGTGTTGTTGAGCAGATGAGAGAAAAGCTCAAGCTCAATGCCGTGATGGTTGAGCTTCCTATCGGTCTTGAAGATCAGCTTGAGGGTGTAATTGATCTTGTCGGGATGAAGGCCATCTATTTTGACGGTCCTATGGGAAATGATATCCGTATAGAAGAAATTCCGGCGTCTATGCTTGAAGAGGCTCAGGAGCGTCATCAGATGCTTTTGGAAGCTGCAAGTGATTTTGATGATGATCTTATGGAAACAGTTCTTTCAGGTGAAGAGCCTGATACTGAAGTTGTAGAGAAAGCTATCAGAAAGGGTACTCTTTTACTTAAGATGTGTCCGGTTTTTGTAGGATCTGCTCATAAAAACAAGGGTATTCAGCCGCTTCTTGATGGTGTCACAAAGTATCTTCCTGACCCGAGTGAAGTTGAAAACAGGGCTTTGGATCTTGATGACAATGAGAGAGAAGTTGTTCTTGAAGCAAGCGAAGACAGACCTCCTGTTGTTCTTGCTTTCAAGTTGGAAGACGGTCAGTACGGTCAGCTTACATATATCCGTGTTTACGAGGGATGTCTGCATAAGGGTGATGAACTTGTTAACACAAGAACAAAAAAGAAGATTAAAATCGGAAGATTGATTAAGATGCATGCCTCTGAAATGGAGGATATTCAGGAAGCCCACTGCGGTGATATTGCAGCGCTTTTCGGTGTTGATTGTGCTTCAGGTGATACTTTCTGCGGAGGAAAGGCAAACTACACAATGACAAGTATGTTTGTTCCCAATCCTGTTATCAGTCTTGCAATTTTTCCTAAGGACAAGAAGAGTCAGGATAACATGAGTAAGGCTATCAACCGTTTCACAAAAGAAGATCCTACCTTCCAGTGCTATGTTGATCCTGAAAGCAATCAGACAATCATAAAGGGAATGGGTGAGCTACATCTTGATGTCTATGTTGAGAGAATGAGACG
Organism: Sphaerochaetaceae bacterium; assembly: GCA_045598675.1. Lineage (GTDB taxonomy): Bacteria > Spirochaetota > Spirochaetia > Sphaerochaetales > Sphaerochaetaceae > JAZLEZ01. The sequence goes on from JAZLMO010000078.1 coordinate 9,180, forward strand.
TGAATACAAGTGTGATGTTGAAGTAGGTCAGCCTCAGGTTGCTTACAGGGAAACAATTACCCAGAAAGCCGAATTCAACTATACACACAAGAAACAGACAGGTGGAAGCGGACAGTTTGCCCGTGTTGCAGGTTTTATTGAACCTATTGTTGCTGTTCCGGGACAGGAAGAAGAGACAAAGGATTATGAATTTGTCAATGAAGTCAAGGGCGGAGCAATTCCTACGGAGTACATTCCTTCCTGTGACAAGGGTTTTGTAAGTGCTATGAAGAAAGGTCCTCAGCTGGGTTTCCCTATTGTAGGTGTCAGATGCTTGGTAAACGACGGTGCCTGGCATCCTGTTGACAGTTCTGATATGGCATTCCAGACTGCTGCAATAGGAGCTTTCAAGGAAGCTTTTGCAAAGGCTAAACCTGCTATTCTTGAACCTATCATGAAGGTTGAGGTAGAGAGTCCTTCAGAGTTCCAGGGTGCTGTTTTCGGAACTGTTAACCAGAGGAGAGGTATGATTATTTCTTCTACTGAAGATAACGGAACATGCCGTGTTGATGCAGAAGTACCTCTTTCCGAAATGTTCGGTTATTCAACAGTTTTGCGTTCAATGACACAGGGAAAGGCTGAATTTACAATGGAACTTTGCCGTTATGCAAAGGTTCCTGTATCTGTCGGAGAAGAGCTTAAAAAGCAATTTGAGGAAAAAGACAACAAAAAGAAGTAAAAATTGTATTGATTGACGGACAAAATTCCGTGATAATAAGGTCATCGTTATACGGAGTTTGGCTGTCACATTTACCGGTGCCTTTGGCAAAGATAGTGACCGACAGCTGAACTTTCTTTTTTTATTGACCATATTTTTCAGAGTTTTGTTTATCAGGAGAAACTTATGGAAGTTAACGAATTAATCAAAAAAAGTCCTATCAGAGTATTTGAAGAGTCCATTAACGGTGGTCTGGGACGTGGAAATCTGGGTGTTCTTACATCACGTCATGGTGTCGGAAAGACTGCATGTATGGTTCATCTTGCAATAGATAAGTTGCTTCAGGGCGAAAATGTGGTTCATGTATCCTTTGGTTCCAATGTTGAACATATAATGAATTGGTACAAGGAGGCTTTTAAGCAGATTGCCGACAACAAGAGTCTTGATGATGCTTTTGAAGTGTATGAAAAGATTCGTTCAAGCCGTGTTATGATGAATTTCTCACAGGAAAGTACAAGTGTTGATAAGATTCTTTCCAGTCTTGAAACTTTGATTAGTGCAGGTTCATTTAAGGCTGATGCTGTGTTCTTTGACGGTTACAAACTGACTGTTGCCACAGAAGAAGATGTTAAGAAAATCAAAGAATTTGCCAAGGATATGAATGTAGAAGTATGGTTCTCTGTTTCACCTGTAAGACCTGAAGTTGAATATGATGAATACGGTATTGCAGAGAGTATGACTCCTTACCTTGGTATTATCGATGTTCTTGTGGGTCTTCACTATAACGAAGAAAAGAGTCGTGTAATCATGACTGTAGTTCAGGATCATAAAACAAGTATTGCACATCCTTCCGGAGTTGCTCTTGATCCTAAGACAATGCTTATCAGCGACTGATAAAACTTATGAAAAATACTGAACGTTTATGTGGGGTGCTGTTGCATCCCACTTCTTTTAATTCTCCTTTCGGTATAGGTGATCTGGGTTGTGAGGCCCGTGATATTCTCAGGCGTATATCTGATGCAGGCGTCAGACTTTGGCAGGTTCTGCCTTTAGGACCTACCGGATTCGGAGATTCTCCGTATTCTGCCCGTTCGACTTTTGCCGGAAATGAATTGCTGATAGATTTGCGTTCCATTGATGGCGTTCAGTGTAATTTTGAAGATGTTTGCCAGGACAGAAATGCACGTGTTGATTATCCTGATGTTTATCTTCATAAGATGAAGTATCTCAAAGAGGCTGCCTCTCTTTATATCAAGAACCATTTGTATGATAGGGATTTCACTGTTTTCTGCAACGATAATGCATGGTGGCTTGATGATTATGCTCTGTATCAGAGTCTTGTCTGTCATTTCAATGATTCAAGATGGTTTATCTGGCCTGAAGACATAAGAGAACGCAAGATGTCGGCAGTTAAGGAATGGACTGAAAAGCTTTCCGATTCTGTTCTTATATACAAGGCTTTACAGTATTTTTTCTTCAGACAATGGAATTCTCTTCATGAATATGCCGGCAGTTTGGGTATCAGAATAATAGGGGACATTCCTTTCTTTGTTGCAAAAGACAGTGTTGATGTGTGGACGAACAAGGCTCTTTTCAAAGATTCTCAGGCTGGTGTTCCTCCTGATGCTTTTTCTTCTACAGGGCAGTTATGGGGTAATCCTGTTTATGATTGGCAGGTTCATGAGAAGACTCAGTTCCTTTGGTGGAGAAAGCGTGTTGAAATGACACTTAAGATGGTTGATGTTGTCAGAATTGATCATTTCAGGGGGTTTGAGGCTTGTTGGGAGTCTTCTGCTGATGCTCTTGATGCTTCTGCCGGGCAGTGGGTAAAGTCTCCGGGGCAGAAGATTCTGGACTTTTTCAAAAATGATGCAATCATTGCAGAAGATCTTGGAGTAATTACTCCGGAAGTTGAAAAGCTCAGATTGGACAATAATTTTCCGGGAATGAAGATTCTTCATTTTGCATTTGACTACAACAACGGCACTTTGAATAAAAACAATTGGTATCTTCCTTACAACTATGAAAAAAACTGCGTTGCCTATACCGGTACTCATGACAATCAGACAAGCAGAGGTTGGTTCAGCAGTTTAAGCGATTCTTACAAAGATATTGTCCGTCGTTATCTTCAGTCTTCCGATGATGATGTTGTCTGGCAGATGATAAGGTCTCTTCTGGCAAGTTCTGCTAAATATGTTGTAATTCCTCTTCAGGACATTATGGGTCTTGATGACAGTGCAAGAATGAATACTCCTTCAACTGTTGGTTCTTCCAACTGGTCATGGCGTTTTAATCCGGATTTATTGCAGAATTGGATGCTTGACAGGCTGAGGGAATATATCCGTCTTTACGGAAGAGTTTAAAAAACTGTTTTTCTGTGATATAATAATCTCATGGCTACAAAAAAGAAGACTGCCGTCAAGGTTGTTACGGAATTTAATATCGGTGAACACATTGTATACCCGCTTCAGGGTGTAGGATTAATCAAAGACATCAGAGAGCGTGAAGTTCACGGAGAAAAGGCTCTGTACTATGTCATTTATTTTGATATTTCAGATATGACTGTGAGCATTCCCGTTTCCAGAGTGTCAGAGGTTGGTGTCAGAGCCCTTGTAAGTGCTTCTGCTGCCAAGAAGGCTTTAGCCAGTATTTCAGACAAGTATGAACCTGTAAATGTAGATTGGAAGGCAAGATATCAGATGAATGTAGATCTTGTCAAAGAGGGGTCTATAGGTTCAATTGTCAAAGTTGTTCAGGGTCTGTATCACAGAAGTAAAGTCAAGGAACTTCCTGTTCAGGAACGCAAATTATATGATAATGCTTTGAGACTTCTTATAGATGAATGTGCTTTTTCAATGAATAAGGATGCTTCATTCATAGAAAAAGAGATTTTTTCACAGCTGGAGAAGTAAATGTCAGTTCGTTTGGCTGCAATCATTACAGCAGCAGGTTCTTCAAGCCGTTTCAATAATGGTGATTCAGTTGTGCGTAAGAAAGAATTTGTTGATTTGAACGGTCATTCTGTTCTGTACAGTGCATGTATTCCTTTTCTGAAACATCAGAATATTGTTGCTCTTTTTATTACATACAGAAAAGGTCTGAAAGAGGAAACCAGAGGGGCTTTGGAAGATATTCTTGATCAGAAGAAAGTTCCTGTCTTTTTGGTAGAAGGCGGTGATTCCCGTCAGGATTCTGTTTTCAATGCTTTGTATGAAATAAATCGTTTAAATGAACAGCTCAATGTTAATTGTGTTTGCATTCATGACGGTGCCAGACCGTTTGTGACGGAGAAAATTATTTCCGATACCGTTGATACTGCTGTAAAGTTCGGCGGTGCAGTCCCTGTTGTTCATGTTACTGATACTCTTATTAAAACAGACAGGAATGGTTTTATGAAAGAATCTCTTAACAGAGAGAATGTTTGCAGGGTTCAGACTCCTCAGACTTTTGTTTTTCCTGAGATTTTCAAAGCGCATGAGTTGGCTCAGAGTCGTCATAATGCCGGTTACACGGATGATACCCGGGTTTTCATGGATTACGGTATGAATGTAATGGCAGTTGAGGGAAGTGAAGATAATGTTAAGATTACTTTTCCAAAGGATATAAAATGAAGAGAGTAGGTACGGGTTGGGATATTCATAAACTTGTTTCAGACAGGGTTTTTGTTCTGGGCGGGGTGAAAATAGACTGTGATAAAGGTTGTTTGGGTCACTCTGACGGTGATGCTTTGATTCATGCCATAATTGATGCCTTGCTTGGTGCTGCATCTCTTGGTGATATAGGTACTTATTTCCCGGATACAGATAATGAATATAAGAATATTTCTTCATTGTTACTGTTGAAAAAAACCTCTGATTTACTGAAGGATAACGGTTATTCAATAGTCAATATTGATTCAACTGTTATTCTGCAAAGTCCCAAGCTTTCTGCTTATAAAAACCAGATGTCAGATGTAATTGCCGGTTGTTTAGGTTTGAAAAAAGATCAGGTTAATGTCAAGGCCAAAACTGCTGAACATATGCTTAACGAATTGGGTAGCGGAGATGCGGTTGTCTGCCAGGCAGTTGCCATGATTGAAAAATAGTTTTTTGTTAAATGTTTGATAAATGAATATTATTCTGTTTGAGAAACCTGTCAGTATTATTCCTCTTGAAGATGAACGTGCAAAGCACATCATTGATGTTTTGAAACTTAATGAGGGTGATTCCTTTAAAATGGGAATCATCAACGAAAGTGAGGGAACTGCGTTGATTTCTTCTGTTTCTTCCTCAGGTATTTCAATTGAATATAAGCCGGAGAGTGTACCTGTTTTATATCCTGTGACACTTATTGTTGCACAGGTGCGTCCTATTTGTATGAAACGTATTCTCCGTGAGGCTGTAAGTCTTGGGGTTGAACGTCTTATTCTCTGCGGTTCACAGACCGGGGAAAAGTCCTACATGTCCAGCAACTTATATACTACAGGTGAGTATAAAGACTACCTTCTTGACGGTGCTATGCAGAGTGCCCATGCAGGTGTTCCTGATGTTGTTTTTGCAGAAAACGTTAAACAGGCTATAGTTTATGCAGGTAATAATCCTGATGTTTCATTCATTGTTTTGGATAATAAGAACGGAGCCGAACCTCTGAGTAAGGCTAAGGTTGCCGGTTGTGCCGTTATTGCCATAGGACCGGAGCGTGGATGGTCTGACTACGAACGCAAACTGTTCTGTGAGGCAGGTTATTCAAGTAAGCTTTTGGGCTCACGTGTTTTGAGGACGGAAACTGCTTGTTCTGCAGGAGTTGCCGTGCTTCTTTCCAGAATGAATCTTCTGTAAATCCTGACTTCTGCGTACTGAATGTAAGAACACATCAGGTTTATATCTGGGAACATTTCAGAATGATGGAAGATTCTGATTATTGTAAAGAGGCTTTATTGAAAATCAACAAGTACAATAAGTTCGGATATATGCCGGGTAAAAACCTCATAACAACTTTTGAGAGTTCAAATTGTCCTCTGAATACAAGAAATATTGTCCGTCAGATTAATGAGTATCTGAAATAGTTTTTTTCTCTGCACGCAGTTTGTTGCGATATTCACGTTTTGTGAGAACAGGAGCAGGCAGTTCAGGTTTTTCTTCCAACAGTTTGGGATTGTTCAGATATTTTTGGAGAATCTGCATGCTTTTTACGAAATAGAATCCGCTGGAAATTCTTTCATCAACTGTAATACCTATTTCTACCTTTTCTCTGACGGAGGAAACTTTTCCGTCTGCATCAAATTCTTTGACTCTCTCAAGCCCACCGATTGTGACAAAAATACTTGTTGTTCCCCATTCATAAAGATGGTGATGCGGAGATCCTCCTTCAATTCCTATTGATCCCAGATTTGATACAAAGGCAGAAGCATGAAGACCATCTGCATCACGAATGAACTGAGGGAGATGTCCTCTTTTATCTATATGCTGAAGTAATCCGATAATTGTTTGCAGTATCCAGTTGGGTAGGTGCCACAAAGAGCCTATTAACGCATCTGCATTGGTTGTATCCTTTGAGTCTTTAATGCTGAATATGCAGTCATGAAGCTTTTTTGCATATTCTGTCAGAGTCATTTCCGGATTGAAATATACAGTAGTACTTGTTTCCGGAGATTCATCTGTAAAGTCAGGTTTTACGACAAATGACATGGAAAGATCGTTTCTCTGCCAGTATCTTTTGTTGGCAATAAACCGGTTGAGTTCAGGTCTTACTGCCAGAGTTCTCATAAGGGCTGCAACAAAGACATAGAAGAATTTCATCCTGAATTCAGGTTTTTGGGAATTGAATTCTCTGACATAATTCACTGTTTCCGTAACATCCATTTTCAGCGTGTGATATACAAGGGAGTCGCATCTTCTTTTTAGGAGAAACGGGAATATATTGTTATACATAGGTATGTCAAAAACCTGTTTTGAATCATTGCGTTTCATAAGACAGAATTTTATTTCATCATGAAATCGATTGCAAGATTCTTATTGAAGGTTGTTGTTATAGCTCGAGAGAACGGGTAAGCTGATAATGTATGAATACAGTTCCTGAAAACAATTATTTTGAAGAGGCAAAGGCCAAGGCTCATTCTCTCCCTCTTAATCCGGGTGTGTATATGCACAAAGACGAAAACGGAACTGTAATTTATGTAGGAAAGGCCAAGAGTCTGCGAAAAAGGGTAAGTCAGTATTTTCTTCCTAACAGAGACAGAAAAACTGCAGCATTGGTGGAAAAAATCAGAGATATTGACTACATCATAACCGGAAATGACTATGAAGCCTTGATTTTGGAAAACAATCTGATTAAGAAATACAGTCCGCATTACAATATTCTCCTCAAAGACGGAAAAAGTTATCCGATGATCAGAATATCAAATGAAGATTTTCCTAAAGTATTCAGGACAAGAAGGGTTATCAAGGATGGATCTGAATATTTTGGTCCGTTCCCTGATGCCGGAAAGTTATATTCATATCTGGATCTGATAGATAAGCTTTTCAAATTGAGGAAGTGCTCGGTTCCGATGCGTAAGAAAGATCAGCCGTGCATATATTACCACATAGGCAGGTGCAGTGCTCCGTGTTGCGGCAAGATTTCCAAAGAAGAGTATTCAAAAAGCATAGAGAAAATCAGAAAACTGCTGAACGGCGGAAATGAAGAACTTGAAAAACAACTTGAGGATGAAATGATGCTTGCCGCAAAAGAAATGCAGTACGAAATTGCGGCAAAAAAACGGGATATGCTTTCTGTATTACAAGGTATGACAAAAGCCCAGATGGTTGAGGATTACAGCAATACGGAAAGTCGTGATTATGCAGCCATAGAAATGAGAAGCCCGCTTTGTACTGTTTCAATAATGCAGTTCAGAGACGGAAAACTTATAGGAAAAGCCTTATTCAGGGCTCAGACATTCGGTGACGAATCTGAAACCTTGCTGAACTTCCTGATACAATATTATGAGGAAGCAAAGGATGTTCCCAATCAATTGTTTGTTTCGCACGAAGAGGATAATGAACTTATTTCAAAGTACTTTGCAGATGTAATGAACAGACATGTAGATGTATGTGTACCGAAGGACGGAAAAGATTTCAGAATTTTGAGAATGGCAGCGGAAAATGCCTGCAGAGATGTTGAAAAACGTTTGAAGACACGTGACAACACTGCAGCCCTTGAAGTACTGCGGGATATTCTGGATCTGGATGATACTCCGCATCTGATTGAAGGTTTTGATATTGCACAATTAAACGGAAAGTATACGGTTGCTTCACTTATTTCCTTTGTTGACGGTAATCCCAATCCTTCAGGATACAGAAGGTTCAACATCCGTTCACTCAATGGGGCAATAGATGATTACGGAGCAATCAGAGAAGCAGTCAGAAGACGATATACAAGAGTAATGAATGAAGACTTGCCGAAGCCGAATCTGATTTTGATTGATGGTGGCAAAGGGCAGGTCAATTCTGCACGTGATGTACTTGATGAGATAGGATTTGCAGATATCCCGGTTGTGGGACTTGCGGAAAGATTGGAAACAATTGTATTTGATGACGATAGAAAGGATCTGAACCTTGATCACAGCAATGAAGGACTCAGGATTCTGATTGCAATCAGAGATGAATGTCATAGATTTGCAACAGGTGCAAACCAGGCAATGAGAAGCAAAGAGGCAAGTTTTCATCTTCTGCAAAGTGTTAAGGGAATAGGAAAAGTATCCAGTACGAAAATCATGAATGCTTTTACTACGTTGGATGACGCACTTGTATGTTCTGCCGATGAGATTGCCCAAAGAGCAGGGGTCTCAAAGGCTGCAGCGCAAAATCTTCTTGATAAATTTAAGGTGTAAAATGTTTACAGACAGTATTCCGTTTTTAAGTTTTCAACAGAAAAGAATTCTCAGGGAACATGAACAGGATCTTATACTGTGGAACGGATCGCATCTGGAAGACTTGTGGCCTGAGTGTGATATGAGTTATAAGAACTCTGTGAGAAAAGCATATTCACAGGTGATAGAAAAGATTGATAAACTCAGATCCCTGCCTATAGATTATTCTCTCTTTAATCCGGTTTATGATTTCAAAGGAAAGGATGTAAAAATAGTCACGGATTTCAAGGCTCCTGATACAATTATGGGCAGATGCCCTTGTCCTTCTGAAAGCCCGGTTCTCAGATGTTGCAATCTCAAAACGCTGGATGCCGTTCAGCAGTGTGCATTTGCCTGTGCATATTGCTCTATTCAGAGTTTTTACTCTGAAAATGAAATAAGGGTTGTAAGCAATCTTGAAGAAAAGCTGAATAACATTATTCTGGAAGATAATGTTTGGCATATCGGAACAGGACAGAGTTCGGATTCTCTGTTGCTTGGAGATGATTACGGAACAATCAAGGCTTTGTCTTCTTTTGCGGAAAAACATCCGGAAATTGTTGTTGAGCTTAAAACAAAATGTTCCAGAACCGATTGGATAAAAGAAAATCTCCCGGAAAATATTATTTCAACATGGAGTCTTAATGCAAAGACCGTCTGTGAAAAGGAAGAACATCTTGCAGCAACTCAGGAAAGCAGAATCAAGGCTGCCCGGATATGTTCGGAAAAGGGGCATCTTGTAGGTTTTCATATTCATCCGATTGTTTATTTCAACGACTGGAAAAAGGAATATTCTGAACTTGTAAAAAAGCTTACAGATGTAATAGATCCTAAAAAAACTGTCATGGTAGGACTGGGCACTCTGACATTTACAAAACAGAATCTGAGAACACTCAGAGAAAGCCGAAGACCTACAATGGTAACACAGATGCCTCTTGCACCGATTGCAGGTAAATATTCGTATTCCAATGAAGTTAAAAAGGAAATGTTCTCCTACATTTTCAATTGTTTCCCAAAAGATTGGAAAGAAAACGTTTTCTTTTACCTGTGTATGGAAGACAAGTCTTTATGGCTTCCTTGTCTTGGGCGTGAATATCCTGATAATGCTTCTTTTGAAAATGATATGAAAAAGCATTATTTTGACAAAATAAGGCAACATGAATAAAAAAATACTGCTGCATGTTTTTTACAAAGATGCAACAGTATTTTTTAAAGTGCATGTTTTTTATTATTTTTCGATTACTTTTGATTTTTCCTTTCTTGCTGAAGATTCGATTTTATCAGCAAGCATCTCGATTCCTTCATACAATTCGTAACAATCGTAGCTGACAAGTTTTTCCGTTCCCCATTTGAAATGGATAAGAGCATCCAGATGGAATCCCTGTCCTACAGTTTCTCTCTTTATAACTATATCAAGGTCATGAAGATAACTCTCGGCGAAGGCCAGTTTCTGCAGTTTTTTGTTCAGAAACTCCATTGTCTCATCACTTGGCTGGTAGTGAACACCTCTAACATTAAGATTCATAGGTTCCCTCCTTAAGAAATCGTTTTCTATACCTTTAATTTTAAGTTCAGACTAGATGAAAGTCAAAAATTCTTTTACCATTTATTTTACCATTTATTTGCAAAGTAAAGGAGGAATGATAAAAAGTCAGATACAGTAGTTTGAACCAAGAACCTGTTGTTACAATGATTTCAGAAAGATGAAAGTAACAAGGTGGCCAAGGCTGAAGCTCGTCATGTTTTGTAGTTCTAAGAAACTGTGGAGGAGA